>CAZEHT010000163.1:0-6104 GCA_964511995.1 uncultured Mycobacterium sp.
ATCGGCGACGACGGCCAGGACCATTTGATCACCGCCGAGCAGCGGTTCAACATCGCCATGGCCAAGCAGTAACGGAGGCAATCATGAGTTTGACCGAATACCAGTCGGGAACAACCTTTCCGGGCCGCATGGGCCGCACGATCGGTGAATCCGATCCGGCCTGGCCGGCGCCGCTGCGCGCCGGCCAGGGTGCGCCGAATGTCGTCTTCATCGTGCTCGATGACACCGGCTACGGCCAGTTCGGCTGTTACGGTTCGCCGATCAACACGCCCAATCTGGATCGGCTCGCGGCCAATGGGCTGCTGTACACCAACATGCACACCACCGCGCTGTGTTCGCCCACCCGGTCGTGCATCCTGACCGGCCGCAACCACCATTCGAACGCAATGGCCTGCATCACCGAAGGTTCCACGGGCTTTCCGGGATCCAACGGTGCGATCCCGTTCGAGAACGGGTTGCTATCGGAGATGCTCCTTCAGCACGGCTATGCCACCTACTGCATCGGGAAATGGCACCTCACCCCGGCTGAACAGATCAGTGCCGCAGGCCCGTACAGTCGCTGGCCGCTGGGTCGCGGCTTCGAGCGCTACTACGGTTTCCTCGGCGGCGACACCCATCAGTACTATCCCGACCTGGTGTTCGACAACCATCAGGTCGAACCGCCCAGGACACCGGAACAGGGCTACCACTTGTCGGAGGACCTGGCCGACAAGGCCATCGAATTCATCGCGGACCTCAAACAGGTCGCGCCCGACAAGCCGTTCTTCCTCTACTTCGCCACCGGCGCCAACCACGCCCCGCACCAGGTCGCCAAGGAGTGGTCGGACAAGTACCGCGGCATGTTCGACGACGGCTGGGATACCTACCGCGACCAAGTCTTCGCGCGGCAAAAGGAACTCGGCATCGTCGCCGCCGATGCCGAGTTGTCCCGGCACGACCCCGATATCGCGCGGTGGGACGAACTGTCGGCCGACGAACGACGCCTCTATGCGCGGATGATGGAGGTGTTCGCCGGGTTCTTCGAATTCACCGACCACCAGATCGGCCGGCTGCTGGATTACCTGCAGGCGACCGGCGAGTTGGACAACACCCTGATCATGGTGATTTCCGACAACGGGGCCAGCGCCGAGGGCGGCCCACACGGCTCGGTCAACGAGAACAAGTTCTTCAACAACGTCGCCGACGACCTGCAGCAGAACCTTGCCGCTTTGGACGATCTCGGCGGCCCCAAGTACTTCAACCACTACTCGTGGGGCTGGACATTCGCCGGCAACACCCCGTTTCGCCGCTGGAAGCGCGAAACCTACCGCGGCGGGGTCGCGGACGGCTTCGTGGTGCACTGGCCGGCCGGCATCAAGGCGAAAGGCGAACTGCGCCATCAGTATGCCCACGCCATCGACATGGTGCCCACGGTGCTGGAATCGCTCGGTCTGGAGCCGCCGACCGAGGTGCGGGGTGTCACCCAGTCGCCGATCGAGGGTGTGAGCATGGCCCACACCTTCGGCGACGCGGACGCCCGCACCAAACACCACACCCAGTACTTTGAGATGTTCGCCCACCGTTCGCTGTACCACGACGGCTGGCGCGCCGTCTGCCCGTTCCCCGGTCCCTCGTTCGAGGAGGCCGGGGTGAGCTTCGGGATGCTGGAGCTGACCGACGAGAAGCTGCGCGAAATCGATGCGACCTGCTGGGAGCTCTACCATGTCGAGGTCGACCCGGCCGAGACCAACAACCTGGCCGCGCAGGAACGGCCGCGGCTGATCGAGATGATCGCGATGTGGTACACGGAGGCCGGCAAGTACAACGTGTTGCCGCTTGACAGCCGCGGCACGATGCGGTTCGCCGACGAGCGCCCGCAGATAACGCCGGAGCGCGACGAGTTCGTGTATTTCCCCGGCACGCAGGTGGTACCGGAGAACGTGGCGGCCCGAGTGCTCAACCGGGTGCACACGATCAGCGCCGACGTCGAGTTCGCGCCGGGCGACGAGGGTGTCATCTTCTGCCACGGCAGCAATATCGGCGGCTACACCTTGTTCGTCCAGGACGGCAGGCTGCAGTACGTTCACAACTACGTCGGCGCAAAGGAACTGCACGTCGGCTCCAGCGAACCGATTCCACCCGGGCGGAACTCGCTGCGCTACCAGTTCGAACCCACCGGCGCTCCGGACCTGACCGGCGGTAAAGGAACTCCCGGCCGTGCGCGACTGTTCGTCGGCGACCAGCTCGTCGGCGAAGCCGACTTCGATGTCACGGTGCCCCTTGCGCTGGGGATCAGCGGCGGCGCCGCAGTGGGCCGCAATCCGGGCTCCTCCATCTCGGAGATGTACGCGCCGCCGTACGCATTCACCGGAAAGATCCACACCGTGAAGGTGACACTGGCCCCCGCCTCCCACCACGATCCGGACGAGGCCAAGAAGGCCGCGGCGCGCATCGCGATGGCACGCCAGTAGCCCTGCGGGCGCCCGGTGGCCTTGCGGGCGCCCAAAACAAAAAGTAATGTCATCTTTGGTTTTGTGCCGAAAACCCTGGGAGTCATGGTGGAATCCTTCGTTCACCTGCGTAAAGGCCGGACGCCTAAGCGGGTGCACGCCGATCTCGACGGGCTCAAGGACGACGAGCTGGGCCGCGGCGGCTTCGTCGGCCGCACCGCGAACATGTACCGCCGCAACGACCCGACAGCCTACCGCGCCGTGGGGCCGTTGCGACCGGTCGATGTGCTCACCTCCGAACTCAAGCCCGGTGATGCCACCGATGCGCAGGGCGCTCCGCTGGCGATGTTCTCCAACGACGACTGCCTGGTGCTGCTGTCGCGACGCACCGAGGGCATGCCGTTCTTCGTCCGCTACGTCGACGGCGACCTGCTGTCATTCGTACATAAGGGCTCCGGGCGGCTGGAGACCGAATTCGGCCCGTTGGCCTACCGCGCGGGCGACTGGATCTATCTGCCGAAGGCCTGCACGTGGCGTCAACTACCCGCCGAAGAGACCACACTGCTGATGATCCAGGCCACCGACGAATTCCGGGTGCCGCCCGCCGGCTCGCTGGGACGGCACTTTCCGTTCGACCCCGCGCAGATCACCATTCCGGACCCGCAGGCACTCGACGACGGCGATGGTCCGCGGGTCGACGGCGAATACGAGGTCCGGCTGATGCACGGTCGCCTGGACGGGGCGGCCACCACGTCGCTGTACTACCGGCTCAATCCCCTCGACGTGGAAGGGTGGCGCGGCGACAACTTCCCGTTCACCTTCAACATCGACGACTACACCGTCGTCACCTCGGAGAGCGTCCACCTGCCCCCGACCGTGCATTTGTTCATGCAAGCCACAGGTGTGTACGTGATGAACTTCCTGCCCAAGCCCGCCGAAAGCGTGCCTGGAACCGAGCGGACACCGTGGTATCACCGCAACGTCGACTACGACGAGATCGCTTTCTTCCACGGCGGTTCGCTCTACGGCATCCCGATGCCCCCGGGCCTGATTTCCCATGCGCCACAGGGTCTTCACCACGGAGCGCCGGAGAAGGCCCGCGAACGCGCGCGGCGAAAGTTCGACGACTTCGACAGGGTCGACTGGTCGGTGATCGCCATCGACACGCGGCGCCGCCTGGTGCCCTCTGCGGAGGTCCTCGCCAACGACCTGGCGCAACACCGATGACGGCAACGGTCGGCGCGCCCGTCAAGCACCAATACGAGCGCATTCCCTACCTGATTGCCTACCAGAACGATTCGGGTGTCCGCGATGTCTACGGCGGGGTCGCCGAGTTGGTAGTGCTGGAAAGCCACCTGCTGCGACCGAAGGTGCATGCGTCGGCGGCGACATCCGACACCGTGCTGGTGTTCATGCACCCGATCGGCGGGGGCGCGTATCTGCCGATGATCAACGCTCTGGCGCGGGCCGGTCATCATGTCATCTACTGCAACAGCCGGTTCCGGGGCACCGACTCCGCGCTGCTGATGGAAAAGGTCGTCGAAGACCTCGGCGAATGCATCAAAGATGCCAAGACCCGGCTGGGTTACTCGAAGGTGGTTCTGGCGGGCTGGAGCGGCGGCGGGTCGCTATCGGTGTTTTACCAGCAGCAGGCGCAGCACCCGACGGTGACATCGAGCCCGTCCGGCGACGGCCCCGACCTGACCACGCTGGGACTGATCCCCGCCGACGGCATCATGCTGCTGGCCGCCCACGTCAGCCGACACGCCACCATGACCGAATGGCTGGACGCGTCGATCCTCGACGAGTCCGACCCGACCAAGCGCGATCCCGAACTGGACCTGTACAACCCCAACAACTCCAACCAGCCGCCCTACACCGCAGAGTTCCTCGACCGCTACCGTGCCGCACAGATCGCCCGCAACAGGCGAATCACCAGGTGGGCCAAGGAGAAACTCACCGAACTCAAGGAGGCCGGCCGCCCCGAAGACGAGTTCGCCTTCGTCGTGCACGGGACGATGGCCGACCCGCGGTGGCTGGATCCGACGGTCGATCCGAACCAACGCACGCCCGGAACCTGTTACCTGGGCGATCCGCAGGTGGTCAACAACTCCCCGGTCGGCCTGGCCCGATTCTGCACGTTGCGCAGTTGGCTTTCCCAATGGAGTTACGACGACGCCAACGCCGATGCCCTCAAGGCCGGGCCGGACATCGCCGTTCCCACCCTGGTCATCGGCAACCTCGCTGACGACGCGTGCACCCCGAGCCACACCCGGCGACTGTTCGCGGCTATCGGACACCCCGACAAGGAGATGCACGAGATCCCCGGCGCCAATCACTACTACGCCGGCCCAAACCAGCGTGAGCAACTGCGCCAGGCCGTGGGCATCTGCACCGATTGGCTGCGCCGGCAAGGGTTTTCGCAGTGAGCACCGGACCTCTCGACGGCATTCGGGTGATCGAAGTCGGCACACTCATCTCGGGACCCTTCGCGGGGCGGCTGCTCGGCGATATGGGCGCCGAGGTGATCAAGATCGAGCCGCCGGGCCAGCCGGACCCCCTGCGCACCTGGGGGCAGGCCGAACTCGACGGGCACCACTTCTTCTGGACCGTCCACGCACGCAACAAGAAAGCGATCACCCTCAACCTGCGCGAGGCCGAGGGACGCAACCTGTTCCTCGATCTGGTCGAGCGCTGCGACATTGTCGTCGAGAACTTCCGGCCGGGCACGCTGGAGAAGTGGGATCTCGGCTACGAGTCTCTGCGGCAACGCAATCCGGGCATCATCTTGGTGCGGGTGTCCGGCTACGGGCAGACAGGTCCGGAGGCCGGAAAGGCCGGGTATGCCTCGGTCGCGGAGGCTGCCAGCGGCCTGCGGCACATGAACGGCTTCCCCGGCGGCCCTCCGCCACGGCTCGCGCTGTCCCTGGGCGACAGCCTGGCTGGCATGTTCGCCGCCCAGGGCGCGCTGGCGGCACTGTACCGCCGCACCGTCACCGGCGAAGGGCAGGTGGTCGACGCCGCACTGACCGAATCGTGTTTGGCCATCCAGGAATCAACCATTCCCGATTACGACGTCGGCGGCGTCGTCCGTGGACCTTCCGGCACCCGACTGGAAGGCATCGCGCCGTCGAACATCTACCGCAGCTCCGACGGCAGCTGGGTCGTGATCGCGGCCAACCAGGACACTGTGTTCCGCAGACTGTGCGCCGCGATGGGTCAGCCGAAGCTGGCCGGCGACGAACGATTCGCCGACCACGTCGCCCGCGGACGGCATCAGGACGAGCTCGACGAGATCATCGGCACCTGGGCGTCGCAGCGAACGTCCATCGAGATCATCGCCATTCTGTCGGAAGCCGGGGTCATCTCGGGGCCGATCAACACCGTCGCCGACGTCGTCGCCGATCCGCAGCTGATCGCGCGCGGCATGATTGCCGACCACTGGGACGACCGGATTGGGCGCAACGTGAAAGGCCCCGGTGTCGTCCCGGTGCTCTCCGCATCGCCCGGAACCATCCGCTTCGCCGGTTCGACGCGACCGGGCCAGCACAATCACGAGGTGTACACGGGCCTGCTGGGACTGACCGCCGAAGAACTTCACCGGCTCGAAGGCGAGGGCGTCCTGTGAGCGGAGCGAGCGGATGGAGCGCAGCGACTGACGGGAGCGACGCGAAC
>CAZEHT010000164.1:0-3018 GCA_964511995.1 uncultured Mycobacterium sp.
AAAAGGGGACTTTTGCGTCTACTCGCGGGGACGCGGGGCGGCTGCACCGCCGCGCGCCGGGCGGCGTGTCAGTCCAGCGCGATCGACTTGACCCGGACGTCGACCGCCGGCGTGCCGTCGAGGTCGCCGCCGGCCACTCCGGCCGCCGCGATCTTGTCCAGTGTTGTTAGACCGGTTTCGTCGATGTTGCCGAACACCGTGTACTGCGGCGGCAGCATCGAGTCTTTGTAGACCAGGAAGAACTGACTGCCGTTGGTTCCGGGCCCGGCGTTGGCCATGGCCAACGTGCCGCGCGGATAGGAAACCGGCTGCTGTGCATTCAGGTCACCGACCGCATACTGATCGGTGGGATATTCGTTGGCGAACTCGTAGCCCGGACCGCCGGTACCCGTGCCGGTGGGATCGCCGCACTGCAACACCGAAAGGGTCGGTGAGGTCGTCAGGCGATGGCACGGGGTGTTGTTGAAGTAGCCCTGCTGGGCCAGGCTGGCGAAGCTGTTGACGGTGCAGGGCGCCTTCGCGTTGTCCAGCTGCAGCCCGATGTTGCCCTGGCTGGTCGACATGCTGGCGCTGACCTGTGCGGGCGAGGTCGGCACCTTGCCGGTGCGCGGCGGATTGACCTCGCGCGGCGACGCATCGGCCGGCGTGTACTGGCAATTGGCACCCAGGTCCGCCGGCGGCGTGAACGCCGGAAGGGGGGCGGCGGCGGGAAGCGCCGACGCCGGCCCCCCGTCGGGGGTCTTCGCGGCTGGTACCGGCTCGGTTTCGGTCGGCGTCACCGTGATGGGGTCGGCGAAGGCCGTCGTGTCGGGGGAGCCCTCGCGATTCATCACCACCAGGCCGAACACCACGGCGACTGCCACCACCGCGGCAACCGCACCGATGATCGCGATGAGTTTGCGCCTGCGGGCCTGCTGCCCCTGGTTGACCAGCTGCTCCTCCAGCTTGGTCCTGGCCTTGGCACGCCGTTCTTCGTTGGTCGGCATCGCGTGAAGTCCTCCACTCGGTCGTTGCGTCGCGTCGAGTCTGCCAGCTTCGGCTGAGCGCATTCTGAGCGACCCCGCGGCGAGTCGGTCCCGGAGCGCACAAGTGCGACACTGGGCGGCGTGTTGATCACCGGGTTCGCGACAGGCGCAGCCGAGGTGAACTGTTACCTGGTCGCCCCGCGTCGCCGCGGCCGAGCGATCGTGATCGACCCCGGCGACGAGGCAGTACCGACCCTGGAGTACTACTTCGCGGCCAACGAGCTGACCCCTGCCGGGGTTCTGCTCACCCACGGCCACGGCGGGCACACCGCTTCGGCCGCGGATCTCTGTGCCGGGTGGGAGATACCTGCCTACATCCATTCCGCCGACCGCGCGCTGCTCGCCGACACCGATTACGGAGGGCCCGACGAAGTCGTCGAACTGGCCGACGGCTGGTGTCTCGACATCGCCGGCATAGCGGTCGCGGTAGACCACACACCCGGCCACACCGACGGGTCGCTGGTGTTCCGCGTCATGGCCGACACCGACGAAGGTCCGGTCGGGACCGTGTTCACCGGGGACACTCTGCTGCGCCGTTCGACCGGCGCCGCCGTGGATCCCGCGCGTCTGCTGGTGTCGATCACTGAAAAGCTGTTGGTGCTCGACGACGAAACCGTGGTATTACCGGGCCACGGCTCGTCGACCACGATCGGTGCCGAGCGCCGGTTCAACCCCGTACTGAAAGACTTGAGGCAGTGAGCGACTCATCAGCGCTGCGTGCGCCCAAAGGCGTTCCCGACTATTTGCCGCCGGAGTCGGCACAGTTCGTCGCGGTCCGCGACGGCCTGCTGGCCACCGCTCGACGTGCCGGCTACGGAGACGTCGAGTTGCCGATCTTCGAGGACACGTCGCTGTTCGCGCGCGGTGTCGGCGAGTCCACCGACGTGGTGTCCAAAGAGATGTACACGTTCGCCGACCGGGGCGAGCGTTCGGTGACGCTGCGCCCCGAGGGCACCGCAGGCGTGATGCGCGCCGTCATCGAACATGGCCTGGACCGGGGCGCGCTGCCCGTCAAGCTTTGTTACGCGGGGCCGTTCTTCCGCTACGAGCGCCCACAGGCCGGCCGCTACCGGCAGCTCCAGCAGGTGGGAGTAGAGGCTATCGGCGTCGACGACCCGGCACTGGACGCGGAGGTCATTGCGGTGGCCGACGCCGGCTTCCGTGCGCTGGGGCTGAGCGGCTTCCGGTTGGAGATCACCTCGCTGGGCGACGACACCTGCCGTCCGGCGTACCGGGAGTTGTTGCAGGACTTCCTGCTTGCCCTCGACCTCGATGACGAGACCCGAACGCGCGCGCAGATCAACCCGCTACGGGTGCTCGACGACAAGCGTCCGGAAGTGCGCGCCATGACCGCAGACGCGCCGGTGATGCTGGACCATCTGTCCGAGGCTGCTAAACAGCATTTCGACACCGTGTTGGCTCATCTCGCCGCGCTGGGTGTGCCGTATGCGATCAATCCGCGGATGGTGCGCGGCCTGGACTACTACACCAAGACGACGTTCGAGTTCGTCCACGATGGGCTGGGTGCGCAGTCGGGGATCGGCGGGGGCGGTCGCTACGACGGCCTCATGCGCCGACTCGGCGGCCAGGACTTGTCCGGGATCGGTTTCGGCCTCGGTGTCGATCGCACTCTGCTGGCGCTCAGGGCCGAAGGGGTGGCCCCGGGGCCGACGTCGCGCGTCGAGGTCTTCTGCGTACCGCTGGGGGACGGGGCCAAACGGGAACTGGTGGTGTTGGCGGCGCGGTTGCGCGCCGCGGGAGTGCGGGTCGATGTGGCCTACGGTGAGCGTGGAATCAAGGGCGCGATGCGCGCCGCCGGCCGCTCGGGTGCCGTGCTGGCGCTGGTCGCCGGTGATCGAGACATTACCGCCGGCACGATCGGGGTCAAGGACCTGGCCTCGGGCCAGCAGATCGATGTTGCGTCGGAATCGGTTGTTGCTGAGGTTTTTTCGCGCCTGGCATAGCGGCGGGTTGGGGTCCCGACCCCGCCCTG
>CAZEHT010000164.1:3118-6093 GCA_964511995.1 uncultured Mycobacterium sp.
GACCCCGCCCTGGCCTGACCCCGCCCTTGTCCTGGCGCCTCCGGAACTGGCGCGAGCATGCGCAGATACGGGTGAGCGCCCGGTGTGTCGACCGGGGACGCGCACGCTCGCGGAGGAAGGGGTGGGTACCCGCGCACAAGCTGAGGGTATGGCTGAGGGTACGGCTGAGGGTTGTGCGTCCAAACCGGCTTCCCGGCACGGGTGGCGATGACACGCTGATGAGGTGGACGCCGTTTTGCGACGGCCCTACGCGGCGCCGGCGACCAGGATCCTCGCCGCACTGATCGCTGTGTGCGGCACGCTCGGGTCATGTGCGGCACCACGGACGCACGAGCGAACTCCCGACCAACCGGCTGTCGGCCAGATCACCCCGTTGCTCGCAAGCACCCTGTCGACGCCACGGTGGTTCACCGGTACCGACCGGCGAGCCCACCTGGTTTACGAGCTGACGCTGGCCAATGCTGTTCCCGCGCCCGTCACACTCAATACGATCGAGGTGCGCGATGCCGATTCGGATGCCACCCTGATCAGCCTGTCCGGCGCCCACCTGCGCTCGGCCACATCGCCGGCAGCATCGGCGGACACGCCGACCGTGCAGCTGCCGTCTTCATCGGTGGCCATTGTGTGGCTGGACGTTCCGCTTCCCACCGACAGCGTGCCCGCCAAGATCACCCACCGGATCTCCATCGATCCTCCCGCCGAAGTGCCGTTACCAACTGCGGACCTGAGTTTCACCGGAGAGCCGGTGGCCGTCGATCGTCGGCCACCGGTGGCGATCAGTCCGCCGCTGGTGGGCCCGAGGTGGCTGGCCCTGGGCAGCTGCTGCGACGGACCGCACCGGCGGGCGCTTTACCCGATCGACGGTCGGTGGTATCTGGCCCAGCGGTTCGCCATCGATTTCAATCAGCTCGATGAACAGAATCGTCCGGGTGTGGGAGAGCCGTTGCTTCCCAACACGTTTCCCAGCTTCGGTCAGCCGGTGATTGCGAGCGCCGACGGTATCGTCGCGGCGGCGGTGGACGGGAACCCCGACCTCGCGGTCAACGCGGCCCATGATGATCCGACACCCGCTGACGCCGGCGGCAATCGGATAGCGATCAACATCGGCGACGGGCGCTTCGCCCAGTACGCCCACCTGCGCCAGGGCAGCATATCGGTGCGCGCGGGCGAGCACGTCAGCCGCGGACAGCACATTGCCGATGTCGGCAGTTCGGGCACCTCGGGGGGACCACACCTGCATTTCCAGGTGAGTGATCGCCCGTCTCTGGTGTTCGCCGACGGATTGCCGTTTGTGTTTGAAAGTTTCGATCTCTCCGGGCAGACGCCGCCACTCGCCGACGTGCTCAAGAACTACGACACCCTGGAGCCGATCCCGGTCGCTTCCACCAATACCGGACATCGCAACGACGAGATGCCGCTCGGACGAGACGTGATGTCATTCCCCGTGGTCACCGGGGGCGGGTAGCGGATGCTGAAGCTGCGTCGCGGGCCAGGGGCAGAGCAGGGCCAGGCCCGGCGAGCGTGCACAAATCCGGCCGAACACGCGGCGTGGCGACCGGGGACACGCACAGTCGCGAGAAGGAGCGAGGGAGGGGAGGGGAAAGGCAGGGGCTGAATTCAGATCGCCATGGCCGCTCGGACATCGGATTCGGCGGCCGAACCTCCGGTGCCCAACGATGTTACTTGGCCCGACTCCAAAATGTAGTAGCGTTGCGCGGCCTTGAGGGCGAAGCCGATGTGTTGCTCGACGATCAGCACGCCGAGGTTGCCGCGCCGCGTCAGCGCAGTGATGGCGGTCTCGATCTCGGCGACCACCGAAGGCTGGATACCTTCGGTGGGCTCGTCGAGGATCAGCACGCGCGGCGAGGTGATCAACGCACGCGCGATCGCCAGCTGCTGGCGCTGACCACCCGAGAGTAGGCCGCCGCGCCGTTGCAGCAGCTCTTTGAGCGCGGGGAACAGGTCGAGCTGCTCGTCGATGAGCGCCTTGGCGTTCTTGCGGCCGTCGGCGACCACCTGCAGGTTCTCGGCGGTGGTCAGCTGACCGAAGGACTGCTGGCCCTGCGGCACGTAGGCCAAGCCGCGGGCGACCCTAGCCGACGGTCCCAGCCTGGTGACCTCTTCGCCGTCCAAAACCACTGTGCCCTTATGGTATTTCAACAATCCGACCGTGGCTCGCAGCAGGGTGGTCTTGCCGGCGCCGTTGTGGCCCATCACCGCGGCTACCCCATCCGATGGCACCTCGATGCTCACACCGTGGATGACGTCCGAACGCCCGTAGCCGGTCCGTATGTCGAGCAGTTGCAGCATCAGCAGGCCGCCGTCTCGGCCCGGTTCCCAGCGACCGCCGGCAGCGGTGCGCCGAGGTAGACCTCCTGTACCTTCGCGTTGGCCTGTACCTCGGCAACGGTGCCCTCGCCGATCGCCTGCCCGCGCGCCAGCACGGTCACCGACGTGGCGAACGCCCGCATGAAATCCATGTCGTGTTCGACGACGACTGTGCGCTCGGCACCGATGCGGCGCAACAGGTTTCCGGTCGGGTCGCGTTTCTCGGCGCTCATCCCGGCGACGGGTTCGTCGAGAAGCAGCACATCGGCGTTCTGCACCAGCAGCATGCCGATCTCCAGCCATTGCTTTTGACCGTGGGCGAGCTCTCCGGCGGGCCGGTCAGCCAGCTCGGTGAGGCCGATGGTCTCCAGAGCGGCGTCGACAGCGGGTGGCACGCGCGGTCGGCGCCGCAGCAGCGTCAACCAGGAACGGCCCGCTCCCGCGGCGATGTCGAGATTCTGCAGCACGGTGAGCCGCTCGAAGACCGACGCGGTCTGAAACGTCCGCCCCACTCCGAGGCGCGCGATGCGGTGCCACCTTCTTGCCCAGCAGCTCGACCCCGGAGTTGCTTACCGAACCGGTCGCGGGCACGAGGCCGGTGATCGCTTCGATGACGGTGGTCTTGCCCGCGCCGTTGGGTCCGATCA
>CAZEHT010000165.1:0-6030 GCA_964511995.1 uncultured Mycobacterium sp.
CGGTGGCGTCCGGTGTCGGCTCTGCGACCACCTCCGGCGTACCGGCTTGATCGTCTGCCGCCTGGCGCCCGACCACAGCATCGTCTCCGCGGTCACCGAGCCCGCGAAGATGGTGCAACCCCGCCCCGCGCTTGAAGCCGCGGACCCCATCACCGGGCTTGTTTGTCGACCCGTCCACATCCTCGGCTGCCGCGTCGACGGCCATATCCCCGGACATATCCCCGGACTCACTCAGCGCTTCGACCGTCTCCGTCTTGGTGTCCGTCTCGGAGTAGATGGTCGACGTGTCCGCGACGGTTGCACCGTGAAGCGCCGAACGCAGATTTGCGATGTCCTCCTTGAGGGTCGCCCGCAGCGCCGCGACGCCCTCCGTCAAATCCACGGGAATGCCAGTCGCATCCACGTTGAGCGCCGCTCGTAGTTTCTCGAAGTCCTCTTTGACTGCGGCACGCAGACTCGCCACGTCGGCATCCAGGGACGCCCCGACTTTGGCCAGCTCCCCGTTGAGGGAGGCACTCACACCGTCGATGTCGCCGTTGAGGGCCGCGCGCACATCCTCGACGAGTGACGACAACCCACCGGCGGTGACGAGGCGTGGCCCGCCGGTGAAGGTGCTACCGAGTCGTTGATCGAGGAACCCGCCGGTGAAGTAGTCCCACTGTTCCTGGCCGAAGACCACGAGTGCGTCCCACGCCTCACCGCTACGCAGCACGATCGAATTCCAGGTCGCCTCAGTCGCATTGAGCGCTGCCGTGACCAAGCCACCGTTGAAGAAATCCGCTACCGCTTGATCACCCGCCCGGATCATGTCCTGTGCGAAGTAGACCAGCGCATCACCCAAACCTTGCTTAAGCCCCCAGATCGAATTGGTCTCGAACTGGATCAGCGGTACGAACGGAACCCAATTCAAGGAATCCATGATGTCGTTGGCGAACTCGACCCCACTGTCGATCCAGCCCTTGATGGGCTGGTCCCAGAGATCCCAAATCCACAGGCTGCCATCGCGCAACCAACCCGAGGCGGTGACCACCGCGTCGCCTATCCAGCCGCCGCACAAGAAGTCGGGGCAGGGCGGAATCGGGGGAATCGGAATCGGGGGGACCGGAATCAGCCAGTAGATCTCATCCCACAGCAGCTGCCACGACGCGTTCCAGACGTCACCGATGATGTTGCTGACCTTCTCGTTGAAACCCAACGGTCCGAAAAGCCAGTCAGCGCCGTTGAATACGAATGACCGGACGATCGCTTCGCCGAAGTCGTAGAGGATCGAGATCTGAGGTGCGAACCAGCCCACCCATGGAATCCAGCCAACTACGTAGGCCGCGACGTCAAAGCCCCACTCCACCCACGGCTCGATCGCGTTGTAGATGTTCTTGATGGAATCGTTGATTCCCGTTACCTGAACCGCATCGTTGGGGATCGGCGTGGGTAACGCGGCGCCCGCGCTCGGCAGGAGGACGCTTAGCACCCAGGACGGCACCTCGCCCAGATAGGTCGTCTGCGCCGTGGGCAACCAAGCTTGCGACGACACCGTCTTCGGGACGACCTGCTCACGGGCGGGCAGCGGCACAACGGCAGGAGCAAACACGACCGCACTTGCTGTCGCAGTCACGACGCTCGCGGTAAGGACGGATCTGAGCGAGATATTCATGGCCTGGCCTTCGGGTCGATTCACACTGCCAGCAAAAATAGCGTAGGCACTCCCCGTCGCGAAACCCAACACGCGAATTCGTTCAACCGGATCCGAGTCCGATTCGCTGGTGTCGATGGCGCAAGTATCAGCGCAGTGTGCCGCTACGAACCGGTGAACCTGGGCCGACGCCCTTGGGCAAACGCGGCCAGGCCTTCCCTGGCGTCGGCGGAGCGAACCACCTCGATCACGAAACGCTGCTCGATCTTTCGCGCCTCGTCGTCGTCGAGCCAACCGCTGCGCAGTATCGACGCTTTGGCGTTGCGCACCGCAAGCGGACCGTTTGCGGCGATGCGCGCCGCGATCTGCCTGGCCTTGTCCAGCGACGTGCCAGTCGGTACGACATGGCCGACGAGGCCGAAGTGATAGGCCTCCGCGGCGGTCAGCGGGTCGCCGGTCAAAATCATCTCCATGGCCTTGGTGTAGGGAATCTGACGCTTGAGTCGCACCGTCGAACCGGCACCCGCGATCAGGCCGAGCTGAGCTTCGGGCAGACCGAAGGTCGCATGTTCCTCGGCGATGCGGATGTCGGTCTGCTGCAACATCTCACAGCCGCCGCCCAAACAAGGCCCGTTGACCGCCGCGATGAGCGGCTTGGTCAGTGAACGGCTCAGCAGCAATCCCTCACTGAGGATCGAAGGCGCGGGCGGCGCACCTCCTGCACGCTCCGCGGGACCATCCCCTGTCTTCGGACCCCGGACCATCCACCCGTCGGCGAGATCGCCTCCGACACAGTAGGACGAACCTTCGCCGGTGAGGATGGCTGCGCGGATGCCGTCGTCGTTGTCGATCTCGTTCCACGCCTCGGCCATCAGGGCGATCATGGTGGGTGTCAGGGCATTCTTGCGGCGCGGGTTGTTCATGGTGAGCACTACGACATCGCCGTCGCGCTCCATTTTCAACTGCGGGTCACACACCGGCCCCACTCCTCTCGCATCGTTTCGGCTTGAGGCGCAGTCAAGCCATCCGGGCCTGGGTACCGGACCGAGCGTCGGTTGGTGTTGGCCCACCGTCTCGTTCTATCAAGTGATTCCATCGGGTAATAGCCCGGTCGCCCGAACACACTACCCAGGAGCTGATTGGCTTCGCGTTCCAGTTCGGCGAACATCAGTGTGCACTCCCCGGCGAATGAGCGCGGCACGCTCGCAGGCCGCATCCACCGCGTGCTCGAAAAGATCCGCGATGTTCAAAGCCAGGGGCCCACACCCTGTCGCACGATTAGATCAACCGATCGAATCGCGAACCGCGCAATGGCCGGGGCAGGTGTGAGGCCGATCCGTAATTAGCTCGCGACGATCGGAGGATTCCGAGGCACACTCGCGTGCCGAGGGGCCGCGATGAGCGTCAGAGCTTGCCCTTGAGAAGTTCACCCGCGACGAGTTTGCCGTAGAACCACGCCGTCTTGGCCACCGTCGGTACATCGACCGTGCTGAAGATCGAATCCGCGAGGCCGAAGGGCAGCATCGTCACGATCGGGCCTCGTGCGTACTCCAGCATGTAGGCCTCCTCGGGCACCGAGTACCCCTTCACGCGGCCACCCCCGAGGTAGGCACCGTCGCCCGGCTTGTACACGCTGCGCTCGAACTCACCTTCCAGGTAGCACCACATCTCGCCATCGATGATGAAGTCCCACACCTCGCTCGCGTAGCGGCCGGAGTGACCTTCGGTACCGATAGGGGTGCCGAAGAGTATGAGGTACTCCGACAGTGAGCAGTGCAGTAACTTCATCTGCCCCATCGCTCCGCCGGCATTGTTGAACAGCCACGGAACATCGGCGCGGATGTGGCCGGGGTACTGCTGTTGCAGATCGGCGATGATCTGCGTGAACGCTGCTTCCCTGCCCTCTCGGCCTACAGCTCGTTTGGCGATCGCGTGCAGGTTGTCGGGATCGAAGATTGCTCCCATGTGTCATCCCCTTTGTTCGGGATGCAGTCTAGAACAGGCCTCGCATCGGGGATGAGAATGGACGGCCGCTTCCTGGAATTCCGCACTGCACCCACCATCAACTCCGCTACCCGACCGCGATCGGCAATAGTCGACGGTTGCCGCCCCCGGCGCTGGATCAAACGCAAAACCGGGCCGGCGCCGGTGGAGGTTGCGTCAACGGCGCGGGGGTTCCGTAATCGATCTCCGTCCACTGGCCACAGGCGTCGTGTGTCGGTGATCAACCGCGTGGTGGGTCTAGCGGCTGTTGGCTGATGCCCGGCGGTTGGCCTTCTTGATCGCCGACACCAATTCGTCCTTGGCCATGGTCGAACGTCCGGCGACCTTGAGCCGACGTGCGATGTCCATCAGGTGTTTCTTGCTCGCGTTCGCGTCGACGCCTTCAGCCGTCTCCCCTGTTGCGTGTGGGCCCCCGCTCTTGGCCCGCCCATCTGACGGCCCCTTTTTCGACTTGGCCTCCCAATGGTCGCCCACCTTTTCGAAGCTGTGCTTCAGGGCGCTATAGGCGACCCGGTGGGCGCGCTGCCCTTCGCCGTACTCATCAACGGCAGCATCATGCGCCTTGGCGAAGGTTCGCTGAGCCTTTGCGGATGACTTCTTCAGAGTGCTCGGCAATTCGCTCTTCTTAGCCTGCCCGTTCTTGCCGGTCTTGGGCATCTCCGCACCTCTTCTCGTGTAGCGAGTCATCGAGTCTCGCAAATGCCAGAAATGTCGCGTGCCAGTGCGACACGTCAGCGAATACCCGTAAATGTGCGACTCAATCCCGTTGGGGAAAGCATAATCCTTCGCGTCTGATCGGCCCGACTCATGTTGGCAACAACGCTATGCGGAAACCCAGCGAACAGCCAAAGAAGCCCGCTCAGCGGCAGGGAACTCCGGACACGACCACAGCCGTCGAATCTATGACGTTTCTATGACGTTTCGTTCGCCGTGTTTCGGGAATGCGCACTGAACGATCCCGGAGGTTTTCGCATGGACGGTGACGTCAACGATGTGGAGAAGCGCTGGCACGATCGGGCCAGGACCCGGACGGCGATGGGCTATGTGGCATTGGTGGTGATGGTCGCACTCGCGGTGTTTGCGGTCTACGCCACTGGTGAGCGGGGAAACTTCGTGTGGGCAATCGCCCCGTCGGCGGTGCTGTTCGCTGGAGGCGTGGGCGCATTCGTCAAGACGTACCTGGACTGGCGCGCTCATCGGGCGTGGCCGATCTGGCAAGGTGCCGGCTGGGCGCTCTTGACGTTGACCCTGCTGAGTCTGGCGGTTCCCATGGCCGGAATTCATGGCTGAACGTCACCGCCTAACGCTGCGGCGCAGGAGCTGTTCGGGGGCATTCAGGCTGAGCACCTGGGCTCGCCGCCCAGACCTGTGCTTCGCTGACTCGACGGCGAAATGAATATCCGATGAGCAGCGTCACCGCAGCGCAATTCGTTCCCCCTTCCGAAGACTTGGACACTCTGGCCGCCGCCGCTCGGTCGTGTCATGGCTGCATGCTGTACCGCGCCGCCACGCAGACGGTTTTCGGGGCGGGGCCAGCCTCGGCAAGTCTGATGCTGGTCGGTGAGCAACCAGGCGACCAGGAAGACCGACATGGACAGCCATTCGTCGGCCCAGCGGGACGACTGCTCGACAAAGCCCTTGTATCCGCGGGAATCGACCGCGCCGGCCTCTACCTCACAAACGCGGTCAAACACTTCAAGTTCACCCGGTCCCAAAGGGCTCAACGCCGGATCCACAAGACGCCCAGCCGTATCGAACGCGTGGCCTGTCAGCCCTGGCTGTGGGCCGAGCTGCGGGCTGTCGAGCCGGAGGTCCTGGTACTGATGGGCGCCACCGCAGCACAGTCACTGCTGGGCAACCACTTCCGGCTCACGGCGCATCGCGGTGAACTCCTTGAACTGCCCGACCGCGACGTCTCGACGAATCCCCACGTAGTGGTGACGGTCCACCCTTCGGCAGTATTGCGCGCCTCGTCCGACACCCGCGCCCAGGCCTTTGATGGATTGGTTTCCGACCTGGAATTCGCGGCCGCGTACGCTGCCGGCCGCGCTGCCCCGACACAGCGGAGCTGAACCGCACGCGACAGCACGGCGAATCGGCGGCAGCGTCCCAGCGGCGCCGGGGCCTGATCCCCGCGAGAAGATTGTCGGTGGGCCGCCGTATATCGGGTAACTCTGTGGTGTGGTGATACGCATTGGCACTTCGGGCTGGTCCTACCAGCACTGGATCGGCACGCTCTACGAGCCGCGGTCGTCCCAGGTTCGGTGGTTGGCCAGATACACAGCCGAATTCGATACGGTCGAGCTGAACGGGAGCTTCTACCGGTGGCCGAGCGAATCGTCCTTTGCCGCTTGGAAGGAACAGTTGCCACCGGGCTTCGTCATGTCGGTCAAGGC
>CAZEHT010000166.1:0-6008 GCA_964511995.1 uncultured Mycobacterium sp.
GGGATACTGCGCGCCAAGTTCGAAGGTCATCAGGCCTTAACCGTTGAGCCAGGCCGTGCGTCGTCCCACTTCGGCCGAGCCAGCGCCATGGTCTCAAGCCAACGCAGATCGACCGAGTCAACGTCGCGTACCCGACGTTCCCGTTCGAACAGCGCCGAAGTTTTGGTGAGTACGAGCGTGTAGGGCCGGCCAGACCGTCGCGTCTCATGTCGAACCGTCAGTTCAAAGCGATCGATCCGATCGTGAACATGGCGCCGACCTTGCTCTGCCAACGGCCAATCCAAATGGCGACATCCGGGATCGACCAGAAACGCACGGAGCTCGCCGCACAGTTGGCAGGTACAGGTGTCCGGCAGGCACATCGACCAGTCGTCGGGATCCCGCGGCGGCCGGGCAAGCCTGGCCGACAACCGCATTCGCGTGATCCCCGCCAAGCCTTCGATCGCACCTACGGTCAGCTGCTCGGGTGCAACCTTGGCGATGTGGCGAAGCGTGGTCACCGCGCAACGAAGCTGCTCGTCATCCGCACCGAGGGCTGAGGACAATTTCGCACCAACCTCGGTGTCCTTTGCGATCATCGCTCCGATTAGCAGACCGGCCGCCGGCCCTGCAAGCTCGTCAAGTGCGTGTCCACGGCGGGACGGTTGCGGCAGCGAGCCGGCCCGCTCCAGCGTGGCGAGGAGCCACGCGGCGCTCACCTCAACGACATCCCTGGCCACATTCCGAGCACCGCGTTCTGTGAGCGCGCGACACAGCGCTGGCAGTTCAGCGCTCCACACACGTCGCTGAACGTCTCGACCGTACCCACCGCGAGCGGTCTCCCACTCGGCCAGAAGCTGCCGAGACCAGCCCGCCCCGTACCGGTCGGCGGCGGCGGCCAGGGCCGACGCTTCCCGCGCGGACACCTGGTCAAGACGGAATGGCGTCAGCAGCATCGTCGCCAGTGGCGCGTCGTCGAGTTCGAACGCAACGTCGAGGGCTGCGCCAAGCTCTGCCCTATCGCCCGCTACCTGCTGGTCGCTGTCCAGCTGCCTGCCAGCCACGTCGGCCCAGAAGGGCGCGAGCGAACCCGTTCGTTCCCGAGCGCCCGCGAGTTCCTTATCGCGCAACAGTCCGCTCAGCGCGTCCAATGCCCAACGGGGCGAGCCCTGGGCGCGAACCGCGAAATCACGGCTGCGTGGCCACATCACAACAGCACCCCGCCGATACCAGCGATCCATCGTGTTCCCGTAGTTGCCCATGTAGCCCTCGTACTCGGATGCGTATGGCTGCAACTGCCCGCTCGGCGTCGTCGCACACATTTCGTCGTCCTGAACGACGGACGGGCCGGCTTGGACGGATGCGCCCGACGGATCGATCGGTGCGGCCAGGGTGGTGCCCCCATCCAGCAACTCGCCGACGTCGTACGATTCAGTAACCGGCTCGTACTCGTCCTCGTCGTCATACCAACTGCGCCGGTGATATGGCTCGTCGCAGCTCCACGTCTCGTGCACGTCGGCGAGGGCGAGCACGATCTCGTCGTCGCGCTCTCGCGCAGCAGCACGAAGCACGGCAACCCGGCCGGCGTCGATACCTTTGAGCCGTTCGAAGCTCAATCCGTGCTCGGTGTACTCATGGTCGAGCAGGTAGACCAGACGGTCTTGAGTTTCGAAATGCATCCGGAGGCAGCTGGTTACATCAGCAACGGCAATCGCATCAGTATTGCCGGTCGATGAATCGCCAACGAGGGACAGATTATAGGTGAGCACAACCCGATGACCGCTCCTGAGGGGAAGCACCTCGTGCTGGCAGTCCGCATAGAACGCGACGAACGACAGCAGCCGATTCGATGATCGGTACTCCTCCCGCCGACCACCATGTTGAACCACCAACGCCCCACCACGACTTGTCGACGGCAGCGTCACAACCAGTGTGCCGACCATCGCGTCAATCTTCTCCGAGTCCTTGTGCGGCGCGAAGAATTGGCCCTGTTCATACATCAAGACCGAGTGCAGCTCAGCTCGCAGCCGACAGCAGCCGGGCAGGCCGAGCTCGGCGCGCAGCTCATCCAAGACAGGCACGAGCGTCTTATTCCAGCGCCGACGGTCAATCCGCACCCGGCTCTTGGGCACCTCCCACGTGTCACGCACACGCGAGTCGATCAACGTCTTCTCGCCCAACCCGTACCGGGCTGGTCGAGCGATACTGCGGAGGCGCCTAACCTGCACCGCGGGAACCGGCAATTCCAACGGGCCAACTCCGTCAATCTCGATGATCACGTCGTCTGGCGCGGCGGTGCGGTGAGCACTGAACTTGGAACCGCTATCCAGGGCACCCAGCAATCGAGTCAGACGCATCCGTGGCTCGATCCGCACCGGCCAACACTAGCCGAGCCACCCATCGACGCGCTTCGCGCCAACCCAGAGCTATCACCGCGTTCACGTCCAGATCCGCTATGGCCGCAACGAAGTCGTCAAGAAGCCGAACCGTTCGGTCAATGGCGGAAGAAGGCTTCGATTACGACACTCAGGTGCTCCAACAGTGGGCCTAAGGGGACAACTCTCGAACCCGCGCACGGCTGATCGGATACATCGTCTGGCCAGGTCAGGTGAATGAATCGACCGGTTGCCTCACGGCAATCTCATAAATAATCGTCATTATCCACGAACATGAACAATTGCAGCAGGCTTCCCGTGGTGGCGAGTCCCCGATTTCGAGTCCACCCGGTTTGAGAGCCAGATTGTTGATTCGAATCGAGTTGAAGTCACAGCCCGCGGTGTGGCGGGTGTGCTTATCGGCTGGAGCGTACTCGAAGTGGTGAGGCGCGGCGTCGCGAGGTGCCCTCGCGCGGGGTAGTGGTGGCATTGCCGGGCGGGCGCTCTGAATCCTCATCGCCACCGACGTTTTTGTGCAGCTGACCTGGTGTTTTGCGAGGTGTCGCGGCTGTCGCGGTCCGGGTTTGTCTCACGGACCGCTTTCATTTCCTACGACGGTCGTTGGCGGTCACGTCGCGGTGATGTCGTCGAGCTTCCAGGTCTTGTCGAAGTAAGCCTCGGTGGGACTGTAGAACCGAAAAATCGGGAACCAGCCTCGTCCCGGCACGGTGGCGATCCAGTTGTGGGTATTGGCGGGCTGTTGGGGGCCGAAGTCAATGTCGACCGATCCGTCGGCGTTGATCAAGGGATTGGCGTAGCCGCTGATCGAGGGAAGTGGTTGCCCGTTCTGCAGTTCCGAGCGGCTCAGGGCGTCATAGACGACCACCGACCAGAAGTTCTCGATTGGAATGTCCGGTGGTACGTGCAGCCGGTAGTTCTTGGCCCCGTCGAGGTATTGGCCGTCGGCGTCACGGTACGTCCACAGGTATTGCGAGCCCTGCCCCACGTTCTTGTCCATCATCGCCGGAGAGTTCCCGGCGGCCATGTAGTAAATGTTGTTTCGGGCATCAATTTGCGGGACACCGTCTTTGAGGAACGTGTAGCTGACGCCCGCCAGCGCGCCCTGCCACTTGCGGTCGGGATAGAAGTAAACATCCGGATCCGATGACGCATAGGTGTTGGCTCGTGCCATCGCCCCACCCAGCCGCGCCGCCTCCCCCAAAATGGCCTTGGTGTTCTCGTCAGGGTCGAACGGTGTGCCCTTCTCGATGCCGATGGCCTGCATGAGCCAGCGTTCCAGCGGTCCGAACACCTCGGGCGGCTCCTCGTCCACGATCATCGCCAGCAGCTCGAAGAAGCCGAAGTCGTCGGGGAACAGGGTGTCGATGTCGTGGCCGGACCCGTTGAGGAACTCCATCGTCGGCGGCGACGCCGCAGCCGCGAACGGGTAGATGCGGATCTGCTTCATCAACTCGACTGCCTGATCGGTGCTTCCGTCGACTTGAAAACCGCGCACGGCGAACGCTACGGAATAGGTCGGCGACCGCACCACGAAATACCCGTCGGGCACCTGGCTGTCGAACCCCGGCGGCAAGACCAGGAACTTGCCGCCCGCTCCCTTGTCGGGACCCAGCGGTCCGACGTCGGCTAGGTAGCGTTGCAGCCCGTCTTGGATGAAGCCCAGCATGTGCGGCGGCGCCTCGATCACCGTCGGACCGTCATCCTTGAGCGCGAGATGGCTCAGGGAATAGACCGTCTCGGTGTTCGCCGTCAGCAGCACGGTTTTGGCGTCCATCAGCTGCTCCCAGATGACCACCTGTGCCGGCATGGATGCTCCGAAGGCCCGAAGGCCCTGCCGCAATGCCATCTCACTGACCGGCATTAGCTGCGTCAGGAACACCTCAGTCGCCCGGTTGAACAGCTGCAGATCGCGCAATCGCTTCGCTGTGTCGTCGGTCGGATAACCGCTGACGAACTCGAAGTCACCTGACCGGGTCGCCAGCGTCTCCGAACCCAACCAGCCGTGCGGTTCTTCTTGTCCCACCACTACAACCTCCACTACAGACGACGGTGACGCCAGGCAAATGGCCGAAAAGTTTGGTTTTGTCAGACGTTGGAGTGCCGGAAAGCCGGGTACCGTCCGCGCGCCTCGGCGGATGTTCAGCAGGCGCCTTGAAGTCTCACCGCGCGGGGTCTGCGTCGCCGAGGTCTGACCAGTGGCAGCCCAAAGTTGTTCAGCGCCGACGTAATCGAGACAGGGTGGACCCACTGAGGTTTGGTGTCAGCCCATGGTATCGAGGGAAGGGGGCAAGGATGTCGGGTGGTGACCAGGTGGGTCGCCAGGTGGTCGCGAAGTGCTGCCGGTGCCGGATCGTGGTTCAGCGGCGGCGGTGACGTTCGACGCCAAGGATCCGGAAACGACGTTCCCGCCGATCCAGCGGTTGCGCCCACCGGCGGGTGCGCCGAACGTCCTGGTCATTTTGCTCGACGACGTGGGGTTCGGGGCGTCGAGTGCGTTTGGAGGCCCGGTGCACACGCCGACGGCCGAGCGCCTCGCCGGTGACGGGTTGAAGTACACCCGGTTCCACACGACTGCGATGTGTGCACCGACGCGAGCGGCGTTGCTGACCGGCCGCAATCATCACTCGGTGGGTTTCGGGTCGATCACCGAGACCGCGACTTCGGCGCCGGGCTACAACGTGACGATGCCCAACACCAAGGCCACCATCGCCGAAACGTTGCGGTTGAACGGCTACGCCACCGGGATGTTCGGCAAGTGCCACGAGGTACCGAGTTGGGAGAGCAGCGCCGCGGGTCCGTTCGATCGCTGGCCCACCGGCAACGGGTTTCAGTACTTCTTCGGCTTCATCGCTGGCGAGACCGACCAGTACTACCCCGCGGCCTATGAGGGAACAACCCCGTACGACCTGCCACGCACCCCCGAGCAGGGCTACACGTTCAACGAGGATCTCGCCGATCACGCCATCGCCTGGGTGCGCCAGCAGACGGCGCTGGCGCCAGACCAGCCTTTCTTCATGTACTACGCAACCGGCGGCACCCACGCCCCGGACCACGTGCCCACCGAATGGACCGACAAGTACCAGGGCGCATTCGATCAAGGCTGGGATGCATTGCGAGAGCAAACCTTCACCCGGCAGAAAGACCTCGGCGTCGTGCCCAACGACGCCGAACTGACCGCACGCCACGACGAGATCCCAGCATGGGAGGACATGCCCGAAGAACTGCGGCCGGTGCTGACGCGGCAGATGGAGAACTACGCGGGCTACCTGGAGCAGACCGATCATCATGTCGGGCGGGTTGTGCAGGAACTGGAGGATCTCGAACTTCTCGATGACACCGTGATCGTCTACATCGTCGGCGACAACGGCGCGTCCGGAGAAGGCACCCTCAATGGCTCCTTCAGCGAGGAGATTGTGATGAACAGCCTGACCGCGATGGAGACACCCGAATTGCTGCTGGAGCGGCTCGACAAGTGGGGTGGACCAGAGTCCTATCCGCATTACGCGGTGGGCTGGGCCCATGCGATGGACACTCCCTACCAGTGGACCAAGCAGGTCGCGTCGCACTGGGGTGGCACCCAACGGCACCATCGTGCACTGGCCCGCCGGGATCGCAGCGAAAGGCGAACTGCGC
>CAZEHT010000167.1:0-5786 GCA_964511995.1 uncultured Mycobacterium sp.
TTGACATTGCTTCCAGACTTGACATTGCTGGTTGCTGGCCGCACCGGCATTGGTGCGCCGTTGGGGAGCCGAACTTTGTGCCCGACGCTGGTGAGTGACCCGCTTGGCTGGCTCCCAGACTGGTTGACACTGCTGGTTACTGTCTGCCCGGCACTGGTGAGTGACCCGCTTGGCTGGCTCCCAGACTGCTGGCTGTCAGACTGGTTGACACTGCTGCCCGCCGCTAGGACACTGCCGCCGCTGACGGGAGCGGGCGGATTAAGCGGGGTGTTGATGGTGATACCGAGCCCGTTTTGGGTGACCTCGCGATTGACCAATCCGACGGCGCCAGCGAGCGACAAGAACCCGTTGCGCACCGTCACGGTGTTGCCGCATACCCCTGGGCAATCTCCTTCGGTGATGAAGGGTGGCTGGACGTTAAATCCTATGCTCAGGTTGGCAATGTCGTCCTCCTCGAAATCGCCCACATGGATCGTGTTGTTGCTGCCGTTCGGGAAGGAGAACAGATTGCCCACCGCAATGGCGGCGTTGAGAACGCCGCCATTCACCTCAACATCGTTCCGGTTGGCCCAAAGATTGAGCGCCGCGTTCCCAAAGCCACGAGGATTGGTGGTTGAGCCGCCCGCCAGCACCCGCACGTCATAGAAGGTGCCATCCTGGCTGTTGGCGTTGCCGCCAAGATTGGCCGCGAGGTTGAAGCCGCCGAAACCTGCGTTAACAAGGCTTGTCGAGGGACCGGGGGGTTCGCTGGGGGGCGGAAGCGGCGATTGGGCGTTGCCGAAGTTGAAGGCGAAGTTGGCCAAATCAGCGGCCCGGTTGCCTGCCTGTGCGACTACGTTTGTGCCTTGCGCGACGGCCCAGCTAACGCTGCCGTTCGTGAATGCCGCCGACCCCGTGCCACCCCCCCAGGCGGCGGTGAGGATACCCGTCGAGTCCGCAAATGCGTCGCCGAACGCGATGGCGCCAGTGATCAATCCATTGGAATTCGCTACTGCGTTCGGCCCTAACCCGATTGAGAAGTTGCCGAAGGTGCTCGTGCAGCCGCCGCCACCGCCAAGGTGAATGTCGATGCCGCTGAGTCCCACGCACCATGCGTTGGCCGGTGCGGCCATATTCAGCGATGCGGCCGCCGCCAACCCCGACGCCACCGCTACGCTCAGTAGCTTATGCTTGTTCCTTGACGTAGCCGTGAATTTGACGATCCCACGTTCAGTGGTCAGCATATCTCAACTCCCCTTTATGCGCCATCGATTCGGTTGGGCCGCGACGGGCCTCGGGCTGGTCTGGGGAAGCCCGCGCAGGCCAACTCCGGATCGCTGAGACCGTCGCCGCCGTCCAAACTTTAGGCTCCCGAAACGCTCATCTTCAGCGGTTTCTTAGGAATCGAGTAGTGGATTTATTCGCAAGTTCGAAGTTGTCTAGATGGGCATGAGACAGATTCAGCTGGTCACCATGACTCGATAATTTGCTGCTAGACATCTGATTCGTCATATCAATGGGGCTGTTTTGGGTGGTCACTATGACTCAATAATTTGCTGCTACACACCAAATTCGTCCCACGTTGTCGGTGTTGCTGGTCACCGGAACGACCGTCACTACACCCCGGCCAAGGCGCGTCGCGGTGGCATTCGCCCGGTCATTGCTGACAACCACAGCCGGTCGGCGCTTGTTCGCTTCGCTTCCTTGGGCCGGATCAAAATCGATCTGCCAGATCTCACCGCGCAGTATCGGCGAGGCCGTCTCCAGCAGTTCCGTTCCACGCGGCGGAGTCGTCGGCGGTTTCCCACTCATTCCACGCTTGGGCGTACTCATTCTCGAGATCGTGGTCGTGTCCTGAAACCGGTGTAAATGGGGCCGGGCGTAGGTTCTGCTTCGAGACCTACCAAGTCGTCGAAGAAAGAACCTACGCTCGTGCTTGCACGAGTATTGCCGATCGACCGTGTCCGCGCCAAGATCGACGAGCTGTTCGGCCTTGATCGTGAGTTGCCCGAGATCCTGGAGGAGGTGGCCCGCCTTGGCGCACAGTTGCTGATGCAGGCCGCGTTGGAGGCCGAGGTGACCGAGTTCCTCGGCCGTGACCGCTACCAGCGCACCGCAGCGACACCGGATGCGCAGTCCGGGCCGCGTGACGGCTATCGGCCGGTGACGGTCAAGGCCACGGCCGGCCCGGTCACCTTGGAGCGTCTCAAGCTGTGCGGCACGACCGCTGCGTTCGCCTCGCGGCTGTTCGGCAAGAACGTCACCAAGACCAACGCGTTGGAGTCGCTGGTGATCGCCTCATTCGTGCGTGGGCTGTCGGTACGCGACGTCGAGGCCAACCCTGGCAGATGGACTCGGTGATCAGGCCGCGATCTCGAAATCGACTGTGTCGCAGGTATGTCAAGCCATTAAGACCGAATACGACAGCTGGGCGCCCCGGCCCCTCGATGATGTCATGCTGGACTACCTGTTCCTGGATGCCTCGTTCTTCCGGATGCATCCGGGCTCGCCGGCCGAGCCGGTCCTGGCCGCCTGGTGGATCACCACCGATGGCAAGCCCGTCTTCGTGGGCCTGGCCCCGGCACCGGGGAGTCGACCGACGCCTGGGCTGATTTCCTGACCGATCTCCGCGACCGGGGCTTGACGTGTCCGCTGCTGGTCGTCTCCGATGGCGCCCGCGGCCTGATCGCCGCCATCGGGCAGGTCTTCCCGCAAGCTTTGCGGCAACGATGCCTCATCCACCGGGTAGGCAACGTCTTGGCCAAGATCCCGGCCGGGATGCAAGCAGAGATCCGCGACGGCTACTGGGCTTGCTTTGACACCGATGAACTCAACACCGACCCGGCCCGCGCCTGGTGGAGTCAGTCGATGCCCGCCTGACCGCGTTCGCCGACCGTTACGCCGCCATGTACCCGGCGGCGATGAAGATCCTGACCACCGACCGCGAGGGCCTGACCGCTTACCTGCGGTTCCGACCGAGCATCATCACCGTATCCGGCATTCGAACTTCATCGAGCGCACCTTCGGCGAAACCCGTCGCCGCGCAAAGTTTATCGGCCGATTTCCCGGTGAGACCAGCTGCATCAGCATCGTCTGGGCCATGCTCGACCGTGCATCGCGCGGCTGGCGCGGATTGACCATGACCCAGCCGGACTGCGCCAGCTTCAAGACCTCCGTCGCAGCCTGCTGCACCCGCCGCGGCAACTGCGACCCCACACACCTCCGAGCCCGCCACCCACAGCACCGAAGCTGTCAGCGCCACCGCGTAACATCACCCACCGAAGCCAGAACCTGCGCCACCGATTACACCGGAATCTGGACGCCACCTCGAGATCGGGGTAGCGCAGCATGCGTACTGCGCGCTGCAGCCCCGCCGATCGCGACGGCAGTCGCGCTTCTTTGACGTATGCATCAAGTATCCCTGTGTGCCAGGGTTAGGTGAGACAGCGGCAGTAGCCGATCATCGCTACAGGGCGAGACAGGATCACCGTTGTCGTGACTATGCCGATCGCATCTTTGGAGAATCGCGTCGATACTGGAGTGGTGGATGGCACGCCGGGTCCGGCCGCTCGGCCCCGGCGGCGCACGTTCACCGCCGAGTACAAGGCCCGCATTCTCGACGAGTACGACGCGCTGCCGGCTGGCTCGGAACAGCGCGGCGCCCTGCTGCGCCGGGAGGGCCTGTACAGCTCGCACATCGCCGAGTGGCGTAAGGCTCGCGACATCGGCGCTCGGGAAGGCTTGGCGCCCAAAGCAAAGCAACCCAGGCGGACGCCGGAGCAGGTCGAGCTGGACAGGCTACGCCGGCGCAACGACCGGCTCGAAGCCGAGCTGCAACACACCAAGCTGGCCTTGGAGATCACGGGAAAAGCGCACGCTCTTGGAAATGCTCTCCGAGAGCGCGGACTGAAAGACCACGTCGAAGCCGTGATCGATGAACACCTGCCCGATCTGGAGGCGGCGACCAGCACCAAGCGGGCGTGTGCGTTGTCGCCGCGGCGCTCGTCCGATGCTCGGTGCCCAGCTCCGCCCGCAACGTGCGCACCATCCGCACCGCGGCCGCCTTCTCCTCCGGGCTATACCTACGGGTGCTCGGCTTCCCTCGCGATTGTTCCTTCCGCATGACTCCATCCTCGTTTCCAAAGGTCAGGAGCCTCCACATTCCCCAGGGCGTTTCAGGTCGACCGTTGTCCGTGCGCCGGAAGGTACGGGGCTTGTTCGAGGTGTAGGGAGGAGCATCATGACGGCAACCACCTTGCCGGTTCCGTCGGGCGTCAGCTTCCGTGACATCGACGTTCAAGGCACCCGCACCCGAGTGTTCGAGGCTGACCCAGGCGGGACCTTGACACCGCTTCTTCTGCTGCATGGCGGGGGTGTCGACTCGGCGCTCGTCTCCTATGGTTCGGCGCTGGCATCCCTGGGGCGGCGCCGTCGCGTCATAGCGCCGGACCTTCCTGGGTACGGCGAGAGCGAACTGTCGGATTCATCGTTCTCCATTCCCTGGTACGGCGACTGGGTCGCCGATCTAATCCACGGCGTGGGACTCAATCGAGTCGATCTGGGTGGACTGTCACTGGGGGGTTGGATCACGCTCGAGGTGGCTATCAGCCACCCGGACCTGGTGCGCCGCATCGTTCCTATCAACCCTGGCGGCGTCACCGAGACATTCAAGTTCATGCGTACCACGCGGTGGTTCGCTAACCATCCGGCAGTGAACAGGCAGATGTACAAGTGGAATGCGCGCCTGGGATGCCGATTTGCCCGAATGCAGCTGCGCCGCAGCGCCGTCGAGAACTCAGCGGCCCTCACTGACGAATTGGTCGATGCCGTGCTCGTCAATGGCAAACGCCCACAGGCAGGAGAAGCGTTCGCCGCCACCCAACGATGGGCGTTCAACGCCGGACCCCAGAGCTGGTCGCTCACGTCGCGGCTGCCGCAAATCACAGCGAAGACGCTGATCATCGCCGGGCGGAACGACAAGATGGTGCCCGTGGCGGACTCGATCCGGGCATCTCAACTCGTCCAGGACGGACACGTACGAGTCCTTGAACCTTGCGGACACTGGCTGGTTCGCGACTGTCCGACCGAATTTGTCGATGCCGTGAATGAGTTCCTCGACGCGGTCTAACGCGGATTTCGTGCAGCGATTTGGACCCTTGGTGTGGTGGTGAATCTGGGGCCGTTGGGTGGCGGGTGGGTGGGTCAGTCGTATTCGAAGTGCAGGGTGCGGTTGCCCCACCAGGGGATGGTGGTGTCGGGGATGGCTGCTGCACGGAGGACGGGTGAGTAGGTCCGTCGTCGGAGGTGGACGGTGATGGTGTTGCCGTCGTTTTCGATGGTGCCGGGGGTGGAAAGGAATCTCAGGCCGGCCTCGTTGATGACCTGGGCGACGCCGGTGCGGTTGAGCGGCGTCGCGGTGTCCGCGACCAGCTGGCTGATTTCTTTGGCGCTGTGTCCGGCCCGGCGCAGCGCCAGGATCTTCTCGCGGGCGGCGTTTTTCGCCGGGGCCCGGGTCGGGCCGGGGCGGGGGTTGAGGAAGAACCCGGTTTCCCTGCGGAAGTCGCGGACCGCGGAGCGCAGCGTCGCGGTCGAGTACCCGGACCGGGCGGCGGCCGCCTCGTAGGTCAGTCCTTCGAACACGTAGCCGCGCAACGCCTCGTAGCGGCGATGCTGTGGTCCGGTGGGCCGGGCGAGGAAGTCCCCGCCGGGGCGGACGGCCCCGGCGACGGTTCCTCTTATGGGGGTTGGTTTTGCTGTCTTCGCCAGACATACAGTCCATCAGCTGCCGCCATGTTGGTCAAGATGCG
>CAZEHT010000168.1:0-5730 GCA_964511995.1 uncultured Mycobacterium sp.
GCCGATGCCCACCGATTACAATTATGTAACGAATTAACGGCGCGGGACACTAGCCAAACGCATCACCATCGAATCGGCAGGGTGACCAGGTTGCGGTCCCCGGGCGTGTCGGGGGCCGACCGGGACTGTTCCACCAGCACCTTGGCCACCTGTCCCCACACCACGAATCGGCGAACCGGCACATCCGGATAACGCTCCTGCCAGCCTGCGAGCGCTCGCTGAGCAGCTCGTTGGCCCGCTCTTCCAAGGCGGCGTAGTCCACCCTGGTAGCTCCACCACCTCGACGTCGCTGACGGCATGGACTGCGACGAGGTCGACTCCGCGGCGCGACGCTTCGTCGAACGCGATCTCGGTGGCCAACTCCGATGCCGGCGAGCCGTCGATACCGACGACCACCGACGCCGGCTTGTCCATGAACCGATCCGTGTCGTGAATCACCGCGACCGGGCAATGGGCATGCCGCAACACACCGGAAGTGACCGACCCGAGCATCCGACGTTTGAAAGTGCCGCGGCCGTGCGCGCCTACCGCGATCATTTCCGCCGCGGCGGTCAGATGGACCAAGATAGGCACTGTGGACCCCGTCGGCATCTCGGTCTCCACCATGACGCCACCGGAGTCCTTTGCGGCCTGCTCGGCGACCTCGCGCGCCCCGTCGAGCACCGTGCGGCCCTGCTCCTGCTGCCAGCGGGCGTACTCCGCGGGCATCGGCTCCTCCGGCCACATGCTCAACATCGGCGGGTTGAGCACACACACCAACCTCAGGGGGCCTTGCGTAACGCCGCTTCGCGGGCGGCCCATTCGACCGCCACCTTCGACGGTAGCGAACCGTCGAATCCGACCAAGATGCCTCGCGGCGGTGCGAGGGTGGACATTCTCGCATCCCTTCAACGAGGCTGGCCGGCCTGATGCGGGCCACCAATCCGACGGTAGCGGTGCGACGTTGAGCTGGGTAGAGGGACCACCTCTTCGTCGCACGAGCAGAGGCGCAAGCGGCGTTCTTCTGCTACATCGACGGATGGTACAACCCCCAATGCATCCAAGAAGGCTTGGGCGTTCTCGGCGGGCTCTCGCCAAACGATTACGAGCTGCCTGGCACGCACTAACAACTTCAACTGTTGGCAACCTTTCAACGACCGGTTGTATGTGGCCGAGGCCGACGAGGTTGGGGTGCGCTGGTCCCGGGATTTGTCGAGCCTGCCGTCGTCGGTCACGATCATCGGCGAACCCGATGTGCGCTACTCTGCCCATTTCGTCATCGACGTGGCAGTGCCGCCGCTGCCGACGACCGGCCATAGTCGAAGGCGACGATCTCGCTGTCGCGGTCGACGTCCATGCAGACGGCGCCGGGTCACTATCGGGTGCGGTGCCGCAACGACGACGCCGCGTTCGGCCATTCGGCGGGACCGCAATCATGGGAGCAGTTCCTGCATCCGCCGCGGCAGCGGGTGTGGTCTGGCGGTCGAGACGGCGTCACCGACGCAGAGCCGCAAGAATCCTCGCGCTACGCGTTCCTCGGTGCGCGGATGTGACTTGGCGGCGATCGTCACCCTGGACAGGGTTCTCGGATACTCGCAGCAATGCAGTAGGGACTTTCGACGTTCGGGTCATTGCCAAACGCCCTATCCGTGCAGTTCGTAGTGGCCAGAGGATTGGGCAATGAGTGCCGCGATGTTGGAGACTCGGGGGTTGCGGTGCCTCATCGAGGTCTTGACAGGGCGTGGGTACCGGGTTGTGGGACCGACGCTGCGCGGCAACGCGATCGTGCTGGCAGAGGCGTTACGGATCATCGACGCCAACGAAAGCCCGCTGCGGCCGTTCGTCGAAGTCTCGCCCCGCGCAGCCGTAGGCCACGGAGTCAGCGAAGCACCACGCGGCCTGCTTTATCACCGAAATGGGATCGGTGACGACGGGCTGATCAGATCGGCCACCATCGTCGCGCCCACGTCGCAGAACCAGCGGCGATCGAAGCCGACCTGGCCGACCTCGTGTCGGCGAACCTGGACACACCAGACGAAGAGCTCACCGCGATGTGCGAGAAGCTCATTCGCAGCTACGACCCCTGTATTTCCTGCGCAGCGCATTCTCACCTTGACGGTGCGACGGACGTGAACGCGCACGTCGCCGTGATCGCAATCGGAAACAGCTTCAGACGCGACGACGGCGTCGGCCCCGTCGTCGCCGCAGCCGTCGCATCTAAGGCCATACCGGGTCTTTCGGTCCTGATCGGGACCGGCGATCCCAGTGCCGTACTGGATGCGTGGACCGGGGTTCGGCTCGCTTCGCTGGTCGACGCAACAGTCGCCACGTCGTCGGTACCCGGCCGAATCCATCGCTGCACCAAGGACCAACTCGTCGGCTCGTCCGCCGTCAGCTCGCACGGCGTGGACATCGCCACACTGCTCGGGTTGGGGAATACTCTCGGCCGGATGCCTGAACAGGTCGTCCTGTTCGCCGTCGAGGCGGAGCAGACCGGCTACGGCATCGACTTGACGCCGAGCGTGCAGGCCGCGGCACCGTATGTGGTGGACGCGGTGTTGGCTGAGATCAGTGCGAGAACCGAAGGAGGGCAACGTTCATGAGTACCCATTGGCTTGTGATGGACGATGCGAAGGACGCCACCCGTGCGCCGTACCGTGCCCGCCTGGCCGCGGTGGGCCGGCACCTGCCAGCAGCCCGGCTGACCAGCGACGAACTAATGTCGACAACGCGGCATCACACGCACATCGACCTGGAGCGCCTCACCGGCATCCACGAGCGGCGCGTCTCGGCCGGGGAAGAGGACTCGTACAGTCTTGCCGGCACGGCCGCCCGGAACTGCCTGGCCAAGGCGCAGCTCGACGCCTCTTCGCTTGACGTCGTGATCAACTGCAGCATCACCAAGCTCCACGAAGGCCTCATCCAGTGGCTCGAGCCCACGATGAGCAGCGCGGTCGCACGCACTATCGGCGCCACCAACGCGATGACATTCGACGTCTCGAATGCGTGCGCGGGAATGCTCACCGGCGTAACCATTCTCAACAACTGGATACGGCAGGGCATCGTCGAACGCGGGTTGGTGGTCAGTGGCGAGTACATTTCCCCGCTGGGGCGCAACGCCGCTCGCCACATCCGCACGATCATGAGCAAGGAGCTCGCCTGCCTGACACTGGGTGATGCCGGCGCGGCGCTGCTGCTGGAACGAGCTGGCCCTGGGTCGGGTGAAATCAGCCTGACCGGTTTCACCACCATCGCCGACCACAGCAGGCTGTGCCTTGCGTATCCGAAAGGCCGCGACCCGGGCGCGCGGATGTTCACCGACTCCAGGGCAATTCAACGCGCAGCCATCTCCGACACCCCACTGCTGCTGCACGAAGTGCTCGATGCGGCGGGCATCGCGATCCATGACATCGACCACGTGATCACCCATCAAACGTCGGCCAGAGCGATCCGCAAAGGAATGGCCAAGATGTCCGAAGTCTTCGGAGACAGTCCCCGCCACGACGCCGTGATCACCGTCGACCGCTACGGGAACACGGCATCGACAACGCATACCGTCGCGCTCGTTGAAGAACTCGAGGCAGGACGGATTCTGCCCGGCGAAAGGGTCGCGCTCATTGCGTTGGCGTCAGGTCTGGAGATCGGTGTCGTTCTCGTGACCGTGGACCAGGATCTGGTGAATCGCTATGGGCACAGTCATTGACCGGCTAGTCGTCACCCGCGCCGGCTGGCGGGGACGACACAGCGCACTGCACCTCGCCGTCGCCGCGGCCAAGTCCTGTCTTCGAGCGGCACAGCGGGACGCCGACAATGTGGATCTCTTGGTGAATGTCGGGATCTACCGCGACAAGAACCTGGGCGAGCCCGCGCTGGCCGCGCTGATCCAGGAAGACATCGGCTCCAATCCCGAAGATCCCCATGACGATGCGCACGGCACTTTCTCGTTCGACATCGCCAATGGAACCTGCGGAATCCTCAACGGGTTGCAGATCGTCGACGGATTTCTGCGATCACAGACGATCCATTGTGCGCTCATCACCGCCAGTGACGCCGATCCCGGCCACGGCATGAGTGAAGACTTCCCGTTCTCGCCCGTCGGCGCGGCGCTGTTGTGCCACTGGACCGACGACGACTGCGGACTCGGGCGGGTCAGCTGGGTGAACGAGCCTGACGCCGGCGAGAACTTCCGCGCCACAGTGGGTTCCGGCGATGCGCGCAATGTGTTGCGATTCCAGGAGTCGCAGGTGTTCGACGAGCGGCTGGCTAGTGCGGCGGCGCGCGCGACACGCAACCGCCTGTACGACGATGGGCTGGCGCCGTCAGATATCGGCGCCATTATCGCCGCGCCCGCACGGCCCGGCTACCGTGGTGAACTGGCGCGGCAACTCGACATCGCTGCCGAGCGGATCATCATCGGTGAGGATGAGAACACTCATACCGCATCGCTGGCCGCCGCGCTCGAGCGCGCCGCCGATCACCTGCCGATGCATACCCCCATCATGCTGGTCACCGCAGGGGCCGGAATCACCGCCGGCGCTGCACTTTACCGCGCTAATGTCGCGTCTTGGTGATCGATTTAGGTTTCTTGCCGAGGAGTTCGTCAGCGGTCGTGGTCCAGGCGACGGTTTGGCGCGTTGTTTATAGCTGCCGATGTGGGTACGAACACCGCCTCGATGGTTTAGGTGACCACCGAACGCGGTGTCCTCTACGTCCCGGCCGATCACGTTGCGCGACGAGAGGTTACGGCACCGGGATGTAGACGCCTCGCGGCTGCGCGCAAATAAGCCGACTGAGTAGTGTTGTGGGCGAGGTCGTTTCCGGTCTCACCATCAGCCGTCATCGTGCTGGCGAATTACTGCGCGCACGTCAGATACTGCTTGTGCATCAGCGGGAGCCCATCATCCCCCTAGTGCCCATCATCCCCGGACCCATCATTGCTGGCATACCTTCGTTGACGAACCCAGTGACCTCGGCCGCGTGCGCACGTAAAACCTGGGTCAGGTCCGGACCGGTTGAGGTTTCTACAGCGACCACGCCCCTGGTGGTGAACGTGATCCGGCGCTGGTAGTCGGTGGCTCGACGGAACAATGTCGGCAGGGTCGCACTCATGCACATAACCTCGGCGTCTTGGTCAAGATTTGCGTACATCGCCGACACGTGCGCCTGCAAGTGAGAAACAAGCTCGGGCGCATCCGTCTCTGTGGTGGTGCGCACGCCTCCAGGAATCTCCTCGACGCGACGTCTGAGCTCGCCATGCCGCATGAACATCTCCATATGGAACCCAGGAGCTGCTAATGAGCATCCCGGGGATTTCCCGGATCGTTGCGGAGGTGTTCATCGCCGAGACCGGCGGTGACATGAGCGTCTTCCCGACCGCGGATCATCTGGCCTCGTGGTGCGGAGTGTGCCCCGGTTCCAACGAGTCCGCCGGCAAGTGAAGTCCACCAGCACGCGTCCCGGTGATCGGTACCTTAAAGGCGCGCTGGGGATCGCCGCGCTGTCGGTGATCAAGCGCAAGGACACGTACTTCTGGGCCAATTTCAGCGGATCACCGCTCACCGCGGACCGATGCGAGCGCTGGTCGCCGTTGAGCACGCCATGATCGTCGCCGCCTGGCACATGCTCACCAGCGGTGGCCTCTACCGGGAGCCAGGTAAGGACTACTACCTCCGCCGTGCCCCAGCCAGGTCGAAGGCTCGCGCCGTGCACCAACTCGAATCGCTCGGCTACAAGGTCACCCTCGAATCACTG
>CAZEHT010000169.1:0-5640 GCA_964511995.1 uncultured Mycobacterium sp.
GGTTCGGTGGGCGCGCCTCACAGATCTCCTCGTTGACCGCCACGATCTGCTCGCTCACCTGCGCGAAACGGTGGTAGTTGGCCAGCTCGGCGCGCACCTTACCCACCTCCTGGGCCGACAGCTGCCGGCCCTTCGTGCCGCGGCCGGCCACGGTGCGCGTCCACAAATAGCGCGGCCCATGGCCGGGGTGATCTGGTTGCGCGCACGCACAGTTCGGCTTGCCGCAGCGGCGATAGTTCTCGCTGATCGAGCCCCGCCGGAAGTCACCGGTCGCGGCCAGCTGCTCATACAGTCGCGCCCGTCGCTGCTCTAGGTCCTCCGGCGCGCCGTCGCCCACTTCCCACTCCTATCTGGCTGTTATATACACAACCAGACTACGCAGGGACCAGCCCCAACCCACGTCACCTCCATTCGTGTCGCACACCCCAACCGGCAACCGCGTGGCGGCGGTAAGCCACAATCGGGTTGTCCCGGACGAAGTACGCACTGGTCCGTTTAACGTTTCCGCCTCCATCGCCAGCACCCTCTTCGTCCGGCACAACCAGACCAGTGCGCTGGTCGCGGCTCAGCCTCGTTCCGGAGCCTCTTTTCCGGCCTCTTCTCGTGGGCTTCGTCGGTATCCGCCTTGACCGGTGCCAGGCCAGTGCCGCGCCTCGTCGATCGCAGTGTCAACATTGTTGACCAACATCGATCGTCCACGGTGTAGTGTATACACAAGTGCCGCTGACATGACGAGGCAGTGGCTTGGCGAATACCGAATTCCCCTGGATGCCAGGGGGTTCGGGTGTGGCCAGCGCCGTCGTAGCCGAGTGCCAGAGCGATGCGGCGGAAAGTTATCGAGCAAGCGTGGGCTAACAGCTCGGATAGCGGAGGGAGCAACATGATGAAACGGTTGACCGGTCTGGACGGGGTCACGCTGCACGGCGAAACGGCGGTGATGCCCACCCATGTGATGGCGGTGCTGTTTTGCGATCCGGCAGCGCGCGGCGAGTTGACCGCCGGGTCGGTTTTAAGGCTGCTGGCTCAGCGCACTGCGGCCATGCCGGGTTTCCGGCAGCGTCTGCTCACCAAACCCTTCGGGTTGGGACAGCCGGTATGGATCGAGGACCCCGCATTCAATGTCCACGACCATCTGCATCGGGTGCGGCTGCCCAAGCCCGGCACCATGGGTGAGCTGACCACGCTGATCGGCGAGCTGCACGGGGAGCGGCTGGACCGTGACCGCCCACTGTGGGACGCCTGGGTTGTGCAGGGTCTCGCCGACGGCCGGCTGGTGGTGGTGATCAAGCTCTCCCACGCCATGACCGATGGTGTGGGCGCGGTGACCTCGATGCTGCCCCGACTGATGACCACCGATCCAGATGCTGAGTTCCCCGCGACGCCCAAGCCGGCCGCTGCCAGGATGCCCGTCGCGGCCGCGATAGCGCTGGACATCATCGACGAGATCGCCGCCAACACCGCCGTCGGCGTTCGGATCACCGCCAAGGTGGCCCCGCAAGCGGTGAAGTCAGTGGTGAAGTCAGTGGTAGGAACCGCGCTGCGACCGGTCCGCCGAGCGCTCCCCTGTGGCGACCCGCAACGGCCGGATGCCCCGATCACCGATAGAGACGAGAGCTCGCCACGGACCCTGCTGAATGCCCCGATCACCGCGCGACGCAGCGTCGCGTTCGCCGCGGTGACGATGGACGATCTGCGCGTTATCACAGACGCGTTCGACGTCACCGTTAACGATGTATTCCTCACCGCAGCAACATCGTCGGTGCGTCGATGGCTGCAAGAGTACGACACGGTGCCCACTCAGCCGCTGCGCAGCCTGATGCCGATCTCGACGCGCGGCGCCGATGACCACGCATCGAATAGTTGGTCGCCGGCTGTGGTCAAACTGCCGGTCTATCTCGCCGACCCGGTGGAGCAGCTGGCCAGTATTCGCGCCGCGACATCGCGGATCAAGAACCGGCGGCGAGCAGCGCCGCCCGTCAATCTCGCCGACGTCATAGATCTGGTTCCGCCGGTGGTCATCGGGCAGGTGGCTGCCCTCTACACCGGCCTGAAACTGTCGCGATTCCATCCTCCCCTGGCTCACGTGGTCACCTCCAACGTTCCGGGCCCACCCGAGGAAATCTCCTGCGCCGGGTCACGGGTCCTTGGTGTACATGCCGTGGCACCGTTGTGTGAGGGCGCCAACCTCAACATCACCGCCGTGTCTTACGGGGGCACTTTCGCCGTGGGCATCGTCGCCTGCCCCGACAACGTCGACGACGTCGCATCAATCGCGCGGGGCGTGGAAGACGTGGTGGGTGAGCTGAAAAAGGCTGCCGAACTAAAGACCGGCCGCAGCGCAGACTTGGCCCGTACCAGACCACCCGTCCCCGCCACGAAGTCCACTGCCGCAACGCAATTCGCTCCCCCCAACAAGCGGGCTAGTGTCCCCCGCCGGAAATTCGTTATCTAATCGTGTCTTGCGGCTGCGGTGCGGGTACCGTCCGAATAGCGTTGCTATGCAGCATAATTGGGTGTATGGCGAAGCGTGGACGGTCCGAAGGCGAGTTGGTGCTGACCGGCCAGGAGCGTGACCAGCTGGTGCGGTGGTCGCGGCGGGCGAAGTCGTCGCAGGCGTTGGCGTTGCGCTCGCGGAGCGTCTTGGCCTGCGGCGAGGGTTTGTGCAACACCGCGGTGGCCGCGACGGTGGGCGTGTCGCTGCCCACCGTGGGCAAATGGCGGGCCCGGTTCGTGGGCCAAGCGCCTCGATGAGCTGATTGACGAGCCGCGTACCGGTCGCCCGCCGTCGATCCTGTTGGACAAGGTCGAAGAGGTGATCGTGACGACGGCACCGCGGTGTTCGGCGCGCCGTGTGCAGACTGCCCGCTGGCCACCCAGTGCACCAGCTCGGCCGCCGGCCGCACCATCACGATCAGTCGTTATGAGGCCGGCCTGGCCCGCGCCCGCACCGCCCAGGCCGATCCCGCCTGGGTCGCCAACTACCGGGCGACCCGCCCGAAAGTGGAACGCAAGATCGCCCACCTGATGCGCCGCCGCCACGGCGGGCGCCGCGCCCGAGTCCGCGGCATCACCAAGGTCGCCGCTGACTTCTCCCTGCTGGCCGCCGCGGTCAACCTGGCCCGCCTCGGCGCGCTCGGACTGCATCACGTCACGGGCCACGGATGGCAGGTCTGCGCAGCGTGACCGGAAAAACCCGCCCCACATCAGATTCCACACGATGACCGGATAACCGAATCGGCAAGCCAACCCTCAAACCAACCAATACGACACCTCGCCGGCACCAACAGCCACAGCAAGCGCAACCGCAGCGCCGTTACCACCTACCCCACCAAGCCCATTCGACACCACCCAGTACCTGGTCGATACGTTTCGTCTTGGCGTAAGAACGTGATCGGTCCGGACGTGGTTTCCACCAAACGGCTAGACAAGCTTCGTTACATGGCGTTCGCTGGCTATGACGAGCCCGGCGTGTCCGCGCCACTGGAGCTGGCGCAGCACCTGGTGTTCGGCGCGGTCGAGTTCGCACGCGGGCTCAGGTTTGAACCTCGTCGCGACTTCGCGACCGCGGCAGACCACCTCGGAACGTGGTCGAGACCCTGCCCGATTCAGTTCGGATACAACGGATCTCCGTTCTACATCCTGGGTCCATACGACGATGTTGAATCCGTCGCGCATACACTGGGCGACAACCCCGCTGTTGACCGCTTGCCCGTCGCCGCCGACTTGGGTTTCAACGACGCCGACGCCGCCGCTCAGGATCAGCAGTAACCGCGGAGCCGACTCCTCGAGGAAATTCCCCACCCCAAAGCCGCCGTTTGCACCGGGTCAGGAATGGCGGTATACATCCATCGATCCCGCAGCCGTTGACTTGGGACCTCAGGGATAGACGACGCCGATCTCGAGCAAGTGCCAGCGCTTGTCAATCCTCGCGGCGGTCACGAACGCCGACCAACCGGGGCGGGCGAGATCGCTTGCCTTTCGCGGCACGGCGATCGGCCCGACACCGTTCTCGAACCAGATCTTGCCGGGCTCGGCATCGACGATCTCAAGGTAGTCCTCGACCCAGTCCTCGTCGTCGACATCGTCGGGATCGATGGCAGGCGCCTGATCGGTGACGTCGTGCAGCAGCGTGCCCAGGCGATCAGCCCTCGGCAGATCGCGCGTGGCCTCACGAGCTTGATCACCAGCCTGATCGGCAGACGTTCCGTCGATGTAGCCCCGCTCTCCGAGCCAGCGCACCAACTTGCCCGTGACCGTGCCGGAGGCCTTCAACAGCTCCTGGCCGGCGATCACCTTGCGCACCATGAAGTAGTCGAGGAATTCGCCGAGGTTCTCCGCGATCTTCTCCGGACCGAACAAGCGGCAGAAGGCACCGTCCTCGTTCGTCTCGAACCCGGCCTCCCAGCGCCGGCGCTCCTCGTCGTCCAGGGACTGGTGGGCGTACCCGTCGAGGCAGTCCCGCAGCAGCTCGACGACTTCCTCATACCGGCGAAACGTCCGCGCCGAGAGCCGCTCCCGCTGCTCGGCCAGGAACCGCAGGAGCACCTCGTCGATCGTCGTGTCGCTTCGAGCTATCGGCACGGACGCCAAGCGTACCGCACCTTCACCCCGGAAGCTGGCTCACCGCGGCTCCCGGCTCCGTCAGGCCCTTGGCGCACCGTCCTTCGTCCTGTGGACGATCAGCTACGTACGACGGGCCTGTGTTGATGTTCAGTGTCCGAGGGTCGAATTCGAAGTGCAGCGCGGTCGGACCGGTGATCGCGACGATTGGCTTTCAGGGGGCTGGGCCGGCGCGGAGCGGGCAAGGGCATGCGCCGGGCTCAGACTAGCCAGCTACAGCCCCGACTTCCGGAGTTCGTAGGCATATTTCGGGGTAGCGCGGAGCGATTGTGCTGATAGGAGGCTTGGGGGGTCGCCCGAAACGCGAAATCGTGTAGGCACACGACATTAGGCGTGTCGCTGGACTACACCAGCGGATATGTGTCTACGGTGTGGGGGTGTACCTGCGGGAGACCAAGCGACGCAACCGCGACGGGTCGACGGTGTCGTATCTGCAGCTGGCGCACAGCGAACGCCACCCGGTGACCGGGGTGCCCTCGGCGAAGGTGATCCACAACTTCGGCCGCGCCGAGACGGTGGACCGCGACGCGCTGGCCCGGCTGGTCGCCTCGATCTCCCGGTTCCTGGACCCGCAGCAGGCGATCGCCGCGGCGCACACCGGCCAGATCGACATCTGCGACTCGCGACGCTTCGGCGGGGCGTGGGTCCTCGACCAACTCTGGGAGCGGTTGGGCATCGGCGCGGCGCTGCGCGGGGTCGCCGCCAACCGGCGGATCGACGCCGCGCTGACCGAGCGGGTGCTGTTCGCGCTGGTGGCGCAGCGGGCACTAGAACCGGGCTCGAAGCTGGCCGCCACCCGGTGGGTGGCCGAGCAGGCCGCGATCACCGACTGTGGCGGCGGGTTCTCCGACGACGCGGCGTATCGGGCGATGGACTTCCTGCTGGACGCCCTGCCCGAGATCGCCGCGCGGATCTTCGACTCGGTCGCGCACCTGCTGAACCTCGATGTGGACATCGTCTTCGTCGATTCTCCGGCTAATCGCGGTTCTGGCTCCGCCGCGGCGGGGTCGCGGTGCGGCG
>CAZEHT010000170.1:0-4247 GCA_964511995.1 uncultured Mycobacterium sp.
CCTCGTCGGCGATGATCAGCGTCCGCTCGAACTGACCCATGTTCTCGGTGTTGATGCGGAAGTACGCCTGCAGCGGGATGTCGACACGCACGCCCGGTGGAACGTAGATGAACGAGCCGCCCGACCACACCGCGGTATTGAGCGCCGAGAACTTGTTGTCCCCGGCCGGGATGACGGTGCCGAAGTACTGCTTGAAGATCTCCGGGTGTTCCTTCAGTCCGGTGTCGGTGTCGAGGAAGATAACCCCTTGCGCTTCAAGGTCTTCGCGGATCTGGTGGTAGACCACCTCGGATTCGTACTGTGCCGCTACTCCGGCAACCAGGCGCTGCTTTTCTGCCTCCGGAATTCCCAGCCGGTCGTAGGTGTTGCGGATGTCCTCCGGCAACTCCTCCCAGGAGGTGGCCTGCTTCTCGGTGGAGCGCACGAAGTACTTGATGTTGTGGAAGTCGATCCCGTCGAGGTTTGATCCCCAACTGGGCATGGGCTTCTTGCCGAAGGTGCGCAGAGCGCGCAGGCGGATGTCGAGCATCCACTGCGGTTCACTCTTCTTCGCTGAAATGTCGCGTACCACCGCCTCCGACAACCCGCGCTGTGCGCTGGCGCCGGCGACGTCGGAGTCCGACCAGCCGTACCCGTAGCGACCCAGTGAGGCGATGGCCTCCTCCTGGGTCAGGGGCCCAGCCGGCGTGGCTTCCGGTGTGAGTGTCATGGCGACACCCTCCTTGCTCTCGTCGTGGCCCCGGTGTGGGCTGCACCGCCGGGGATCCTTTTGGTCTGCGGTCAGCCGTGCTGACGCCGAACCGCGGTCAGCGGAACGTGGGTGGTGCAGGCACAGTCGCCGTTGGCGATGGTGGCGAGACGCTGGACGTGTGTGCCCAAAACGGCGGAGATCGCCTCCTGCTCGGCGTCGCAGAGTTCCGGGAACTCCTCGGCCACGTGCGACACCGGGCAATGATGCTGGCAGATCTCGACGCCCTTGACCGGACCACTCATCCGGGCGGTGGAAGTAGCGTAGCCGGCGCGGCTCAGCGCCTCGGCGATGCGGCCTGCCGCCGCCTCGACGTTATCGGCGGCGGGCCCGGACGCCGGGGCGACACCGGCCAGGATCGTGTCGATGCGCTTGCGGGCGAACACGCGCACCGCCTCGTTGCCGCCGATCTCGCGTAGCTGGCGCATGGCTGCAGATGCCAGGTCGTCGTAGGTGTGCTCGAGCTTCGACCGCCCCACGGCGGTCAGCCGATAGCGCTTGGCGGGACGACCGCGACCCTCCTGCTGCCACGCCGCTGCGGCGTTGGCCTGAGCGTCGCCGGCCTCGATCAGCGCGTCGAGATGGCGCCGCACGCCGGCGGCGGAAAGACCCAGCTGCTCGCCGATACTGCTGGCGGTTATGGGTCCCGACTCCAGCATCAGCCTGATGATCGCCCGGCGGGTATGGCCGTCCTGAGAGTACGGCACGGCCGGCCCTGCGGCCGTGGATGCGGCTCGGGACGGTACCCGCGTGCGGATTTTCACAACACCAGTGTGACGCAATTCCGGGAACGGATCTAGCAAGGTTACCCTTATCCAGCAGCGTTGCGATCGTCACACCGAGTGTGAAACACCGCGACCGCTACGCTGCACGAGTGGCAGCCGGTCGACTCTCGTTGAGTTCGACGATCGCACATCTGCACGGCAACGAACGCCCTGTCGGCTCGCCGCTGAACGACGCCGAACTCGTCGCGCTGAAGCGTACTCGCCTGTTCGGCGCCACCGGCACCATGCTGATGGGCATCGGGGCGCTCGGAGCCGGAGCGCGTCCGGTCGTCCAGGACCCCACATTCGGCGTGCGGCTGCTCAATCTGCCCTCCCGTATTCAAACGGTCTCGCTGACGATGACCACCACCGGCGCCGTGATGATGACGCTGGCGTGGTTGATGCTGGGCCGCTTCGCGCTGCGCTCGGCGGCCAACGGCCGGTTGATGTCGCGGGGTCAGCTCGATCGCACGCTGCTGGTGTGGATGCTGCCGTTGCTGGTGGCGCCACCGATGTACAGCAAGGACGTCTACTCCTACTTAGCGCAAAGCCAGATCGCCCGCATCGGGCTCGACCCGTACCTGGTTGGTCCGGCTCCGGGCCTGGGTCTCGATCACGTCTTCACGTTGTCGGTCCCCAGCCTGTGGCGGGAGACGCCCGCGCCTTACGGCCCGCTCTTCCTGTGGATAGGCCGGGGAATCTCGGCCCTCACCGGCGAAAACGTCGTCGCGGCGGTGCTGTGTCACCGAATGGTGGTGTTAGTCGGCGTTGGACTGATCGTGTGGGCGACACCTCGTTTGGCCCGCCGATGCGGCGTAGCCGAAGTCAGCGCGCTCTGGCTCGGTGCCACCAACCCGCTCCTGCTAATGCACCTGGTCGCGGGGATCCACAATGACGCGCTGATGCTCGGACTGATGCTGACCGGCACCGAGTTCGCGTTGCGCGGTATCGAGTCTGCGCAGCGTCTGGTCCCCCGCCCTGTCCGCCGGCCGCGGTCCCGCGCGCAACTCCTGGCCTGGACGCCGTTGGCCATGCTGGTTCTCGGAACGGTGCTCATCGCCATGTCCTCGCAAGTCAAGCTGCCCTCACTACTGGCACTGGGATTCGTCGCGATGGTCCTTGCGCGCCGCCGGGGATCCGGCGCGAAGGCGCTCGTCTTATCGTGCGGCTGCCTGGGTGCGCTCGCGCTCGGGGTGATCACCGTCGTCGGATGGGCCAGTGGGCTGGGGTTCGGCTGGCTCTTTACGCTGGGCACAGCCAACGTGGTGCGCAGCTGGATGTCGCCGCCCACCCTGTTGGCACTGGGCACTGGCCAGGTCGGCATATTGCTCGGCTTGGGAGACCACACCACTGCCGTGCTGTCGCTCACCCGCGGCATCGGTGTCGGAGCTATCGCGGTGCTGGTCAGTTGGCTGCTGCTCGCGGTGTTGCGGGGGCGCCTGCACCCCGTCGGCGGCCTTGGCGTGGCGCTGGGAGCGACGGTGCTGCTGTTCCCGGTGGTGCAGCCGTGGTACTTGTTGTGGGCGATCATCCCGCTGGCCGTCTGGGCGACCCGACCCGGCTTCCGAGTCGCGACGATCGCGGTCACGCTCATCGTGGGCATCTTCGGCCCGACCGCCAACGGCGACCGGTTCGCCTTGTTCCAGATCGTCGACGCGACCTTGGCCAGTTTCGTCATCGTGCTCCTGCTGATCGCGGTTACCCACCGGCGGCTGCCCTGGCGCGGGCTACCGGCGGCGGATGTACGGACTGACACGGCGGGCGCCTACGCTGGGTCCCCGTGAGCCCGGACAAAACCCCGCCCGCGCAGCCCGCGGAGTCGGCTGCCTTGCGGCTGCGCGGGGTCACCAAGCGGTACGGGTCGACCACTGCGGTCTCGACACTGGACCTGGAGGTTAAGCGGGCAGAGGTGTTCGCGCTGCTCGGCCCGAACGGAGCGGGAAAGACGACCACCGTCGAGATGTGCGAGGGATTCCTGCGCCCCGACGAGGGCGACATCGAGGTCCTCGGGCTGGACCCGTTCGCGCAGAACGCGCGGCTCCGTGCCCGCATCGGGGTGATGCTGCAAGGCGGCGGAGGCTACCCGGCGGCGCGCGCCGGCGAGATGCTGAATCTCGTCGCAGCCTATGCGGCGGATCCGCTGGATCCGAACTGGCTCCTGGACACGCTGGGGCTCGCCGACACCGCCCGCACCACCTACCGGCGGCTATCGGGTGGACAGCAGCAGCGGCTGGCGCTGGCGTGCGCGATCGTCGGCAGACCCGAGCTGGTCTTCCTCGATGAACCCACCGCGGGGATGGACGCCCATGCCCGCCTTGTGGTGTGGGAGCTGATCGAAAGCCTGCGCCGCGACGGCGTCACGGTGGTTCTGACAACCCACCATCTCAAGGAGGCCGAAGAACTCGCCGACCGGATCGTCATCATCGACCACGGGGTCGCGGTCGCCGAAGGCACCCCGGCCGAGTTGATGCGCGGCGGCGCCGAGGACCAGCTGCGGTTCGCCGCTCCGGCCGGGCTGGACCTGCCGAGCCTGCGGTCGGTTCTGCCCGACCACCGTGTCATCGAGGCTACGCCCGGCGATTACCTGGTGGAGGGGGCCATCGAACCCCAGGTGCTGGCCACCGTGACGGCCTGGTGCGCACGGGTGGGTGCGCTGGCAACCGATATGCGGGTGGAGCGGCGCAGCCTGGAGGAAGTGTTCCTCGACCTCACCGGGCGGGAGTTGCGATGAGCGC
>CAZEHT010000170.1:4347-5481 GCA_964511995.1 uncultured Mycobacterium sp.
TGCGCGAAGAGCAGAGGGCAGCGATGAGCGCCTGCGCGAAGAGCCGGAGGGGCCGATGAGCGACGCCCCGTTCAAACCCGGCACCTTCACCCCCGATCCCCGGCCGGCGACGGTGCCGACGATGGTGGCCGCGCAGTTCGGACTCGAATTGAAGTTGCTGCTACGCAACGGCGAGCAACTGCTGTTGACGATGTTCATCCCCATCACGCTGCTGATCGGGATGACCCTTCTGCCCCTGGGCGACTTCGGCGGCAACCGCGCGACCGTCTTAGTGCCTGCGATCATGGCGCTGGCCGTGGTCTCGACGGCGTTCACCGGCCAGGCCATCGCGGTGGCTTTCGACCGCCGTTACGGCGCGCTCAAGCGGTTGGGCGCCACCGCCCTGCCGGTGTGGGGCATCATCGCCGGCAAGGCACTCGCCGTGGTCACGGTGGTTATCATGCAGGCAATGCTGTTGGGCGCGATCGGTTTTGCGCTGGGTTGGCGCCCACATCAGATCGGCCTGCTGCTGGGCGGGGTCGTCATCGCGCTGGGGACGGCAACCTTCGTGGCGCTGGGCCTGCTTCTCGGGGGCACGCTGCGCGCCGAGATCGTGCTGGCGCTGGCGAACCTGCTGTGGTTCGTCTTCGCCGGCCTTGGCGCGCTGACCCTCGAGGGCGGGGCGGTTCCCGCGGCCGTGAAATGGGTGGCTCGGCTCACGCCGTCGGGTGCGTTGACCGAGGCGCTGTCACGGGCAATGACACCGTCGGTGGACTGGCTGGGGATCGCCGTGCTGGCGGTGTGGGGCGCACTCAGCGCGCTGGCCGCGCTGCGCTGGTTCCGGTTCAGCTGAACCTCGCCCGGCCGGCCCACCCCGGTGCCGTACTACGGCCGGTAGTTTTGCGTCGCCTAGGCTGGGTCCCGTGTTCCGGCGCGCGGTCGACCTGCTTCCCTGCCCGACCCTGCGAGCCCAGCGGATCATCGCCGCCTGCGTGATCCTGACGCAGGGCGGCATCGCCGTGACCGGTGCCATCGTTCGCGTCACCGCATCGGGTCTGGGCTGTCCCACTTGGCCTCAGTGCTTTCCGGGGAGCTTCGTACCCGTCGCCCATGCCGAGGTGCCCCGCATCCACCAGGCGGTGGAATTCGGCAACC
>CAZEHT010000171.1:0-5397 GCA_964511995.1 uncultured Mycobacterium sp.
CAATGACGTAGCGGGGCACGCCACGTAGCCTTAGCGCATGCGTACCGCCTACCAGGAGCAACTCTCCGCCCTGACCGAGCTACTCGGGCAAATGTGCGGATTGTCGGGGAAGGCCATGGAACAGGCCACCCAGGCCCTGTTGCAGGCCGACCTCGTCCTCGCGGAACAGGTGATCACCGACCACGATCACATCACCGCGATGACTCGCCGTGCCGAAGAGAAAGCGTTCATGCTGCAGGCGCTGCAAGCTCCGGTGGCCAGCGATCTGCGTTCGATCGTGGGTTCGATCCAGAACGTCGCGGACATCGACCGGATGGGTGCGCTGGCCCTGCACGTGGCCAAGATCGCCCGGCGCCGGCATCCGATGCACGCCCTGCCCGAGGAGGTCAACGGCTACTTCGCCGAAATGGGCCGCTTGGCGGTCGAGCTGAGCACCAGCACACAGGAGGTGCTGCTGTCCCCCGATCTGGACAAGGCGGCCCGGATTCGCGAGGAAGACGATGCCATGGACGACCTTCACCGGCATCTGTTCACGGTGCTCATGGACCGAGACTGGAAGCACGGAGTGGCGGCCGCCGTCGACGTGACGCTACTCGGCCGGTTCTATGAGCGGTTCGCCGACCATGCCGTCGAAGTGGCCCGGCGGGTGATCTTTCAAGTCACCGGCGAGTTTCCCGACGACGATCTCGACGATCGCTGAGGCCGGTGCTCGCCGACCGGCCGGAGATCTGACGCCGGTTCTAGCCGAACCGGCCGGAGATGTAGTCCTCGGTCGCTTTCTGACCCGGGTTGGAGAAGATTTTCTCGGTGTCATCGATCTCGATCAACCTTCCCGGCTTTCCGGTGGCCTCCAGGTTGAAAAACGCCGTCTGATCGCTGACCCGTGCCGCCTGCTGCATGTTGTGCGTCACGATCACGATGGTGTAGTCCTGTTTGAGTTCGGCGATCAGATCCTCGATGGCCAGCGTCGAGATCGGATCCAGCGCCGAGCACGGCTCATCCATCAGCAGCACGTCGGGCTGCACCGCGATGGCCCGCGCGATGCACAGGCGCTGCTGCTGCCCGCCGGACAAACCGCCGCCCGGTTTGTCGAGCCGCTGTTTGACCTCGTTCCATAAGTTGGCGGCTTTCAGCGACTGTTCCGCCACCTCATCGAGCACCGCACGGTTGCGGACTCCCTGCAGCTTCAACCCGGCCACGACGTTGTCACGAATCGACATGGTGGGAAAGGGATTCGGCCGCTGAAACACCATCCCGATCGTCTTGCGGACCCCTACTGGGTCGACGCCTGCACCGTAGATGTCCTCACCGTCGAGGAGCACCGACCCCTCGACGCGGGCGTCTGGGACGACCTCGTGCATGCGGTTGAGTGTGCGCAGCACGGTGGATTTGCCACATCCGGACGGACCGATGAATGCCGTGACGCTGCAGGGATGAACCGACATCGTCACATCGGCGACCGCGCGAAATGACCCGTAATAGATGTTGACGTCCTTGAGGTCGAACCTCTTTGCCATGCCCGCTCCTACACTTTCTTCGGGGAGAAAAACTTGGCGACGAATCGTGCGGCGATGTTGAGTACCGCGACGAGCATGATGAGGGTCAGGGCGGCGCCCCAGAGCCGTTCCGTCGGAATGGGATTGGCGCCTGCGCCCGCCGATATTTGGTCGTACATCATGCCGGGCAGCGAGCCCATGAACCCGTTGAGCATGTCAAAGTTCATCGCCTGCGCATAGCCGACGAGGATCAGCAGCGGCGCCGTCTCGCCCATGACGCGGGCCAGGGCCAACATGATGCCAGTCACAATACCCGACAACGCCGTCGGAATGACCACGCGCGCAATGGTTTTCCACTTCGGGATGCCCAGCGCGTAGCTCGCCTCGCGCAAATCCATCGGTACGACACGAAGCATCTCCTCGGTGGACCGGACGATCACCGGGATCATCAGCAGCACCAGAGCCAGGGACACAGCAAGACCGGAACGGCCGAACCCCAGCGTCGCCACCCACAGCGCGTAGATGAACAGCGCCGCGACAATGGACGGCACCCCCGTGAGGATGTCGACCATGAAGGTGGTCAGTTTGCAAAGCCGGGTCGCACCTCCGTACTCGACGAGATAGATGCCGACGAAAATTCCGATCGGAATCGAGATCGCGGCGCACACCAGGCCCTGCAAGAGGGTGCCGACGATCGAGTGGTACGCGCCGCCTCCGGGCGCGAAGGCCGTCATACCCGCCTGCGAGTTGAACCACCACGTGGACGAGGTGACGATGCCGGCACCCTTGATGATCACCGAGGACAACACCCAGACCAGTGGCACCATTGCTACCGCGACCGACAACGTCACCAGGACGGTCGCCGTTCGGTCGGCAAGCTTGCGGCGCCGGCTGAGCCCTTGAAATGTCGGCTCGTCTTGCTTCGCGGCGACGGTTGCGGTTCCTGCGGCAGTCATGAGCGTGCCTTTGCTGCGACGGCGGCCCGCGCCAGCGAGTTGACGACGAACGTCAGGGCAAACAGCATCAGGCCCGCCGCTATGTAAGCGCCCGCCTTGTACTCGTCGTTGAATTCCGATGCCGCCGACGCGATCTTGCTCGCAAAGGTGTAGCCGCCGTCGAACAGCGACCATCCGAAGGCTTTCTGCGTACCGCGCAGGATGATCAACAGTGCAATCGTCTCGCCCAGCGCCCGGCCGAGGGCCAGCATCGCTCCGCTGATGTAACCCGAGAGTCCGAACGGCAGAACGGTGGTCTTGACCACTTCCCAGCGGGTGGCTCCCAGCGCCAACGCCGCCTCGATGTGACCGGCCGGCGTCTGGACAAACACCTCGCGAGAGACCGCGGTGATGATCGGCAGGATCATCACCGCCAGCACGATGCCCGCTGTGAAGATGGTTCCGCCACCGGCGACCGAGGCGTTTCCGGTGCCGAACAGGAAAACCCAGGTGCCCAGGTGCTCGTTGAGCCAGGTAGCGAAGGGACGCAGTACCGGCGCCAACACGTAGAGTCCCCAGATGCCGTACACGATGGACGGAACGGCGGCCAAAAGATCGACCATGTAGCCCAACGGGCCGGCGAACCTCCGCGGGGCGTACTGAGTCAGGAATATCGCGATCCCCAGGGCTACCGGCATCGCGATGACAAGCGCGAACAGCGACACGAAAACGGTCACCTGGAACAGCCCCAGCACACCGAAATGCATCGCCGACGTGTCTGTGGTGATCCAGTTTCCGCCGTAGAGAAGGAAGTTCTCCTCATTGCGGGAGAGTGCCGGTAGCGCCCTAATCAACAGGAATAGACCGATCGCCGCGATGAGCGCAATGGTCAGGATTCCCGCACCTTGGGACAGACCGCGAAAAATCCGGTCGCCCATTTGCGACTTGACGTTTCGCGACGGATTCGTCGGTGTCGCCGGCGGACGGGCTATCGGCTCCGCGATCACTATCGCCGAGCCGGCTTCGCGCGGGTCCGGCTCCGAGGATGAGCCGACCACCGGCGCAGGTGCGTTGCCAATCGTCTTATCCATTCACCTCACCAACCTCACTCCCAGCCACGTGGGCTAGGTCATCGCGTCGATCGAAGTGACCAGTCGCTCCTTGAACGTGTCGGGCAGCGGAATGTAACCCGCGGCCGACAAGCCTTCCTGGCCCTGCGTGGCGGCGGTTTTCAAGAACGACTTCACCGCCGTCGCGGTGTCGGAGGGGTAGCCCTTGGAGCAGACCACCTCATATGTCGCGAGCACCACCGGATAGGAGTCGGGCTCATTGGAGGCGTACAGCGAGTTCAGATCCAGCACCAGGTCGTTGCCCTCACCGGCGAACTCCGCCCCGTCGATCGCAGTCTTTGCCGACTCGTCGGTCAACGCCACTGGCCCGCTGCCGCTGTCGATGAGCGCCATGGGAAGTTTCGCTTGGTCGGCGAAACCCTTCTCCACGTATCCGATAGAACCGGGGGTTGCCTGAACTGCCTGCACGACACCCGACGACTTCTGGGCGCCCTCGCCACTGCCCCCTTGAAACTCCTTGCCGGCGCCCTTGGTCCACGTCTGCGGCGCCGCGGCGCTCAGGTAGTTCTGAAAGTTGTCGGTGGTTCCCGATGAGTCAGACCGGTAGATCGCAATGATCGGCTGGTCGGGCAAGGTGACACCGCTGTTCAGCGCCGCGATGGCAGGGTCGTTCCAGGTGGTGATCTGGCCCTGGAACATCTTGGCGAGCAGGTCGGCGTTGACGGTGAGCGTCTCCACGCCCTCCACGTTGTAGGCAATCGCGACCGGGCCGAACACCATCGGAAGATGCCATGCCGGGTTGCCGCCGCAGCGCCGCGCGGCGGGACCGGTCTGATCGTCGGACAATGGCGAATCCGAACCGGCGAAATCGACATTGCCGGCGATGAACTGTGTCACCCCGGCACCTGAACCCGTCGGGTTGTAGGACAGGTTCTTGCCGGGACACGCCCGACCCCACGCCTGGTTGAACAGCGCTATCGCATTCTGCTGCGCGGTCGAGCCCTCCGCGGTCACCTCGTTCTTGCCGCCGCACTCGGCCGGCCCCGTCGCCGATGTGTCACCGCCCGCCGACGTGGGGGCGGTGGGAGCGTTGTTGTCGCTTCCACACGCGCTCAATGCCAGACCCGTGATCACCGGCACCGAGACCGCCATGACCCATCGGCCGCCAAAGGTCCTACCTGCCACCTGTCCCGCCTTCCGTTCCTGCGCGTTGGCTGTGTCGTTCCTGAACGTATGCAACGGGGTTGGACGGGAGATGAACCTCAGATGAAAAGGTGTGAGAACGGCTCACAACAGCCCCCGGCACCCGGCCTTCACAGCCGTCGCGTGGGCAGCATCACGACCCGCGAGCGCGACTCCGGTGACTCGGGGCGCGACGCCACGCCACGCCTTCGCCGGGGAAAACCACCCGATGCCTTTTCGCTGAAATGGCTGCTGTGGCTTTCCGACTTTCCGGGATTTCCGGCTTTCTAGCTTTTCTATCGACCGATTGATCCATTCAAACGCGTATGGTCGGGCATATGACAATCCGAAACCTCGAACCCAGATTGAATGCGTTCTCGCCCGTCGCGTTGTCCATCTATCGCGTGGTAATCGGTTTCCTCTTCACGCTGCACGGCACGGCGAAATTGTTCGCCTGGCCGGTCGACAACGGCGGGGCGGCCCCGATCGGGTCCTGGCCCGTATGGTGGGCCGGGCTGATCGAACTCGTCGCCGGATTGCTGCTCATGCTGGGGTTGTTCACCCGGTCAGCGTCATTCATCGCGGCGGGGCAGATGGCCGTCGCCTACTTCTGGCAGCACCAGCCGCACGGCCTATTTCCCATTCAGAACAAGGGTGAACTCGCGGTGTTGTACTGCTTCGCGTTCCTGCTGCTGATTTTCCTCGGCGGCGGCG
>CAZEHT010000172.1:0-5339 GCA_964511995.1 uncultured Mycobacterium sp.
GCCTCCCACGCCCTCGGCTGGGGGTTCCGGTATCAGGTGCCGCACGCGACCGCGCTGGCGATGCGTGGTTTCACCGGCGAGGCCGCCGCCGCGCTTGACGCACTGGACCGTCTGCAACGTAGGTTCCGCACGCTGAACTATGAGCGCAGTATCGCCCGCGCGTGGGTCGCTGCCGGCCAGGGCGCTGTCAGCGAGGCGATCACCATCGTGCTGTCAGCGGCCGAAAGGGCGAGAGCCAAAGGGCAATTCGCAGCGGAGGTGCTCTGCCTGCAGACCGCGACACAATTCGGAGACCGGTCGGGCGCCTCCAGGTTGCGTGAGCTTGAAGCGATCGTGGAGGGACCACGCGTCGGCGTAGCCGCCCGATTCGCCGTCGCCCTGCGCGACGGTGACGCCGCCGAATTGGCTGCGGTGTCCGAGGATTTCGAGCGGGTGTGCGACCTCGTCGCCGTCGCGGATGTGGCCGCTCATGCGGCGTTGTTGTATCGCGGTCGGGGGCTGCGGGGATCGGCGTTGGGTTGCTCGGCCCGGGCGACCGGCCTGGCTGCTCAACGCGGCATCGTGACGCCGACGCTTCGGCAGTCCGCCGAACCGCTACCGTTGACCGAGCGCGAACGCGAGATCGCGATGCTGATCGGTGCCGGGCTGTCCAACCGCGCAGTCGCCGAACGGCTGACCTTGTCACTACGCACTGTGGAAAGCCATATCTACCAGGCGATGCGAAAGACCGGGGCCGGCAGCCGCGTTGAACTCGCTGCCCTGCTCCGCGGGCCCCAGTAGCGCCACCAACGCGTGCGACAGATCCCAGTGTCCGACTACTGGACTACCGGCCTCGGGGGTGCGTGACGCTGATCGTCGGGACTCACGAATGGAGACGACGATGCACAGCACGAAGACGAAGTCCGCACCGCATCTGGCATTCCGTCCGGTGTGCCGGACCGCCGTCACAAGGGCTGCCACCGCCGTCGCCGCCGCAGCGCTGGCGACGTCGTCGATCGCGAGCACGGAACCGTCCCGTACACATTCAGCCGATGTGCGACTGGCCGCCGACGCGACCGCACTGGTCCTAGGCGGAACATCCATTCCGACGCCCAATGACTACTACATCGAAGCAGTCAAGAAGCAGTTCATTGCGCCGACCCATCCTGGCCAGGACATCGACTACATCGCGGTGACGACACCCCAGGAGTTTTGGCCGTTGACCGGCCTCTTCCGCGTTGCCGGACTGGCGCTGGCACTGTGGAACCCGAGAGTGGCCCCCGTCGTTCCCGCGGCGTGGCCGGACTTGCCGTGGTGGAAGCTGACCGGGCTCTTCGACCTCACCGTGACCAGTCGCTGCGGGTCGGCGTCGGCGATCTAGAGCGGGCGACGGCCGCGCACGGCAACGACCATCTGGTGCTCTACGGCTACTCACAAGGCTCGATGATCACCGTCGTGGAGCGACGCAAGCTCGCCCAACAGTACCCGGTAGGAACTGATGCACCGGACATCGATTTCGTCGAAGGCGGCACACTCAATCTGCCCAACGGTGGCTTACTTGCCCGCTTCCCGGGTCTGCATATTCCCATCCTCGATTTCACGTTCAACGGTCCGGCCCCGACCGACACCCAGTTCGACACCGTCGTCACAAACCGTCAGTACGACGGCTTCGCCGATTTCCCGTTGTACCCGATCAACCTGATCGCAGACCTGAACGCAATCCTGGGTATGGTGTTCGTCCATTTCGACGGGCTCGCGGTCAGCCTCGCCGATGACCCGGCGCCGCCTACTTACCAGGGCACCCATGGCCGCACCAGCTACTACTTCTTCGAGACTGAAGATCTGCCGTTGTTCGAACCGTTGCGGATTCTCGGTGTGCCCGAACGCCTGATCGATGTGGTGGAGCCATTCTTCCGCGTGATCGTGGAATTGGGTTACGACCGCAGCATCCCGCCGTGGGAGCCGACACCGGCACGGCTGAGACCGATGCACGACCCGGCGACGGTGGCGGGCAACCTGTCGGACGCGATCGGAGAGGGGATCGAGAATGCCCTGCGGATAGGCGAAAGCGAGCCTGCCGCGCCACCGTCACCGCCCCAATCCGGGAACACCGATGCGGCGCGGTTCACTATCCAGCCACTGACCGCCTACACCACCCCGGCGACCGCGGACGGGCAACAATTCAGCGATTCAACGGTGTCGTCGAGGGAGAAGCAACAGGTCCCGGCCATCAAAGAGCCCGCCCCCGTCGGGGAGCCATCCGACGACATCCATGAACCGGCAGCACTCGAGCCGGCCGTAGCCGAGCCGCCAGCCGACACCGACACGTCAACTACGGACCGGGGGCACCAGGCTGACAAGGACCGGCCGACCTCGGCGGACGACCCGGGAGCCGACCCGGACACTCAATCCGACCGATCTGGGCCGGACCGGTCCGGCAAGCGCGGGCCGGTTGGCTTGTCCAGCAAGCGGATTCACGACAAAAAAGACCGACACAGCGATGGTACCTCAAACGCCGGAGCACCCTCCAAAGCCAAGCCGGCGGGCGGCGCGCCCGCCAAAGCCAACCCGGCGGGCGGCGCGGCCTCGACGGGTTCCGGTGACAGCTCGGCCGGCGGTGACGCGGACTAGCCTCAGCCGCCGGTCATCGCCTCGGCCATCGCCAGGTGTCCCTCGAAGCCCAGCTCGGCGGCCATGGCCCGGTACTGCATGACGAAGTCGCGAGAGGCAACGTCGTCGCCGTTGGTCGCCGCCAGCAGGGCACGCAGACGATACAGCGTAATCTTGTGCAGCGCAAAGCCTTCGGCTGCCGGGATATTCGCCATCCGGTCGAGCGCCTGCTGGGCTTCGCGCACGTCGCCGTCGGTGCCGCGCGCCAGCAGCGTCTCGACCAGTCCAGCGCTACCCGCAACGCCGTAGGTCAGCCCGCGCCCCTCGTCGAACACCTGGTTCACCGCTGCCCGCAGCATCGGTATCGCACTGTCGAGGTCACCGCGTCGTGCGATGTCAAGAGCGGCGGTGAAGTCGAGGACCGGCAATTCGCTGCGGTAGAACCGCCGGTTCACGCACATGTCGCGGACCTGTTCGATGAGCTCCATGCCTCGCTCCGCATCGTCAGCACCTCGGGAAACCAGCACCACACCGAGCGTGTACCTGACCAGGCCGTAGGCGGTGTCGTCGCCCGCCTGCTCGGCGACGAGCAGGACTTCCTCGAGTTCGCGCACCACGGCGTCGTCTGCCAGTAGCACCCCGTACCCGGTGGCGACCTGGTTCTTCCAAATCACCACCCAGGCGCCGGTCGCCGGGTCGGTGCCTCGCGCCAGCGCGACGGCGTCGTCGAGGTCTTGACGCCATCCGGCCACACCCAGCCAGCATCGACACAGACCGCGCCACACCAGAGCCAGCGCCAGCGGCGATCCCACGATCAGGCCGCCCCTGGCCGGGTCACCATCGGCCCAATCGATGACCGCCTGCGCCCAGCGCAGCACATCGTCGATATAACCGACGTGGTACTTCACCAGAACCGCCATGAACCCGGCGCCGATGGTCAATTCGGGCTCGCCGATCGACTCCAGCAGCGCCATCTGCTCCGCCGCCCGACGTGCCGCTTCAGATACGTGGCCATCGAACAGGTTCGCGGTGACGATGCCGGCCATGCCGACGGCCAGCGCGGCCTTGTCACCGGACAGGGTGCACAACCGTCGCAGCTCCTCAAACCGGCCCGCGATGTCGGTTTGGACCCGCCAGGCCGTCCCGCACAGCATGCTCAGGGGTGCGATGCACATCGCGGCGCGGTCGGGATCGTCGGCGGGCAACTCATCAGCGATCGCGTGGGCACGGCCCCAACTGATGCCGGCCGCGGCGATATCCCGGTTAGCCGCCCATGCGCCGGCACGCATGTACCAGGCGTACGCGGTGCGAGGCTCACCTGCGGCCCGCAAGTGTTCGGCGATCAGCGCGGCGTTCTGGTCGGCTGATTCCGGACCGCACGCCTCGATGGCGGCGGCGAGTCGGCGGTGCAACTCCGCGCGGGACGATCTGAGCTGCGATTCGTAGGCCACTGCACGGATCAACGGATGCCGGAATACGTAGCCGGCGCCCTCGGCGAGACGCACCGGATCGACCAACTCCGCGCGGATCAGCTCGTCGAATTCTGGTTCGACGCCCACGTCGGCCAAGAGCTGCGCATCGACACGCTCGCCGATCACCGCCGCCGCGTTCAGCGTTCGCTTGGCGCGGTCGTCCAGGCGGTCGATACGGGCCGCGATCACAGCCTGCACCGTGGGTGGCACCGCGATACCGTCAATGTCTTTGTGGCACACATAGTTCCCGGATCGCCCCTGCAGCGTGCCGCACTGCACCAACTCGCGCACCATCTCCTCGGCGAAGAACGGGTTGCCAGCTGCCCGTGCGGTGATCAACGCCGCCGCGCCGCCGACCGATGAGTCCGTACCCAGCAATTCGGCGAGCAACGCGCCGATGTCCGAATCGTGCAGCGGCGAGAGTGCCAGCGTCCGCGCGCGAGGCAACCACGGAAGCGCTCCGTCGCGCTCGGGGCGAGAGCTGATCAGCACCATCGTCCGGGTTTGCTCGACCGCAACCAGGAGATCTGTCAGCATCGCCTGGCTCGACTCGTCGATCCAGTGCACATCCTCGACCAGATACAGCGCCGGTCGGTTGGGCGCGAACAGGGCGGCCCGGCACAGCGCGGTCAGTCGGCGCCGCCGGGCATCGGGATCGACTGTGGGCGAAGGGACTTCCGCGTTCGCGATACCGAGCAGATCGTCGAGGAGCACCAGGTCTTGCGGATCGGCATCGGGAAGGAATTCGCGAACCCGGGTGCGGTCTTGCCCACCGTCGCGGCCGGCGACGCCGATCACCGACTGCAGCAGTCGTGCCGCCACGCGGTAGGGGACTCCGCGTTGGTGCGACTCGCAGAACGTCCAGTGCACCTCGGCCCCACGACGGGTGGCCAGCGCCGCCACCTCCCGCAGCAGCCGACTCTTCCCCACCCCCGGTGAGCCCACCAGACACACCGCACCGCCGCATCCGGCGTACGCGCGGTGCAGGCCCTTCTCCAGCGCCGCCAGCTCCACCCGCCGACCCACCAACCGTGGCGGCTCGCCGCCCGCGACGCGGCGCTGCCCAATCCGCAGCAGCCGCCGAGCCGGTACCGGCTCGGCAGATCCTTTGATACACAACTGTTCTGGCTCGGCGAGGACGGTGAGGCGCTCCACCAGCGTCGCGGTCGTCTCCGACAGCAGCACGCCGCCCGGCGGCGCCACCGTCTGCATCCGCTGCGCAAAACCGACCGTCTGACCGGTCGCGGCGTAGCCCAGCGATCCCGAACCGATCTCACC
>CAZEHT010000173.1:0-5236 GCA_964511995.1 uncultured Mycobacterium sp.
GCACCGAAAGCCGCTATCGGTTTGAGGTGCTTGTAGGCCTCGGCGATGAAATGCAGGGCATAGCCGTCCTCGGCCAGAGTCGCCATCGCTTCTGCACCGCATGGCACCACGACGCCGTCGTAGAGCACCGACGCCATTGTGGTGAGCGCTCGATCGACGGAAAGTTCACCGCCGTCTCCCCCCGCCAGCGCGCCGCCTGCTACCGGAGCCAGCACTTCGGCGATTGCCCCGCGCTCACGAAGTCCGTCGATGAACAGTCCGGTGCCGGCGACATCGACCCCGTGGGCAGCCAACACCGCGATCTTGCGAGTAGCGATGGTGTCCGTCGTGGTGTTCAGCAGTGAGAGAGCCGCCGACACCGGCGTGTCATCGACTGGCACGGACTCGGGTTCAGGCATCCCCAGCTTGGCGGCAACCCGGGCGGCAAGGTCACCGTCGACCCGTCCGAGTTGGATGACCACGGCCGCGCGAACCGCGAGTGTTTCCACCTTGCCGAGCTCAAACGCGTACGCCGCCACGATATGGTCTGCTTCAACCTCCGACATGCTGCGCCAGAACATCCTGGCCTGGCTATAGTGATTCTCGAATTGCCTTGCCCGAAGGCGTATCTTACGTCCATCGACGCGCTCGGTGTAGTGGCGGAACACGTTCTCGCCCGCCAGCGCCGGGCATCCCCCGCCGAGCGTGTTCTTCGTGTAACTCGACCTTCCAACCGGCACCACATGCTGGCCATAGCCGTCCTGCTGGTTTGTGCGGACGTCGGCGATGGGCCGGTTCACCGGTAGCTGAGCGAAATTCGGGCCGCCGAGCCGAATCAGCTGGGTATCGAGGTAGGAGAAGTTGCGGAATTGCAGCAGCGGGTCGTTGGTGAAATCTATGCCGGGCACCACATTGGCGGTATGGAAGGCCACTTGCTCGGTCTCCGCGAAGAAGTTGTCGGGGTTCCGGTTGAGCACCATCTTGCCCACTGGCTGGACCGGAACCTGTTCCTCAGGAATGAGTTTCGTCGCATCGAGCAAGTCAAAGTCGAAGGCGAACTCGTGGTCCTCGGGGACCAGCTGCACGCCCAGTTCCCACTGCGGGTAGTCGCCCCCTTCGATCGCGTCCCACAGATCGCGGCGGTTGAAGTCAGGATCCTTGCCGGCGATCTTCTGCGCCTCTTCCCAGATCAGCGAATGGGTGCCCAGTTGGGGTGTCCAGTGGAACTTGACGAAGGTTCCCGCTCCCTGGGCATTCACCAAGCGGAAGGTGTGCACTCCGAAGCCCTGCATCATCCGGTAGCTGCGCGGCAACGCACGATCCGACATCAGCCACATGATGGTGTGCAGGGTTTCGGGTTGTTGGGCAACGAAATCCCAGAGCGTGTCATGAGCTGACGCCGCCTGCGGAATCTCGTTGTGCGGCTCCGGTTTAACCGCATGTACGAAGTCGGGGAACTTGATTCCGTCCTGGATGAAGAATACCGGAAAGTTGTTTCCCACCAAGTCGTAGTTGCCCTGCTCGGTGTAGAACTTGGTGGCGAAGCCGCGGACGTCACGTACCGTGTCGGCCGAACCCCGGGAGCCGGCGACGGTCGAGAACCGCACGAATACCGGTGTCACCGTTCCTGGTTGGGTAAGAAACTCCGCCGCGGTATACTCCGAAAGCCATGAGCCATACGGCTGGAAAAAGCCGTAGGCACCCGCGCCGCGGGCATGCACGACCCGCTCGGGGATACGTTCGTGGTCGAAATGGGTGATCTTCTCCCGTGCGTGGAAGTCCTCAAGCAGCGTCGGACCGCGTTCCCCGACCGTAAGCGAATCGTCGGTGTGGTCCACCCGGACGCCCTGCTGAGTCGTCAGATAGCCTGTGTTGCGGTCAAGCCGTGACCGCTGTAGGTCCTCGTTCTTGGCGTCATCGCCGATCTCGGTCATTCGGTGCCTCTCTCATCGCTGGGCAGATTGACAGACGATTACCACGGTGATTGCGGGATAAACACGGATTCTCGGCGGAGTCCGCTCACTTCAGCGACTTCTGATCCCAGATATCGCAGCCTGACGGGTGCTTGAGCGCTCGTGTCATTGCATCCTGATAGGGTGCAGGCGGTGCCCCGGGGTCGCTCTGTCGCGACTGCGCCGTCGAGCCAAACGGCGACGAGGGGTCCGCTGGCCCCGGTGCGTCATCTGCTGTGCGGTGGATCAAGCCGGCGTTGGCGACCATCAGTAACGCGACGTCAGATAACTGCAGGTCACACCGGGCCGAGCGCCGGCCGCGGTCCGCTCGATGGTGGCGGCAAGCAGCCCGCACTGGCGTCCTCGCAGCTGGTCGGCCAACGCTCGGTTTGAGCTTCGGGTGCCGCAGTAGTGCTGACGACGTCGCGAAACGCGGTGGCGGAATCGGTCTGCGGCCCGGCTCGTCCGGCAGCGGCACAGTACTCGCGCATCTGCCGCTCGAACAGTTCGGCGACAAGCGCGTCACGAGTGGGAAATGCCGATACAACGTCGCATGCCCACACCCTGCGAGTAGGCAAGTCCCGAGGCCGCCGAGTTTGCCCGCCGGATCGACGCCGCCGACGGCTTCGTCATCCTCACCAGCGAGTACAACCACGGCTACACCGGCGTCGTCAGCCGTCATCGAATGAGAAAGTGCGCCGGATCCGGAGCTGACAACATTCGGGTGAGCGTGGCCCGGTCGAAGGGCCACAGATCAATGGTGCCCTCGTCCGTGAAGTACCACGAGTTGCATCCGGTGTTCCACACGGTGGGACCCAGCGCCTCGGCGACGGCGGTGTTGAATTCGTCGGTGGCTTCCGCGGTGATCTCAACCTCATTGAGTTCACCGGCACGAAAACGCTTAAGCCAGGCCACGATATAGCCGGCCGTGAGTTCCGCCGAGTACTGCAACGGGATCGATCCGGTTGGTGAGTTCGGTCCCAGGACCGTGAACAGGTTGGGGAATCCGGGGATCGCCGTCGTGCGGTACGCCCGCGGACCTTTCACCCACGCGTCATCGAGCGTGATGCCGTCACGGCCCACAATCGACATCGGTCGCATGTAGTTGTGGGCCTGAAAGCCAGTGGCCAGCACTATTACATCGATACCGTGATGCTCCCCGTCAGCGGTGCGGACGCCGGCCGCCGTAACCTCGACGATCGGATCGGTGACCAGCCTGCTGTTCGGAGCCGTGATGGCGCGGTAGTAACTACCGGAGACGACCTGCCGTTTGCACAGCGGCTGGTAATCGGGTGTGAGCTGGGAGCGCAACTGCGGATCGCGGATCTGGACCCGTAGACAGGCACGCGCATACGCCTGCACCAGGCTGCGGCGCCAAGACGGCTTCGTCACGATGTCGGCGAGGATGTTCGACGCCCACTGGAGTCGCCCGAAAGTGAAGTCCAGCAGGGCAGGCAAGCGTCGCCAGGCAGCGGTGAGTAGCCGTGGTTGCCGCAGCGTCATCGGCGCCCACAAGATCCACTGCGGTGAACGCACGAAGTGAGTCAACGTGACGGCTTCGGGTTGCAGTGCTGAAACCACCTGCACACCAGTTGATCCGGTGCCGATGACGGCAATCCGGCGGCCGGTCGTCTGAAGTTCCGGATCCCACCGGGCGGTATGCACCACCGGTCCTCGGAAGCTCTTGAGCCCCGGGATATCCGGAGTGAACGGGTGGTGCAGTACCCCGGTTGCGCAGATGACGAAATCGGCGGTCAGGGTGTTGCCCGCGGCCGTCGTCAGTGTCCAACCGCGCTCGCCGTAGCACGCCTCGGTCACCTCGGTGTTGAGTTGCAAATGGTCGTTCAGCCCGAAGCGGTCGACGACGTCGCGATGGTAGTCCCTGATTTCCTCGCCGCTGGCCCACAGGTGACTCCAGTCCGGCTTGGGCGCGAAGCCGAACTGGTAGATCTGTGACGGCACATCGCAGGTGAGGCCGGGGTAGCGATTCCAGTGCCAGACTCCGCCGACATCAGAACCCTTCTCCAGGACGGTGAAGTTGGTGAAGCCAGCCTGCCGGAAGGTGTATGCGGTGGCGATACCCGCCAGGCCGGCACCGATGATGACGATACGGGGATCCCTCATCGAGAGTCCTCACTGAGTGCCATCGCGCGCCGTACCGTCGTTGGAGCGGTGCGCATGGCGGAGTCGAATGCTTCTCGACGGCGCTCCCGTCGCATGAAGTGTGGACCGAGGCCGGCGAGGTCGGTGTTATCGGGCCGTATGGTAATCACCCGGGTACCGCGCGCCCGGACGGTGGCGATCTCCCGGTTCAGCCCCGCCGACATGGGTCGGCGAAGCAGCTGCCATTCCACGATCCCGCCAAATCCCTTTGCGCGGAAACCCATTTCGGATGCCATTGGCGCGATGACGTAGATTTCGTCGGCCTCGGCGGGGTCGATCAGGTCGACAGACGCGGTGGACGCGGCGCCGCCGTCGACGAATCGGCGTCCACCGATGGTGACCGGGGGCATCCAGCCCGGCACCGCCCATGATGCGCGCAATGCGGCACCGAGATCGGCGGCGGGGGAACGCGGCGCACCGAACGCGACGCGCTCACCGCGTTCGTAGTCAAAGGCCACCATCCGGGTGTCTGGATGGTCGACCCAGCCCATGGGCCCAACGAACCCGTCGGCCAGTCTCTGCAACCAGCTGCCGTCGGCGCGGCCGGTAGGCGCGATCCCGGTGGCGGCGGCCAATCCACGCTGGGTACCGAGTAATCGCGGATTGAGCAGTCGGGGGAACGGAATCGGCGGGTAGCTCGGCGGCGCGTCCGCAACATGCTTGCGCAGCCGCTCGTCGGCGGTGGTGCCTTGCTGCATGGCAACCAGGTCGGCGATCGTGGCGCCACCGCCGAGCATCGTCACCAATTCCGCGCCCGCCGAGGTGCCCTGCAAGATGTCGGCACTGCGCGGATCCCACCCGGCCTGTTCGGCCAGTGCGTGCAGCGCGGCCACGGCCCAGACGCCGCCGATCGTTCCCCCACAGCCGATCACCAGTGCCCGCGTCATCCCTTGATCTCCCGCATGCTTTTTGGACTGTCGTTCCAGCCTTTGGTTATCCGTCGCCCGCTGGAGTGTCTCCGGGACGAGACGACGACCAGAGACCCGGTGCCTTCTTCACGGGAAGGTTATGAAGCGCAGGCGTTGACGGGTGCCTTTCCGCCGATGCCGGTGTCGGGTCGGTGGTGATTGTAGGGGTGCCAGCGCGGGCATGGTGCAACCCATGCCCCACTTATCACAAGAGTGGAGCTGCCGGGAATCGAA
>CAZEHT010000174.1:0-5169 GCA_964511995.1 uncultured Mycobacterium sp.
AACTACTATCTTTGGATCGGAACCATTGCAGGACTACCAGCGATGGTTCTGGTCATTGCCATGATGTGGCGCGCCTTTATATGGGTGGGCAACACGGTGGCGAACAGTCCGGTCGCGTTCCGTGATCACCGCTTCATGATCTGGTGCCTGGGGGCGGGGCTGCTGGCACACACGGTCACGGGCCTTTCGGTTTCCTACACCGATCAGTCGATGATGTTCTTTTGGCTGAACATCGGCGCGATCAGTTCCATGTACTCGGTTGCCAAGATAGTTTCGGCCGCGGAGCAGACTGACGGCAGCGCCAGCACTCCTTCGACTTCAACAAGGCTGGGTCGGGCAAACCCGATCGGTCGCCTTGGAACCCGTGGGCCGGCCCAGAAAGCATGAAGCCGCTTCCGCGCATCATCAAGCTGGTCGTCAGCCTCTCGGTCGCGGGGGCCGATGTCCTGGCGTCCGCGGTCAACCGCATGGTTTGTCGGCGTGCGGGCACGCAGCGCGTCGTGCTCTACTACCACGCCATCCCAGCCGGTTTGCGCAGCCAGTTCGCGTCGCAGATGGACCAGCTGATGCGGCTGACCGAGCCCGTCGACATTGAAGACAATGACCGGTGGAGTTCCGGCAGACGCCAGTCGGCGGTGACCTTCGACGATGCATTCGTATCCGTGGTGGACAACGCATTGCCGGAACTGCGCGCCCGCGGCATCCCCTGCACGATTTTCGTGCCGACAGGGTCTTTGGGTCGCCCTCCCGGCTGGATCGATACGTCCCACCCTGATGCGGGCGAGGTGGTCGCGTCGCCGGAACTGCTTCGAGCCATAGCCTCCGATCCACTGGTCGGAATCGGTTCGCATTCGGTATCGCATCCAAACTTCCGTCGACTCGGTGATGCGCAAGCGCGAGACGAGTTGAGCCGCTCCAAGGCGGCGCTCGAAGAGCTACTAGGGCAACCGGTGCGGTGGTTCAGCTTTCCTCACGGGGCATATACACCCAGAAGCTTGGAGCTCGCCAGGGAATGCGGATACGCGCACGTGGTCACCATCGAGCCGGAGCGTCTGAACGGCGCCCCCAAGAACTTCAGCGTCGGCCGTGTCCGCGTCGAACCCAGTGACTGGCCCATCGAGTTCCGCCTGAAGGCCATCGGTGCGTACCGATGGATGTTGCATGCCTCGGCACTCAAGCGTCGTCTCCTCAGCCTGCTGCGCAGGCCGCAGGCGGACTTGGACAAAGCAGGACAGGGGCTCTGAGATGAGTCGCACGGCCGTGTCGGCAATCACCGCCGCAGATCTGGACCGGGTGGGTACGTTCCTGCATCAGCACCTGAACACACGGATCAGCAGTCAGGAGTGGGCGGCTACCGCTCGGACACCCTGGCCGGTGGATGCGCCGAATCACGGGTTCATGCTTCTTGACGGGAACGACGTCGTCGGCGTGTACCTGGCGTTCTATTCGGACCGTACGGTCAACGCGCGGACGGAGCGGTTCTGCAACCTCGGTGCCTGGTGTGTGTTGCCCGCCCATCGCCTGCACAGCCTCTCGCTGCTGCGGGCACTGCTGCGGCAGCCCGGTTACCACTTCACCGATCTGTCGCCCAGTGGCAATACGGTTCCCGTCAACGAGCGTCTGAAGTTCAGTCGCCTCGACACGGCGACAGCCCTGCTGCCGAACATTCCTTGGCCATCATGGCCCGGCAGGATCCGCATCACCTCGGAACGCTCCGCCATCGAGCGCGCACTGACGGGGCCACAGGTGCAGATCTATCAAGATCATCGCAATGCCAGGGCAGCGCATCACGTTCTGATGGAGCAGGACGGCGACCCGTGCTACGTCATCTTTCGACGCGATCGGAGGAAGAATCTCCCGCTGTTTGCTTCGGTGCTGTACGTCAGCAATCCGTTCCTTTTTCGCAGCGTGGCAAAGGTCTTCGGGCGGCACCTGTTGTTGCGGTACGGCGTGGTCATGACGCTGGTGGAACTGAGGGTTTCCGGAGGGCCGCCGGCAGGCTCTTTCGTGGTCCGATCGTCCCGGCCGAAGATGTTCAAGAGCGACTCCCTATCGCCGGATCAGATCGACAACCTCTACAGCGAACTTGTATGCGTGGCCTGGTGAGCTCCCGAGCCGCCTTCCACTGAAACAACAAAAACGAGCTGGCCCCATGTCAACCCCACCCGCCGTTTCCATCCTGATCGTCAACTGGAACTCGAAAGATCTCCTGAGCGAATGCCTGTTGTCGATCCGGCGCACCTGTTCCGATTTGCCTGTGCAGATTATCGTTGTCGATGGTGGCTCTTTCGATGGCTGTGCAGAGATGCTCGCAAGCGAATTCCCCGAGGTGGAGTTCATTCAGAGCAAGGACAACATCGGCTTCGGTCGTGCAAACAATCTCGGCCTGACGCGCGTGACCGGTGAAGCCGTACTCGTGCTGAACCCCGATACGGAGCTTCAACCAGGTGCGTTGCAGACTCTTCTGAAAGAACTCAGGCGCCGGCCCGATGCGGGAATTGTCAGTCCGCGATTGTTGAACACCGACCGGACGCTGCAATCGAGCGTGCACGCCTTACCAAGGCCAGTGCGACAAGCTCTTGACTCGGAGATCCTGCGCCGCGTTCTGTCGCCCTACTCGTTGTGGGCACCACCCAGCGATTTCGCGCCCCCGGAAACCGTGGCGGTCGAAGCCGTGGCGGGCACCTGCATGCTGATGTGGACGAAGACGTTCCGAGATGTGGGCGCTTTCACGCCCGACTACTTCATGTATGCCGAGGACATGGATCTGTGCTTCAAGGTCTTGCGCGCCGGCTACAGAATCTACCACGTTCCGGCTGCCGAGGTCGTCCATCACGGCGGCGCCAGTTCATCGACCCAAGGCAGCACTTTTTCGGCCGTGATGATCCGTGAGGCGCTGAACGCCTACATGATCTTGAACCATGGGCGGCACCATGCACGTGCATACCGGCTGGCCACCGGGGGTTCTGCTCTGATGCGGCTGATGATCCTCGCACCGGGCGCACTGTCGAGCGATCGAGTTCGACGGCAGGAGCGCAAGGCTGCGCTCGCGCGCTGGTGGTCTGTGTTGTCGTGGAGTTGCGGACAGCAGAAGTGGACGAAGCGCTATGCCGTGCCGCGAACTACGGATGGTTGACAAGCATGGAGGCAAGTACGGTCCATGCTTCCCATTCTTCTACTACTGAACGACCCGAAGGCTCGTAGGCGGAGACAGCGCCGTGCTCGTGGGCTTCGCAATGCCGATGTCGCTTCCGGCCGGAGTCGACGCGGCCCCTTTTCCGGGAGATCCCGCTGCAAGCTCGAACCCCGCATAGGAAGTTGGTGTCGCGCCGCCAACAAAGATGGGGGTTCCGGTGATGTCGCTGCCGGAAGCCCCGGACCGGAGCAAGTTCTTGGAGCGTTGTGCGATCGAGGAACCGTTGGCCGTCACGATTGAAGTGGCGATGTTGTCTACAACAATGGTGCCGAACCCAGCGTTATCGGAAGACTTTCTGTCCAGGCAGATGTGCCCATATGAGTTTCCTCGATAGACAACGGTGTTGTGTCGAACAATGGAACTATCGTCCGAGTACAGTTCGATCTGGCAAGGGCGTCGCTCGCCATCAGGGCCCGGATCAAACACGTTGTTCTCGATAAGCACCTTGTCGACGCCGTCATAGGCCGCTAGCACTTGGACATTGCGGTAGAAATAGTTGCCCCGAATGATCGTGCCAGCGAATGGGCCGCCATAAAGTTGCAGCGCGTCGGTGTGCGGATCGTTCGGGCAGTTGCCCACCTGCATGTTCATCAGTCGAGAGTCCTCGATGATGAAGGGTACGCCAGACTGGATGCCATCGGCACAACCGCCGTCGATGGTCGCACGTCGGATGGTAGCCACTGGACTGTTTCTCCCAGAGAAGGAGAAGTGAATTCGGGCGTTTGACGCCGTAGTGGCAGAGACGTTGTTATGAGTAAAGTCTTCGAGCAGGATGTTGGGAGTCGCTGTGGTCACTCCGTCGATCAGTAGCTTACCAGTCTGGTTGTAGTTCCGAAACGTCAACTCGCGCGTGCTGGCCCCTCTAATGCTGATGTTCGTGAAGTTGAAGCCGTCGAACGTGAACCCACTGGTGTTGCCGCTGATGGAGACGGCTCCCGTGATCGAAGCACCGAGGGGATTCACCGCCCGCACGGTCACTCGAGGGTTCTTTGTGACTCCATTGAGGGAGAAGCCTCCGTAGCTGCCATTGTTCAAGCAGATGGTGGACCCGGCAGCAGCACCCGATATCGCTGAGCCGACGTTTGCGCCGGCAGGCAGCGTCTGATCGCATGTCTGCGCGAAGGCCGATGAAGGCGCTAGCGCCATTAGCGCAAGTACGGCGCCCAGGCCAGGGAGGCGAAAGCGGTCAACAAAGCTCATACATTTCCTCATGGGTGAGACGCGCGCCGCGCGGGTCAGCAAAGTCAGGAGGCCCGGCCGGGCAGACGTCGATAGAAGTGTCTTAGCAGGCAGGGCGCGACGATGCGCCGCCGAGAAGTTGATCTGTACAGATCCAAGCGAAGGGCTGGAATTCGGGATTGTGTTCATCTTGCCACGGTGCTTTCGCTATTTCACGAGCTTGGACGCTTCATTCGAGAACGTGCTTTCGTTACCTTGGCTATCAACGGACGTCACGCTGAAGTAATACGTCGCGCCCTTCAGAAGCCCGGAGACGCTGAACTTTGTCGCGTTTCCTGCCCAGGCGCCGGCGCCGATCGCCTGCTGGTACTTGCCCGAGGCCGTGCCGTAGTAAACCCGATAGCCCGACAGGGTCGGGGCAGCCGCTGCATCCCATGCCAATGATGCTGTCCCGGTGTAGTCGGGTGCCGGTGCCGGTGCCGGTGCCGGTGCCGGTGCCGGCGCGATCGTGACCGTGACGGCCTTGGAACCCGTGCCAGTGGCGTTGTAGGCATAGACATTCATGTTGAATGTCCCGGCAATCGTAGGTGTGCCGCTGATCAAACCTGTGATGCCACTTCCGGTGAGACCAGCCGGCCTGTTGTTTTGGTAGTAACCCGTCGGCTTGTTGGTTGCGACAGTTTGATACGAGAACGGCTTACCCACCGTTCCGGCGGCTGTCCCAGCGCTAGTAATCACTGGTGCCGGAGCCGGAGCCGGAGCCGGAGCCGGAGCCGGAGCCGGAGCCGGAGCCG
>CAZEHT010000175.1:0-5087 GCA_964511995.1 uncultured Mycobacterium sp.
GCGGCTACGTGGCCTTCTCGATCGACTACCGTCTGGTGCAGGAGGATCCCGACCCGGGGACCACACCGGTGATCGCGAACCCGCAGGACATTCCACTGTCGCGCGTGGCACATGTGCGCAAGGTGCTTGGCCTGCCGCCGGCGGACGCGCAGATGGTCTGGGCGGGGATGGAGGCTGCTACGGACGACATGGCAAAGGCCTTTGGTTTTGTGCAATCACAGGCGCAAACTCTGGGCATTGATCCTATGTGCATCGCCATCGGCGGCTTTTCTGCTGGAGCCCGCACGGCCCTCAATGCCTGCTACGGCGAACGCCTACCAGCCGCGGCCGTAGTTTCGTTGTCCGGGTATATGGGCCACAGCGAACTCGCGCGGCTGGTGGTGAGGGGCCAGGGTCTGCCTCCGGCATTCTTCGTGTGTGGCGAGAACGATCTCGACTACATCGCGGCCCAAGCCAACGCGATGCGCCAGCACTTCGAGGCCACCGCTGTCGGTTGCGAATCCTGGCAGGTGCCGGGTGCGCCACACTTCTACCCGGCCGACAGCGTGGCGGTGCGCCACGACGGCAAGGTTTCGAATGTCGAAACCGCGATGACGGCATTCCTCGATCGATGCACGCGCCCCGAAGGCACGCCTTGCGGCCGATCGGCGACGCGGTTGCTGGCTGACTGATAGGCTCCACGTCAGCGGGTCGGGTAAGAGCCTTGCCTCGGTTCGCTCGGCACAAGTACACATTCCAACCGGAGGTCACGAATCATGCAGACGGCAGCTCCTGAAGTCACCGTGGACGTCTTGCAAGCTTTTGCCGACGCATGGAATCGCCACGATGTCGATTCGCTCATGTCGTTCATGACAGAGGATTGCGTCTTCGAGTCATCAGCCGGCGAGGAAGTCTGTGGTACCCGGTATGTGGGAAGCGCGGCGGTCCGAGCAGGATTCGCAGAAGTCTGGGCAGTCTTTCCCGATGCTCACTGGGGGAATGCCCGTCACTTTGTCCACGCAGACCGGGCCGTGTCGGAGTGGACATTTACGGGAACACGCGCGGACGGAACGCGAGTGGAAGTCCATGGTTGTGACCTGTTCACTCTTCGGGACGGCAAGATTGCTCTGAAGAACTCCTATCGCAAGAACCGTCCTTCCCTGGCGAGGTCAACGCGCTGACGTCAACCCGACCGACTACTCGGACTGTCTTCCCATTCCGGTGGCTTGATCATTGCGCGGTGGCAATGTGCTGTTGGCCTTCCACTCCACCAACACGACTATCCGTCGAAGCCGGGAGCGCGAACGATTGGGGTACCCTGCAACCGCTCCTTGCCAGCGACGGCTGAAGGCAAGTACGCAGTGCAGACGGGCGTCGGTTGTATGGCGATGCGCATTGACTGGCAGGTTCGGGTCGAATTGATCAGCGCAGCGAGAACCCGCCCGCGACCCACTGCGGTTTTGGCACCTGTGAATCTGACTTCCACAAAGCGGCCGTAGCGTTGGTAGTGCGTCCTACGCTTGTTTGTGGGGTGAGTGCACCTCGGATCCCATAGAGCGGTTAGCGCGCTGCGACAGCACGCGCCAGAGGCTGACTTCAACGAAGTGGACCGGCCAGCACTGCAGCTCAACTTGTAAGAGGGCCGAGGACACATGGTGGCGAAACAATGAATGCAGCTCTCGAAAGCGCGGGCTAGACTTGGCGGTGCACAGCCCAACGTCGATCCACTTCTGCATCAGTCGCGATGGCACGCGCATCGCCTATACAGCGGCGGGCGACGGCCCGCCGCTCGTCAAGTCGGTGCACCTGGCGTCGAGCCTCGAGATCGATGCCGATCACCCGGTGCTCGGGGGGATGCTGGGCGAGATCGGCCGCGGCCGCACACTCGTTCGCTATGACTCGCGCGGCATGGGCTTGTCCGACCGCGAGGTGCACGATTTCTCGCTCGAGCGACAAGTCGAAGACCTGCAGGCCGTGGTCGAGGCCGTGGGCTTGTCGCGCTTCGCGTTGATGGGCCTTGCCGGGGGTGGGGCCGTCGCCATCAACTACGCGATCCGGCATCCCGAGCGTGTGACCCGATTGGTGCTGTACGGTGCCTTCATCCAGGGCAAGATCGCGCGAGCCACGACGCCGGAAGCGCAGGCCGAGGCCGAGACCTTGCTGCGCCTTGTCGAGGTTGGCTGGGGCAAGGACGATCCGGCGTTCCGCCAGCTCTACACCTCTCAGTACGTACCCGACGGCAGCACCGAGCAATTTCATGCGCTCAACGAACTGTTGCGCCGCATGGCGTCGCCAGCTAACGCATCGCGCTTTATGCGCGAACTGCACCGTTCCGACCTGCGTGCGCTGGCACCCCGCCTGGCCTGCCCGGCGCTGGTGCTGCACGCCCGCGGCGACACGCGGGTGCCCTTCGAGCAGGGCCGACTGCTGGCGGCGGCGATCTCGGGGTCGCGCTTCGTGCCGCTGGACAGCCGCAACCACGCGCTGCTGCGCGGCGAGCCGGCGCTCGCTCAGTTCGCGGTGGAACTCGACGCGTTCCTTACCGCCCCGACTGCCTTGTCGATCCTGCGGCAGCAAAGCTTCGACGAACTGACGCGGCGAGAGCGCGAAGTGCTCGAACAACTCGCGCGAGGACTCGACAACGCGACGATCGGGGAACGTGTCGGCATGAGCGAGAAGACGGTGCGCAACAACGTCTCAGCGATCCTCGGCAAGCTCGACGTGCACACGCGCGCGGCGGCGATCGTGAAGGCGCGCGAAGCGGGCTTCGGCGCACCGTCGGCGCATTGAGCGGCCGGCGAGCGGGTCAGTCGTCCCGCAGCGATCGGGACATCGGACTCGTGACAGTCAGCGTAGCGAGGCCCAGCATCGAGCAGATCTCCAAGGAGTCGTGCTCATGCAAACCTTACGCACCGTGCTGGCCCTGCTCACAGTGGCTGCCGTGGGGCCGGCACACACCACGCCGGTCGACGAGTATCCGAATCGGCCAGTCCACCTGGTGTTCCCGTATTCGGCCGGCGGCGTCTCGGACTTGGCGCGCTTCGTTGCCGAGCGGCTTGGAGAACGCTGGCGCCAGCCCGTGCTTGTGGATGTCCGCCCGGGCGCAAGCGGCAACGTTGGCGCAGAGTTCGTCGCGCGTGCGCCAGCCGACGGCTACACGCTGCTGATCACGCCGCCTCCACCGCTGGCAATAAACCAGAGCTTGTTCGCCAAGCTCGGCTATGACCCTGCTGCCTTCGTGCCGGTGACGGTGCTGGCCACGATGCCGAACCTTCTCGTCACGACGCGCGCGCTGCCGGCATCGAACCTGCGCGAGTTGCTTGAATACGCGAAGGTGAACCCTAGCCGGCTGAGCTATGCCTCTACCGGCAACGGAGGCACGCCGCACCTAAGCGCTGAACTGCTAAAGGTGCAAGGCCAGGTGCACATCGTTCACGTGCCGTACCAGGGCATTGCAAGTGCGCTGCCTGACCTCGTGGCCGGCCGCGTCGATTTGATGTTCGCCAACCTCACCGGCGTGATGCCCATGGTGAAGGACGGTCGGCTGAAGGTGCTGGCGGTGGCGAGCGCCGAGCGCCTGTCACAACTGCCCGGCGTGCCCACGGTGCAAGAGACGCTGCCCGGATTCGTCTCCGACAGCTGGCTGGCGCTCGCGGCCCCGGCTCTGACGCCGGCCGCGGTGGTCGACAAGATCGCGCTCGCGGTGCAAGAGGTGATGCGCTCGCCTGAAGCGGTCGAACGTATGCGCCAGCTCGGCGCCGTACCGGTGGGCAACACACCAGCGCAGGCGCGGGAGTTCATCCATCTCGAAGTCCAGCGCTGGGCGCTGGTCATCCGCGGCGCAGCGATCAAGCCTGATTGAAGAGGACCACACCATGCTCGACCCCAGCGCCCCTCTGCCACCAAGCGGCATCGCCGGTTTCGCCGATGTCGACGCGACGGCCGACCCAGCCGCCTATGTCGCATTCCTCGACGGGTTCCAGCGTGGCCTGGCGCCGATGATCGAGGCCGGCATCGATCTGCTGCGTCTGGAGCCAGGCGCTTCGGTGCTGGACGTCGGCTGCGGCCACGGCGCGGTGTTCGAGCGGCTGGTGGCACGGATCGGCGACGCCGGACGCATCACCGGCCTCGACAGCAGCCGTACGCTTCTTGAAGAAGCGCGTCGGCGCTGTCACCACCGTTCGCTCGACGTAGTACTACACGAAGGCGACGCGCACAAGCTGCCATTCAACGACGCGGTTTTCGACGCCACGCGCGCCGATCGGGTGTTGATCTTTCTGCACAACCCCCGGGTGGCGCTGGTCGAGATGGCGCGCGTGACAAAGCCTGGCGGGCGCATCGTGGTCACGGAAGCGGACCTCGGCAGCGCCATCGTCGACGCGCCTGACCCGGAACTCACGCGCACGTTGCTCGCCACCGCCGCCGAGGCGGTGCCGGGCGCCTGGATCGGGCGTCGGCTGCGCGGCCTCTTCGTCGATGTAGGCCTTGTCGATGTAGAGGTGCGGATGTTCGGCGCGCCGAGCACGAGCTTTGGCGAATGGGTGCGTCGCATGGGTCTGGCGCCGGCAGTGCAGCGCGCGGCGGAACTCGGGCGTGCACCGGCCGCAGCGACTAACGCCTGGCTTGCAGACCTCGAAGCCCGTGACCGCGCCGGCCGCTTTTTCGCTGCGAGCACGTTCTTCACGGCGTCGGCGATGCGGCCGGCGGCCTGAAACCTTTCGACTTCAGTCGCGACTGGGCACGATGTTGTCGCGGCCGTTGGTGACCATGGCCGACACCAACTCGGATTTTTTCTTCGACCGGTTTGTGGTCTGGCATGCGATCAACGTCAAGGCCACGGCCAAGCGCCAGCCTGTCGAGGCGTTCGTGAGCGTCAAGCCCGGTGCCGGGAAGCCGCCTGTCACAAGCGACCGCTGATGGCCGGGACTTGCCGGCCACGAACGACTGCTGACCGGCAGCCTGATCCAAGAGCTGACGCCGGCGGTCCTGGTCGCGCGTCGAAGTGCGCGGATCACATGCTTGAAACTGGGCTGCTCCAGACCTGCCGTTCACTGGGACCCGGTCTCGGCCATAAGCGGGCGGTTGCGTGAGCGGCGTGAAAGACCGTT
>CAZEHT010000176.1:0-4909 GCA_964511995.1 uncultured Mycobacterium sp.
CGTTATCAGTGCTTCTGGTCGAGGCGGGCGGTAGCGACCAGGTACCGAGTATCACCGCAGCCGAGCAGTGGCCGCTCAACCTCGGCACCGAACGGGACTGGGGATTCACCGCAGTGCCCAGCGCCGACGTCAACGGGCGTTCCGTGCCGTTGTCGATGGGCAGGGTGCTCGGCGGTGGATCCAGCATCAACCTGATGGTCTGGGCGCGTGGCCACAAGGACGATTGGGACCACTTCGCCTTCGAATCCGGCGACAAGGCTTGGGGCTACGAGGCGGTACTCGACATCTACCGTCGCATCGAGGACTTCCACGGGACGCCCGACCCGGACTACCGCGGCACCGGTGGCCTCGTCTACGTCGAGCCCGCTCCCGATCCCAGCCCGTTGGCGCCCGCCACGGTCGCGGCCGCTCGCGGTGCCGGCATCCCGGTGTTCGAGAACCAGAACGGACGGATGATGGAGCTCCGCGCCGGCGTGGCCATCACCGACATCCGCGCGCGGGCGGGTCGCCGTCAGTCGGTGTTCGACTCCTATGTCCGGCCGGTCCTGGGGCGACCGAACCTCGACGTCGTCACCGACACGCTGGTCACCAGGATCACCGCCGACGGCAGCTGCGCCACCGGCGTCGAACTGTTGCAGGCGGGCTCGGTCCGGCAGATCGCCGCGGGCACCGAAGTGATTCTGTCCACCGGCGCCGTCAACACCCCGAAGGTGTTGATGCACTCGGGCATTGGACCGGCAGAGGAGCTGCACCGCCTCGGCATCCCCCTGAAAGCGCACCTGCCCGGTGTGGGCCGAAATCTGCAGGACCATCCGGGCTTCGACTGCGTCTGGGAGCACCGAGAGCCGTTGGCACCCCGTAACAACGCCTCGGAGGTCACCTACTTCGCCACCAGCCGCACCGGTCTGGACGCACCGGATCTGCAGACCTGCCAGGCGGAGGTGCCGAAGTCCAGCGCAGAGAACATCGCACGCTTCGGGCTTCCCGAGCACGGGTGGACGCTGTTCGCGGGAGTGGTGCGCCCACAGAGCCGCGGGTGTATTCGGCTGCGCTCGGCGGATCCGCTGGACCCGGTCGACATCCACGCCAACATGCTCTCCCATCCCGACGACGTCAGAGCCGCAGTCGCTGCCGTCGAACTCTGCCGGGAGATCGGCAACTCAGAACCGTTGCAGTCCTTCGTGAAACGCGAGGTCATGCCGGGCAATCTCCACGGCGCCGAGTTGGAGCGGTTCGTTCGTGATGCCGCGTCGAGCTACTGGCACCAAACGTGCACCGCCAAGATGGGCCGCGATGCGATGTCGGTGGTCGACGCCCACCTCAAGGTCTACGGCATTGACGGACTCCGCATCGCCGACGGCTCGATCATGCCGCGCGTCACCACCGGTAACACCATGGCGCCGTGCGTGGTCATCGGGGAGCGTGCCGCCGACATGATCCGGAAGGAACACTCGCTGTGAATAATTTGGACAGAAGATCTTTCGGCCGCGTGGCCGCATTCGGCGCGGGTCTCGCAGCCCTTACTGCCTGCACATCCACGTCGATACCAGCCACTGCGCCGCCGCCCGCTGCTCCCGCGCACGACCTTGGTCCCGTCAAACACGTGGATGCGGGCGAACTCAACGTCGGCTACGTCGAAGCTGGACCCGCCGACGGTCAGCCCGTCATCCTGCTACACGGCTGGCCGTATGACATCCACAGCTACGCCGACGTGTCAGCGACATTGGTCGACAATGGCTTTCGGGTCATCATCCCGCATCTGCGCGGGTTCGGATCGACGCGCTTCCGGTCGGCCGACACCGTCCGCAACGGCCAGCAGGCCGCCCTCGCGCACGACGTCATCGACCTGTTGGATGCGCTGCACATCCCGAGCGCGATTCTCGGGGGGTACGACTGGGGCGGCCGGACCGCCAACGTCGTCGCCGCGCTCTGGCCGCAACGCTGCTCCGGACTGGTCGCGGTCAGCGGCTACATCATCGTCAACCTGGCCGCCAACCGCGAGCCCCTGCCGCCGGTAGCCGAGCACGGCTGGTGGTACCAGTACTACTTCGCCACCCCGCGCGGCGAAATGGGATACCGCCGCAACACCCATGACTTCAACAAGCTGATCTGGCAGTTGGCTTCTCCTGACTGGCAGTTCGCGGATGACACCTACGAACTGTCCGCGGCGTCCTTCGACAATCCCGACCACGTCGACATCGTCGTGCACAACTACCGCTGGCGTCAGAGCCTCGCACCCGGCGAAACGCGTTATGACGCCGATGAACAGCGACTGGCGGCCAAACCCGCGATCACCGTGCCGACCATCACCATCGCCAGCGACTTCGACGGCGCAACCAAGGACGGCGTCGCGTACCGCGGCCTGTACACCGGCTGGTACGAGCACCGCCTCCTCGACGGTATCGGCCACAACGTGCCCCAGGAGGCACCCCACGACTTCGCGTCGGCGATCGCCGATGTGCACCGACAGAAGGGAACACGACGATGACCGACAACACCCTGACCGGCCGCACCGCGCTGGTGACGGGTTCCACGTCCGGGCTCGGGGCCGGCATCGCCACCGCCCTCGCCGCCGCCGGCGCTCACGTGATCGTCACCGGCCGCACTCGGGCTCGCGGCGAGCAGGTCGTCGCGCAGATCGAATCCGACGGGGGCCGAGCAACTTTCATTCCGGTGGACTTCTCCGCCGGTGCCGATGCCATCGCCGACCTGGCGGCGTCGGCCATCGAGGCCGTCGGTGGCCGACTCGACATCCTGGTCAACAACGTCGCGACGCTGATACAGCCCGCACCCACCTCCGACGTCACCGCCGAGCAGATTAACGCGGCGTTCGGCGTCAGTGTCGTCGCGCCGTTCCTGCTGACCGGACTGCTGGCCCCGGCGATGGCACAGCGCGGCGATGGCGCCATCGTCAACATCGGCTCGATCGCCGGCATCGTCGGTGCCAGCGGATCGGCGTTGTACGGCGCCACCAAGGCCAGCGTCCACCAGCTGACCAGGGCGTGGGCGGCCGAGTATGGGCCCAGTGAGGTCCGCGTCAACACCGTGGCGCCCGGCCCCATCGCGACCGACCGAAGCGAGGAGTACGCCGGGGCGATAGCGCCCGTACTGGCACAACTGCCATCGGGCCGGATGAGCAGCGTCGCCGAAGTTGCTGCGGCAGTGGTGTTCCTGGCCGGACCGGCCGCCGCCAACGTCCACGGCTCGCTCCTGTCCGTCGATGGGGGCTGGGCCGCAATCTGAGCACCACCCGACCCGTATCCGCACATCAACCGAGAAAGGCCGCCATGCCCGTCATCCGCTTGACCATGACCTCAACCCTCACCCCGCCGGAACTGATGGCGGTGCTCACCGACCTCGGACCGTCCCGCCCCAAACAATGGCCAACCATCGACGCCGCACACTTCCAGGTCCACGCCATCGGCGACACCTGGGCCGAAATCACCGAGGGAACCGCTGCGGCGTGGGAGCGCGCCCGCTACGACTGGGACACCGAACGCGGCGGCGTCACGGTCACCACTGACGAGTCGAAGGTGTTCGGGCCCGGCGGGGGATGGACGTTTCAGCGCGTGCCGCTGGCCAACGGCACGAGAGTCGACATCGAGCTCACGCGAAATCTCCAGGGAATAAAACGTAAACTTCTGGCTGCCCTGTTGCCGCTCGTTGCGCCCGGGTCGCTGAGGAGGTCGTTCGCGGCACCGCTGCACGCTCACTGATACCGAACGAGGTCTGATGTCCATCCTTTCCCGGCCCTTGATCGCCGACACGATCGCACGCACATTCGCGTCAACGATCAGACCCGCGGCAAAATCAGCGGTCAGCTTTCCCGAGTTGACCTGTCGGACGACGAGTCACCGCATTCCGACACGCCACGGGCAAGTGCCTGCGACCGTCTACCACCCGCCATCCTCGGACGAGGATTCATCCGATGCGGCCGTTTACGTCAATGTGCACGGTGGCGGTTTCGTCGTCGGCCACCCCGAGCAGGACGACCCGTGGTGCCGATATCTGGCCACGCACGCCGGTGTGGCGGTGATCAATCCCGACTACGTGCTCGCGCCACGATATCGCTTTCCCGCTGCGCCACAACAGATCTACGACATCGTCTGCTGGGCAGCGGATCCCGAGCGGGACTGGGACGGCAGCAGGCTGTGCGTCGGCGGCCAGAGCGCAGGGGGCAACCTCAGCGCCGCGGCAGCCCGCCTCGCCCTGGCGAACGGTGGTCCGGCGATCGCGCTGCAGGTAGTGCACTACGCCCCGCTGGACCTAGTGGCCCCCACTCGGGACAAGCCATCGACGGTGGGTAGCCGCGCGATCATGAAGCCGTGGATGGGTGAGGTGTTCGACACCGCCTACATTCCCGACCCGATGCAGCGACGCGACCCGCTGGCGTCGCCCGCGTGGGGATGCAACGCCGACGGACTCGAGGGGATCGCGCCGGCGTTGATCATCGCCGCTGAACACGACCGGCTCCGAGGCGAAGCCCGCAGGTACGCAGCAAAGCTCGATGAGGTAGGCGCGCTGATTGAGTACTACGAAGTCCCTGGTGTCGATCATGGCTACAACATTATGAGCGATTCCCTCGAGGCAACCCGGCACACTTACGCTCGCACAGTCGACCACGTCCTGACCGCCACCCGACGGTGCCTTTAGTCCAGCGGAGCGTGGACGATGGCGTCGAAAGCAGCCTCCAACAGGTTGTTCGAGCCAACGGCAGTTGGCATCCGTGAGGCGTTGGCGGTGGGTGACAACCCGGAATTGGTCTGATGCGCGGTTATAGATATATCCCGCCGTCGTACCCCGTGTTAGGTGACCACCCCCCGCGGTGACCAGCGAGACGTGTCGCTACGCAGACCCGAACAGCCCCGTGCCGCCATGTGTGCGTCGTCCGGCTCAGTGAGGTGAACGC
>CAZEHT010000177.1:0-4897 GCA_964511995.1 uncultured Mycobacterium sp.
CTCCGACCTCTTCGTTATCAGCGAAGCGCTCTAACCGCCTGAGCTATAGGCCCGTGTTTGTGCATAGCCGAGCGACGAGATTACCGCACCGGTACCGCCGCTCCCAAACCCGCCGGCCCGCCGCCTGCCGGTCAGTCCCGGTCCGCCAGGGTGACCTCCACACCGCCGACGATGTCTGTGATCAGGTTGTAGACAAACGCACCGATAGTGGCCATCGCCGTCAACAACACGATGTTCACCAGACCGATCATCAGGGCTCCGCTGAAGATGGAGCCGCTGGAGACCAACTCGCCGCCGCCACCGCTGGCCGTGGTGAGCAGGTCTCCGACGTTGCTGTTCAGCTTGCTCCACACCCCCATGCCGCCGAGCACCAGGTAAAGGATCGCCACCGCGATCATCCAGACGAAGAACAACGCCACTGACAGCAGTAGCGACACCTTCAACGCGCTCCACGGATCGATACGGCGGATCTGCATGGTGGCCCGCACGGGCCCCGCATTCGGGCGTGCGCCTACCTGGATCCGGCCGGCGCTCCGGATTGCCTTCGAGGCCGACGTGCTCTCACCACGCTGCTGGGCGGAGCGCGGCGGGGGACCGGACAGGTCCGGAAGCTCGCTGGAGTGTTCAGCGATCCGGGTGATCTCGGTGCGAGCAGCGGCGGGCCCCGGATCCGACCCACCGGACTTGGGCGCCTGCGGCGCGGCGGGTGCCGCGGTGCCCGTGACGTAGCGATTCGCGTGCGAGTTGGGCGCTACTGGCGGTGTGACGACAGCTGGGGTGACGACGGTGGGCCGCTGGTCGGCCGGTGGATTGGCCATGGGGTTGACGATGGGGTTGGCCACTGGGGGCCGTTGCTCGGCGCGCGCCGGAGTCTCTGCATGCCTGGGCTCCGGCGACGGACGCGGATCGGGCTGTTTGGCGTGAGCTCCGGGACGCTGCCACGGGGGGATGGCTGAGTCCGCGGACCGAGCAGCAGCGGCCGCCGGGTTGGCGGCCCGCGTCACCGGGGGAGCGGCCTCGGGCACCCCTGGCGCCGCGACCGCCGAATCGGTGAGTCGCGGGCCGGCCACCGGACGGGGCGCCCCAGCCGATTGCTGGGCGGGATCCGCTCCCGTACCGGTCCCGGTGTCGCTCGGTTCGTTCGGTGAACTCACCCAATGCTCCTCACGTGTGCCCGACTAGGCGTCGAAATCGGTTCTCTACTCCGCTGGGTTGTCTGCTTCGGCCGTTTCCTCGGACTCCTCGGCGTTGCGCGCGATCGCTAACAGTGTGTCGCCAGCGCCGAGGTTCATCAAGCGAACACCCTTGGTCTGTCGTCCGGCCCTGCGCACCTGGCGTGCCGTGGTCCGGATGACCCCGCCGCCGGAGGTGATGGCATACAGCTCACTGTCGTTGTCGACGATCAACGCACCGACCAGACTGCCACGTCGGCCGTCGTACTGGATCGTCAGGATGCCTTTGCCGCCGCGGCCCTGCACCGTGTACTCGTCTATCGCCGTCCGCTTGGCGTATCCGCCTGAGGTGGCCACCAGAAGGTAGGTTCCCTCCCGGACCACGTTGAGCGAAAGCAGCCGGTCGTCGGCGTTGAACCGCATACCCTGCACACCCGAGGTGGCCCGGCCCATGGGTCGCAGGGCATCGTCGGTCGCCGAGAACCGGATCGACTGGCCTTGCGCCGACACGAGCAGCAGGTCGTCATCGGCCGAGCAGAGGACCGCCCCGACGAGCTCGTCCCCGCCACGTAGGTTGACCGCCACGATCCCGCCCGATCGGTTGGAGTCGAAGTCGACCAGCCTGGACTTCTTCACCAGTCCGTTGCGGGTGGCCAGCACCAGATACGGGGCATCCTCGTAGCTCTTGATCTGGATGACCTGGGCGATGCGTTCCTCGGGCTGGAAGGCCAGCAGGTTCGCCACGTGCTGGCCGCGTGCGGTGCGCGCGGCTTCCGGCAGCTCGTAGGCCTTGGCCCGGTAGACCCGGCCCTGCGTGGTGAAGAACAGGATCCAGTCGTGGGTCGAGCACACGAAGAAGTGCGCCACGATGTCGTCCTGCTTGAGGCCCGCGCCCTGGACGCCCTTACCGCCGCGCTTCTGGCTGCGGTAGAGGTCGGTTTTGGTCCGCTTGGCGTATCCGGTTTCGGTGATCGTTACCACGACGTCCTCGCGGGCGATCAGGTCTTCGTCGGTGACGTCCCCGTCGGCCGCGATGATCCGGGTCCGGCGGTCGTCCCCGTACTTTTCGATGATCTCTTTCAGCTCGTCGCGGACGATGGCGCGCTGCCGCTCCGGCTTGGCCAGGATGTCCTCGAGGTCGGCGATCTCGGCCTCGATCTTGGCCAAATCGTCGACGATTCGCTGCCGTTCCAGCGCCGCGAGCCGACGCAGCTGCATGTCGAGGATGGCCTGGGCCTGGATCTCGTCGATGTCGAGCAGCTCGATGAGGCCCTGCCGGGCGATGTCGACCGTCTGCGAGGCCCGGATCAGCGCGATGACCTCGTCGAGCGCGTCGAGCGCCTTGACCAGCCCGCGCAGGATGTGGGCGCGCTCGTTGGCCTTGCGCAGCCGGTAGGTGGTGCGGCGCACGATCACGTCGAGCTGGTGGTTGACGTAGTGGCGGATCAGCTGGTCGAGGCGCAGGGTGCGGGGTACACCGTCGACGATCGCGAGCATGTTGGCGCCGAAACTGGTCTGCAGCTGCGTGTGCTTGTAGAGGTTGTTGAGCACTACTTTCGCCACGGCATCGCGCTTGAGTTCGATGACGATCCGCAGGCCCACCCGGTCGCTGGACTGGTCCTCGATGTTGGAGATGCCGGCGAGCCGGCCGTCGCGGACCTGGTCGGCGATCGAGGTGATGAAGTTGTCGTGGTTGACCTGGTAGGGGAGTTCGGTGATGACCAGGGAGTTGCGGGCCTTGTTGTCCTCTTCGATCTCGACGACGCCGCGCATCCGGATCGACCCGCGGCCGGTCTTGTAAGCGTCGGCGATGCCCGCGGAGCCGACGATCAGGCCCCGGGTCGGGAAGTCGGGCCCTTTGACCCGCTCCATCACCGCATCCAGGGTGGCTTCCTCGTCGGCGTCGTGGTTCTCCAGCGCCCAATACACCGCCTCGGCCAGTTCGCGCAGGTTGTGCGGGGGGATGTTGGTGGCCATGCCCACCGCGATGCCGCCGGAGCCGTTCGCCAGGAGGTTGGGGAATCGGCTCGGCAGAACCGTCGGCTCCTGTACCCGGCCGTCATAGTTGGGGGTGAAATCGACTGTCTCCTCGTCGATTTCACGCAGCATCTCCATCGCAAGCGGAGTCAGGCGTGCTTCGGTGTAACGCATCGCCGCGGGCGGATCGTTACCCGGCGAACCGAAATTGCCTTGCCCGTCGACCAGGGGATAGCGCAGCGACCATGGCTGCGCCATGCGAACCAGGGTGTCGTAGATTGACGCGTCGCCGTGCGGATGGTAGTTGCCCATCGTCTCGGCGACGGACCGCGCCGACTTGGCGTGGCTGCGATCCGGCCGGAATCCGGAGTCGTACATCGCATAGAGGACGCGGCGGTGTACGGGCTTGAGGCCGTCGCGCACCTCCGGCAGGGCACGGCCCACGATCACGCTCATCGCGTAGTCGATGTAGCTGCGCTGCATCTCCTGCTGGATGTCGACGGGCTCGATCCGGTCGGTTGAATCCTCACCCGGAGGCAAGGTGGTATCTGTCATTTGTCCCTCGTCGGTTGATCGGGCGCCATTAGTCGCCCACCGTGTTGTGCGGCAACAGCTGCTCAGACGTCCAGGAAGCGCACGTCTTTGGCGTTGCGGGTGATGAAGCTGCGCCGTGCGTCGACGTCCTCCCCCATCAGGATGGAGAACAGCTCGTCGGCGGCAGCGGCGTCGTCCAGGGTGATCTGGCGCAGCACCCGCACCGCTGGGTCCATGGTGGTTTCCCAGAGTTCTTTGGCGTCCATCTCACCGAGGCCCTTGTAGCGCTGGATGCCGTCGTCCTTGTTGATCTTCTTGCCCGCCTCCATGCCCGCCTCCAACAGACCGTCGCGTTCGCGGTCCGAGTAGGCGAATTCCGGTTCGGTGCGTTGCCATTTCAGCTTGTACAGCGGGGGCTGCGCCAGGAACACGTGCCCGTTCTCGATGAGCGGGCGCATGAAGCGGAACAACAGCGTCAGCAACAACGTTGAGATGTGCTGGCCGTCGATATCGGCGTCGGCCATCAGCACGATCTTGTGGTAGCGCAGCTTGGCGATGTCGAATTCGTCGTGGATACCGGTGCCCAGCGCGGTGATGATCGACTGGACCTCGGTGTTCTTCAGTACTCGGTCGATACGGGCCTTTTCCACGTTGATGATCTTGCCGCGCAGCGGCAGGATCGCCTGGAACATGGAGTCGCGACCGCTCTTCGCCGAGCCGCCGGCCGAATCGCCTTCCACCACATAGAGTTCGGACTTGCGCGGATCGGTCGAGCGACAGTCGGCCAGCTTTCCGGGTAGCCCGCCGATATCGGTGGCGCTCTTGCGGCGCACCAGCTCGCGGGCCTTGCGGGCCGCGATACGCGCCTGGGCGGATGAAACCGCCTTATTCACAACAGTTTTCGCTTCCGCAGGATTGGATTCGAACCAGTGCGTCAGCTGTTCGTTGCACACCTTCTGGACGAAGGACTTCACTTCGGTATTGCCCAGCTTGGTCTTGGTCTGTCCTTCGAACTGCGGTTCGCTCACCTTGACCGAGATGACGGCGGCGAGCCCTTCGCGGATGTCGTCGCCGGTGAGATTCGGGTCCTTGTCCTTGAGGAGCTTCTTGTCCTTTGCGTATTTGTTCACCACAGAGGTCAGGGCCGCGCGGAAACCTTCTTCATGGGTTCCGCCTTCGTGTGTGTTGATCGTGTTGGCGAACGTGTGCACCGA
>CAZEHT010000178.1:0-4801 GCA_964511995.1 uncultured Mycobacterium sp.
CGTTGCGGGCGTTCACCCCCGACGACCAGAAGGCCCTGTCGAAGACGGTCCGCACATATCCCAAGACCGACGTCTATGACCTCGAATCGGCACTGACATCGCTGGGGATCGGCGAGGCCATCGTCACCGTCCTGTCCGAGCAGGGGGCACCCACTCCGGTCTCCTGGACCCGGCTGCGCCCGCCGCGATCGCTGATGGGCGCGATCGGCAATGACGCCATCGTCGCCGCCGCCAAAGCCAGCCCGCTGCAGGCAGAGTACGGCCAGACCGTCGACCGCGACTCGGCCTACGAGCGGCTGGCCGCCAAGCTCGCCCCTCCCGTCGTGGAGGCCGCGCCGGTGCCCTCTCCCGACGCGCCCGTAGGCGCCCCGAAACTGCCCCCGCCGCCGGCGCCCGAGGCGCCGCCGCAACCCGGATTCTTGGACAAGATGATGGAGAGCCCGGCGTTCAAGAGCGCAATGAGGTCGGCGGGCACCGTGCTGGGCCGTGAAATCACACGCAGTATCTTCGGCACGGCCCGGCGCCGGCGCTGACAGCGCATGTGGGCCGAGTTGCCGTCGGGAACATTGGCGACGGCGAGGCGAGCGGGCTCTGAAGTTTTTAAGGCAGGACATTGCCGGGTGTCAGTGGCCGGTGGGAGTCTGAAAGAGACCCCAGAACCACAACTCAGGAGGAGTATCGCGATGGCCTCGGCCAATCCTTACCTCAACTTCAGCGGCACCTGTGCGGAGGCTTTCGACTTCTACAAGTCGGTCTTCGGCGGTGAGTTCAGCAACGTCACGCGTTTCTCGGATATGCCCGCCGACACGTCCCCGCCTGCCGACCCCGAAATAGCCGACCAGATCATGCACATATCGCTGCCCCTCGGCGACTCGATGATCATGGGCTCCGACGTCCCGCCTGCAATGGGAACAGTGATCCTCGGCAACAACAACTACGTGTGTGTCACCCCCGATGGCGTCGCGGAGGGCGAGCGGGTCTTTGCTGCACTCAGCGAGGGTGGCGAGGTCGAGATGTCCTACGCGAAGCAGGCGTGGGGCGACTACTTCGGCAGCTGCGCGGACAAATACGGTGTCCGGTGGATGGTCGACGTCGGCGACCCGGAGGAGCAGCCGGTCGGCTGACTGCCGCTGGAAGCCGACCCCGATCAGTTGCCGCCGAGCTTCTTGTAGACCGCGCCGACGATGGGGGCCACCACGGCCCGTGGCGCGTACCCGCTCGCCACCGACATCGCCTTGGACGTCAGTCCGGGAACGATGCGCATCTTGTTGCGCTCCAACGCATCCAGCGACACCTTCGCGGTGTGCTCGGCGGAAATCCACAGGAAGTCGGGGATGAGCTTGTCCACCAGGGACGCATCGGCGGGATCGGGCATCTCGGTGCGAACGGGGCCGGGAGCCAGCAGCGTCACGTGAATGCCGTCGTTTTTCACCTCGCCGCGCAGCGACTCGGAGAACGTGTTGGCGAACGCCTTGCTCGCGGCGTAGGTGGCATTGTTCGGGATCGGCGAGTTGCCTGCCGCCGAGCCGGAGATCAGGATGCCGCCCGCACCGCGCGAGACCATGCCGGGCAGCACCGCCAGCGTGAGGTCATGTACGGCGACGACGTTGAGCTGGACCTGCTTTCTCTCGGCATCGGGATCCAGCGCCGACACCGGTCCGAACGTCGCGGTACCGGCGTTGTTGCACAGGATTGAGATATCACGTTCGGCGAGTTCCGCGGCAAGGTCGGCGCGGGTCGACGCGTCCGTCAGATCGACGGGGCGCACCTCGACCTCCACTCCGTACCTGCCCGTGATCTTGGCGGCGACGTCACGCAATACGTCCGCACGGCGGGCGGTGATGATGAGGTGGTGGCCGCGGGCGGCGAGTTCGGCTGCGAGCGCCTCGCCGATTCCTTGCGAACCGCCGGTGACGACGGCGCGCGCGTTCCGACTGGGAAGGGGTACAGGCATGCGGTCATGGTAGACATGCCCGCGTCGCTAAAGTGCCCGGCATGACCACCGCCGCGACGGGACCGGGCACACCTAACACGTCCCGGATCGTGGAGTGGGCGTTATGGGACTGCGGCGCCACCGGGCTCTCCGCGATAGCGGTGACGTTCGTTTTCTCCGTCTATCTGACCGAGTCCGTCGGCACCGGGATGGACGGCGGTGTCTCGTCGGCAAGCTGGCTGGGGCGTGCACTGGCGATCGCGGGGGTCACGGTCGCGGTGTTTGCCCCGATGATCGGGGCCTGGATCCAGGACTCGCGGCGGCGTGGCGTGGCGCTGATGTTGTTCACGTCGGTCGCGGTGCTGTTTACGGGTGCGATGAGCGCGATCCGCACGGACGCGTCGTACCTGTTCGCCGGGCTGGCGCTGCTCGCCGCGACCGCTGCGTGCATGGAGTTGGCAACTGTTCCGTACAACGCCATGCTGCGCCAGCTTTCGACGCCGCAGACCGTGGGCCGCATCTCGGGGTGGGGCTGGGCTGCGGGTTATCTGGGCAGTATCTTGTTGCTGCTGACGGTATACGCCGGATTCATGTCCGGCTCAGGCCCCGCCCGGGGGTTCCTCGGTCTACCGATCGAGGACGGATGCAACGTGCGGTGGGCGATGTTGCTTGCGGCCGCGTGGCTCGCGTTGTTCGCATCGCCGCTGCTGATCGGTGCTCGTCGCTTCGCGATCCGCGGTGCGGTCTCGCCCGGGCGGGTGGGACCCGTCGCCGCGTACCGGAAGGCATGGTCGGATCTCGGTGCGGAATGGAGTCGTGACCGCAACCTGGTGTTCTATCTGCTGGCCAGTGCGGTCTTCCGCGACGGCCTGGCGGGCGTGTTCGCGTTCGGGGCGGTTCTGGGCGTGAAGGTCTACGGCGTCTCGCAGGCAGATGTGTTGCTTTTCGGGGTGGCCGCCAGTGTGGTAGCCGCCGTTGGGGCGGTGCTGGGCGGGTACGTCGACGACGTCATCGGCCCCAAGCCGGTCATCGTCGGATCACTTACCGCCATGATGGCGGTGGGATCGGTCCTGCTGGTGTTGTCGGGACCATCCGCGTTCTGGGTATTCGGTCTGCTGTTGTGTCTGTTCGTCGGCCCGACCCAATCGTCGGCACGCACGATGCTGCTCGGGATGTGCGGCGACGGCAGGGAAGGGGTGGTGTTCGGCCTCTATACGATGACCGGCCGGGCGGTGTCGTTCCTGGCGCCGTTTCTGTTCTTCGTGTTCGTCGACACTTTCGGCAGCGACCGCGCTGGACTGGCCGGACTGTGCGTCGTCCTGGGTGCGGGTCTCTTGGCTGTGTTGGGGGTGCGTTCGCCGGCGCCACATAGACGCGAACATCGACGGGCATAAAGGCAGTCGCGGCTCGGGCCGCTCAACTGCCCAGCGACGAGCAGATGGTCAGGCCGCTGCCGGTCCGCTGGCGCGTTACGGTGCCGTTGAGTGTGATGCTGCAGTTAATTTCGCGACCCACGTTGATCACCGTGACACTGGCGGCCCGGGACGCCGATGGTGTCAGGACGACTTCACGAGACCACGGAAGCACCACATTGAACTCCATCTGCAACATGCCGCCGGTGTCAACGTAGGTGATGCTGATAGCACGGCCGACGCCGCTGACGTTGTAGACCACGGTTTCGGTTGCGGCCGCCTGCGTGGTCGGAGGCACCTCACCGATGGGCGGCGGCACCACGGGCACGGTTGGTTCGGTCGTGATGGTCGGATTCCTGCGTGGCGGCGTCGGTGCGGTCGGCGTCCACGTCGGGATCTCAATTGTTGGCAGCGGAACCTGGGGGCTCGGCTGTGGCATGGGGGGCAGCGGCGCCACGAGCGTGTCTTCGCGTGACGATCCGTTGGCGATCATCAGGGCCAGCACCAGGCAGATGACGAACACGACCGCGGCTCCGGCCGCCAGCCACAGCCAGCGCGGAGACTTCGGTGGCGGCGGCTCGGCCGGTCGCGGTACAGGTGGCGGGTACTGGGTTTGGGTCCAGTACGGCGGCAACGGCTCGGTGGGGCGGGTGGTCGTCGGAGGGATGTAGCTGGGATAGCTGTAGTAGTTCCCGTAGGCGGGATCCACACCGGGGTAGTAGTCCGCCGGCGGCTCAGTCGGCTGCGCCCAGTGCGGCCCGTTCGGGTCGTACTCAGCGGGACGACGTGGATCGCTCATATCCACCTCATGCCCTGCAGGCTACCCGCGGATGGTTCGCTCATCGATGATGCGGGGGTGAAACGGCGTCTGTGCCGGCCAGCAGCGGCGAGGGCACGACGAAACGACGACCGAACGCGGGTCCTGACCACGGATTGGCTGACCGGGGCATTCGCCGCCATTTGATGCAGTCACGTAAGCGCGATGTTTGGTAATTCAGCGGCGGGGTAACCTTTTTCCGCCAGATGGTTCGATGCGATTGGAGGCTCGAAATGAGAGTCGGAGGTGCGCTCGGTGCAATCGTTCTGGTGTGGCTGATCATCGGAGCTATCGCGAGTTTCCAGCGCGGCTACTTCGGAGCCACACAGTCCAATTGTGCGACTGCCGGAACCATCGCCCTGACCGTTTTGGCCGGACCGTTGAACTACGCAGGTGTTAACCCGGTGGTCCTTGACTGCCGCCTGCCCCAACCCAGTCCGTAGTCATGAGTCAATCGAATCGAATGGAGTCACCATGATCGCCGTGGGAGCGGTCCTGCTTATTCTCGGCTTTGTGCTGCAAGTCCCTATCCTGTGGACCCTCGGCGTCATCTTGTTGGTGATTGGCGCCGTGTTCTGGATCATGGGCTCGGTCGGTCGCCCCGTCGCGGGCCGGCGGTACTGGTACTGAGTGCACTGA
>CAZEHT010000179.1:0-1512 GCA_964511995.1 uncultured Mycobacterium sp.
TGGCGGTGCTGTAGTCGCCGGTGACGTCGACGGTATTACGGGTTCCTTCGACGGCGGTGGCCGTGCTCTCCACACCGTTAACCTTGGCGGAGTTCGTGTTTCCCGCTGTGGTGGCGATGGCATTCACGCCGATCGCCGTCGCGCTGTTGCTGTCACCCGCGGTGACGATCGCACGACTCTCGACACCCCCGGCCTCGGTGGAGTTGTTGGTCCCACGGATCGCGTGATCCGCCTAACCACTTCCCGTGGTGGCCGAACTTCCGTTGATCGCCAGGGCGAAGCTCAGGGCGGCGGCGTCGTCGCTGTTGTTGATCGCGATCGCGACACTGCCCGAAAGAGCGTTGGTCTTGGCGGTGCTGTTGCCAACGCCGACGGTGAGGCCACTGGCTGAAAGGGCGAAACCGCCGAAGTCGCGCGACGAGGCAGGCGGGGCAGCCTGGGTGAACCGACATCGCGGCGGAAGCGGACCGGCGCTGACCGGTTTAGCTGATCTGCGGGTGATTGCGGGTCTTCGGCTAACTATTTCGTCCGGTCGTCGACGGCGGGTGGGCCAGCGCAGATTCCAGTCATCGCCGGGTCCCCGTCGCTCACACCGTATGGATCTGAATACCTTCCGAGGGCTGAACGATCACGAACCCGTGGCCGTAGAACGACACCTGCAACGCTTCACCGGATCCGCGGCCGATCAGCGCGCCGGCCTTGAAACTCATTTTGAGCTGCGTCTGCAGATTCGCAGACCACGCGACCACGGCATTGGTGTCCACGAACGTCGGCGCCTCGGCGGCGTTGAGCACGACCGGCGGCCCGTCGGTGGTCAACGCCACCCAGCCGGTGCCCCGCAGCGTTGTGTTGAACAATCCTCCGGTTGCGATGCCGCCACCTTTGACGCGTTCGATGTTCCAGTCGAGGCCCGACGAAAAGGCGAGCACGTTCTTCCCGCTGATCGACAGGCCGGCGTTGGTGAGCTGCAATAGGTGCACGTAGTTGGCGCGGTCCGCGAGAAAGACGTCGCCTTGGCCCTGGCAGCGCATCAAGGGCAGGCCCTCGCCGGTCAGTGCCTTCTTGATGAACTTCGATGCGCCGCCGCCCTCGAACGCGAAGTCGACGTTGCCCTGATAGGCGACCATCGAACCCTGTCGTGCCATGAACGGTTCGCCGAGGCGCACCCGCAGCATCTTGGCGTTCTGGTTCGCGATCGCCTTGGCTTCCTTCTCGCTGAACCGTCCGTCCACCAGGTCGCCGGTGATACCGGCGAAGCCGGCGTCGCCCGCCGGCTGCGGGCTTACGGGTACCGCCTGGGCGGGAGCGGGCTCGCCTGGAGCTGTATCAGCGGGTGGGGCACCCAGCTGCGCGCGCAGGTATTGGCCCTGGTGTGCCACCTGGTCGGTCCACTGCTGGCCGTCCCACCACCGGAGATCGTAACGGCCTTCGGGATCGGGCTGCCAGCTGCCGGAGTAGGGTCCGCTCACCGGATGCTCCTCGTCGTCGCGGGCGGTGTCGGCGCCGTGCCGG
>CAZEHT010000179.1:1612-4786 GCA_964511995.1 uncultured Mycobacterium sp.
GGGTCCGCTCACCGGATGCTCCTCGTCGTCGCGGGCGGTGTCGGCGCCGTGCCGGGCGCGCTACTTTCGATGGTGGCACATCGGCCGCCGAGCGGGTGCACAACCGCGACATCGGGCTGCCACTCGTTCGCGAGGACGGGCAGTGGAATCCGGCGTGGATACTCTCTCGCCGAAGTCGACCGTCGGGCCGCGCAGAGCGCCGCTCGCCGCACACCGTGATCGAGCAGTCGCTCGATCCGAAATCGTTGCAATGCAAAGTATCTGATTCTCAGAGCGAATGCGGTGGCGAATCGCACACCGCTCAAGAGTTGCACGGCGTTCTGGTCCAGGGTTGGTCAGCTGATGAGCGGTGGGGGAACCATCCGATCGGCAGATCTGCGAACTGCGCGAGGTTGGGTTCTCGGCCGATGACGCACCCGAGGCGCACCAGTCTGGCATCTTCAACGGCATCCGTTGTGCCGCAACGAATACCCTAGCCTCGGGTGCCGCGGTAGCGGGTCTCGCCGCTCCGTCGTCCAAGCGGTAACCGGCAATCGGCCTGTGAACAGGGTCGAGTTCCGCGGAATCTGAGCCTGGACGGTCCGCTGCCCGAGGCGGACCATTGGGAGATGCATTGGGAGATGCGATCGAGAAATGCATCGAGAAATGCAGCGCCCGGACCGTTGATCCGGGGGGTGGTCGCCAATCGAGGAGGAAATCATGGCCGCGACCGACCAGACTTTCTATCGCAGCCCAGGCGCCGCCGTGGCGGCCGAACCCGAGCGTCTTGCCTATGTTGCGGCTTACGATCCGGCGGGCAGACAACACGATGCGCTCGCCGTGGTGGACTGCGACCCGAATGCCTCAACCTACGGTGGTGTCGTCGGCTGGGCCGAGTTGCCGACGGCGGGCAACGAGCTGCACCACTTCGGCTGGAACGCGTGCTCGAGCGCCCTGTGCCACGACGGCCACGGAGATATCCACGGCCATGATGGCCACGAGCACGGTGACCACCCCGCCCATGAGCACGTAGCGCCACTCGAACGGCGCTATCTGCTGGTACCGGGTATCCGGTCGTCGCACACCTACGTACTGGACACCAAACCCGATCCCCGCAATCCGGTGCTCACGCGCACCATCGACGCGGCCGAACTGGGGGCCAAGGCCGGTTATTCGCGTCCCCACACGGTGCACTGTGGGCCGGGCGGAATCTTCATGTCCGCGCTGGGCGGCGCCGACGGGGCCGACGGCCCGGGCGGGGTCGCGCTGATCGACCACGACACATTCGAGGTCATCGGGGCGTGGGAGCGGGATCGCGGTGACCAGTTCTTGGCCTACGACGTGTGGTGGCACCTCCACTACGACACGGTGATCACCTCCGAATGGGCAACGCCGTCGATGATCGAGGACGGCCTGCGACCAGACGATTTGATCGCCCGCAGGTTCGGGCACCATCTCAACTTCTGGAGCATGTCCGACCGCAGCCTGACACAGCGGATCGACCTCGGTGACCAGCACCAGATGGTGCTCGAGTTGCGTCCGGCCCACGACCCGACGAAACCGTTCGGCTTCGTGGGGGTCGTGATCAGCGTCGAGGACCTGTCGGCGTCGGTGTGGCTCTGGCACCGCGACGGGGATCGGTGGGCGGTCGAGAAGGTGATCACCATCCCTGCCGAGCCCGCCGATGTCGACGATCTGCCGCCCGCGTTGCAGCCATTCGCCGCGGTTCCGCCGTTGGTTAGCGACATCGATCTCTCCGTCGACGATCGCTGGCTTTACGTATCTTGTTGGGGCACTGGTGAACTCAAGCAGTACGATGTCAGTGATCCGTACCGTCCGCTGGAGACGGCGTCGGTGCGTCTCGGCGGCATAGTGGGCCGTGCGCCACATCCGATGTGCCCGGACCTCGCTTTGGCCGGCGGGCCGCAGATGGTGGAGATCAGCCGGGACGGCCGTCGGGTCTATGCCACCAATTCGCTGTACGCGGCGTGGGATGAGCAGTTCTATCCCGACGGCGTCGGAGCGTGGATGGCCAAGTTCGACGCCGATGTCAGCGGTGGCGGCCTGGTCCCCGACCTCCGGTTCTTCCCGCACGGCGACGACTTTCGCGGGTTGCGGGTCCACCAGACACGGCTTCAGGGCGGTGATGCTTCCAGTGACTCGTACTGCTTTGCACGTTGAGGGCCCGTGGGCGATCGTGCGTCTGTGGGCGAAAGCTGAATGTCGTGGGTAGCCCGCAGCATGGCTACGTGTTCGACATGGCGTGGGAGCGCGAACGGGAGCGGCTCGCCGCGAATGAACAGTTCTGGGATCCGTTCTCGATCCGGATTCTCGCCGGACTCGCGGTGGCCGAGGGTATGCGGGTGCTCGATGTCGGCGCGGGCGGCGGAACGATCGCGCGATGGTTTGCCCGATGCGTCGGATTGTCCGGCTCGGTGCTGGCCGTTGACCTGGATCCACGGTTCATCATGGAACTCGACGAGCCGAACCTCGAAGCACGGCAGATGGATCTCTTCGCCGACGACTTCCCCCGTGACTCCTTCGATGTCGTTCACGCACGGTGTCTACTGGAGCACCTGCCTGGACGCATCGATGGCCTGCAACGGTTGATCGGTGCGGCTCGTCCCGGCGGCTTGGTTGTCATCGGGGATTTCGGCGGCGCGCTCGGGGGTCCGGCCTACCCGGCGACCGCCGATCTCCTCGCCCAGCAGACATTCCTCGAAGTCGTCAACGAAGCGGGGTGGGACCACACGTGGGCCCCCATGATCGCCGAACATATGCGCCGGCTCGGCCTGCAAGATGTCGACGCAGAATCATTTCGCCGCTACGAGGTCGGCGGTGACCTCGGCGGTGTTCGTATTATCCAGTTCTCGTTGGCTGTCTTGCGAGAGCCGATGGTGGCGACCGGCAGGGTCACGGCCGACGAGATCGACGAATACCTCACCCACTTGCGTGACGCCACCGTCGGACATATCAGCTTCGAAACGTGGTACGCGTGGAGAAGACGACCCGAGTAACTGGCCCCTAAACCTTGATCTCGCACATCTCCGACCAGCCGGTGGCGTCGATGGTCTGGCTGATGATCAACGAAGTGGAGGCCAGCAGGCCCGGGGCGACGGCCAGGAACTTCTTGAAGTGCTCGCTAGTGTCCCGCGCCGTTAATTCGTTTCATTAGTCGTTGGATGGACTGGAGGA
>CAZEHT010000180.1:0-4756 GCA_964511995.1 uncultured Mycobacterium sp.
CACCCACCGCCGGCGCACTTGGCAGCGAACCCGACCGCTTGGCTCGCTTCAACGATGTCGCGGGCGAACTACAAACCTTGATCAACCAACCTGGGTGGACTCTGGACGACAAAACACGCCTCACCACCCGCATCCAAACCATCCTGGCCTACCTGAGCGCCCCGCCTGTCGAGTCCAGTCCATCCGACGCCATCGACGATGGCATTGCCACCGCAACCGAAAGCCAACTCTTCGCGATCCTCGACGAGAATCTTGGCCCGTAATGAGCGCAACGGAGTTAGGGAATGTCGTGTCACCGACGGACATAGCAATCATCGGGCTGGCATGCAGGTTCCCCGCCGCCGCCAGCCCCCGTGACTTTTGGCATGTCGTTCGCGACGGACGGGAAGTTGTGCAGTTGCCGGGCGACATCGCCGAGTTCGACGCGGACTTTTTCAACCTGTCGCCGCGGGAGGCGTGCGCGATGGACCCGCGGCAGCGACTGACGCTCGAGTTGGCTTGGGAATTATTCGAAGACGCCTTCATCGTCCCGGAAACGTTACGCGGCGAGCTGGTTTCGATTTTCTTGGGTGCGATGACCGATGACTATGCTCTCCTGACGCTGCGCGATGCCGAGCACAACCTCAACCATCACTCATTCGCCGGAATCAGCCGGGGGATGATCGCCAACAGGATCTCGTATGCCTTTGGGTTGCAGGGCACCAGCATGACCGTGGATTCCGGTCAATCGTCCTCTCTGGTCGCGGTTCACCAGGCTTGTGAAAGCCTGCGTACAGGCGCGTCCCGGCTTGTGATAGCCGGAGGGATTCATCTCAATTTGGCACACGAAACAGCAATGCTCGAAACAGAATTCGGTGCAGTATCGACGTCGGGCCACACCCATGCATTCGATGGACGTGCGGATGGCTACGTGAGGAGTGAGGGCGGTGCCCTCGTCCTATTACAGCCGTTACACGCCGCTCTCGATGACGGAAATCGCATCCGCGCAATCATTCGGGGAAGCGCTGTCGGCAATGCCGGGTACAGCTCCGCCGGCCAGACCGTGCCGTCGGTTTCCGCGCAAGCCGACATCATCCGGCGCGCGCTTTCCAGCGCTGGCCTGGATAGCGCAGACATCGACTACATCGAGGCTCACGGGACTGGAACCGAAATCGGCGACCTGGTTGAGGCGGCGGCGTTGGGTGAAATATTCTCCGGCTGCCGAAGTCGTCCGGTTAGCGTGGGATCAGTGAAGACCAACATCGGTCACACCGGAAGCGCCGCGGGGATCGCGGGCCTGCTCAAGACCGTACTGGCAATCGAAAATGCCGTGATTCCACCAAGCCTCAACTATGCCAATGCAAATCCCGAAATCGACCTGGAGAAACTTGGGCTGCAGGTCAACACCAAGTTGAATCCCTGGCCGGTGAAAGACCGGCGGCGAGCGGGGGTGTCGTCGTTCGGAATGGGTGGGACGAACGCGCACGTCATCGTCGAGCAACCGCCTGAGCAACGGGAAACCGTTGTGGCTGAGCGTTATCGGGCCACACCGGTGGCATGGGTGGTGTCAGCGCGCTCAGAGCCGGCGTTGGCCAACCAGGCTGCCCGGTTATTGGCACGTGTCGCCGCCGATGAGAGTTTGAATGTCGCCGATGTGGCGTGGTCGCTGGCCACCACGCGGTCGGTGTTTGCGTCTCGAGCTGTACTGGTGGGTAGCGACCGCGAGGTCCTGGCGTCGGGTTTGGCAGGGTTGGCTGCCGGTGAGGCGGGTGCGATGGTCGGTCGGTCCCGGCCAACGGCTAAGACGGTGTTTGTGTTTCCCGGCCAAGGTACGCAATGGCTGGGGATGGGCGTCCCACTGTATGAGCGTTTCCCGGTGTTCGCGGCGTCTTTTGATGAGGCCGTACAGGCGTTGGATGGTCGGCTGCGATTGCCACTCAAGGATGTGGTCTGGGGCGATAATGCAGACCTCTTGGAGAACACAGAGTTCGCTCAACCGGCGTTGTTCGTCATCGAGGTGGCGTTGGCGGCCTTGCTGCAGCATTGGGGGATCGTCCCAGATTTGGTGATGGGCCATTCGGTGGGCGAGATCGTGGCAGCCCATATCGCGGGGGTGTTGTCGCTGGAGGATGCGGTCACCATCGTGGTGGCTCGGAGCCACTTGATGGCGGGGCTACCCGCCGGTGGAGCGATGATCGCCGTCGCCGCAAGTGAGCGCGAAGTGACGCCGTTGCTCACCGAAGGCGTAGCGATTGCGGCGGTCAATGGGCCGAATTCGGTGGTGATTTCGGGTGCGGAGGTCCCAGTGGTCGCGGTAGCGGATCGGCTGGCGCAGCGGGGCACACGAGCGCATCGGCTGGCGGTGTCGCATGCGTTCCATTCACCGTTGATGGAGAACATGATCGAAAAATTTGCTGAACTGGTTGCCGACGTAATACCCCGCCAACCTCGGATTCGGTTGGTATCCAACATGACTGGCCAGTTGGCCTGCACCGGCTACGGGTCGGGACAGTATTGGGTCGAGCATGTACGTCAACCGGTCCGCTTTGTCTACGGCGTGCGGCTAGCGGAATCGCTGGGCGCCGGAGTGTTCGTCGAGGTGGGCCCCGGTGCCGGCCTTACCGCAGCGGTCGAGCAGTCGTTGAACACTCAGCGGGGCGCCGCGGTGGCGACGCTGACCAAAGAGGAGCCCGAAGTCGAATCGCTGCTGGGCACGGCTGGACGGCTGTTCACCATCGGAATGGACGTGGACTGGCCGGCGGCGTTGACCGGATTAGGCGCCCGGCGAGTAGAATTGCCCACTTACGGGTTTGCCCGGCGGCGGTTTTGGCTGGGGTCAGCGGGAAATTCCTCGCTTCCGACGGTGGGTCGGTCGACGGGCCTGGCTGAGCAGTTGAAAACGCTGCCCTGGGAGGAGCAGCGCCGTCAGCTGGTGGAATTGGTATGCATGCACGCAGCTGCCGTCTTGGGGCACCCGAGCAGTCGTGACATCGATGCCGAGCGTGCTTTTCAGGACCTCGGATTTGAGTCACTGACCGGGGTTGAGCTTCGCAATCGCCTTAAAACCGATACCGGGCTGGCGTTGTCGCGCACGTTAATATTCGACTTTCCCACTCCGACAGAATTGGCCGATCACCTGCGTCAACATCTGCTGCACGGCGATCACGAAGAATCGGACGAGGACAAGACGTGGTCATCGCTGCGAAAGATTCCACTCCGTGAGCTTCGACGAACCGGGTTGCTGCACAAACTATTGTTGCTGGCCGGCGAGCCTGAGAAATCACTACCTAGTTCAACCGTCAGTGATGACCTCATAGACTCTCTGAGCGCTGAAGCATTAATCGCGATGGCGCTTGCCGAGGACGGAGCGGACGACGCAAAATAGTGAAATCTGCTCTGGCAGAATTTGTTACGTAGATGGCGTAAGCTCGTATTGGACGGACGTTGAACAGCAGCAACTTTGCCAGACTACACGGGAACGCCTAAACTTCGGGGGACCCGGGAAATCCTTTGGGCAGGGGTGGGGCATGAGTGTAATCGCAGGTGTGTTTGGTGCACTACCCCCGCACCGGTACAGCCAAAGCGAGATTACCGACCAGTTTGTCGAGTTCCCCGTATTGAAGGAACACGAGAAGATTGTCCGGCGCCTGCACGCCGGCGCGAAGGTCAATAGCCGCCATCTCGTTCTGCCCCTGGAGCAATATCCGTCACTGACCGACTTCGGGGAGGCCAACGAGGTCTTCATCGAAAACGCGGTAAACCTTGGCTGCGAGGCGCTGCTGGGCGCGCTCGACGAGGCGGGCTTGCAACCCCAAGACGTCGACATGATCGCCACCACCACTGTAACCGGCGTCGCCGTGCCACCGCTGGATGCCCGGATCGCCGGGCGACTCGGTTTGCGCCCGGATGTGCGCCGGATGCCGCTATTCGGCCTGGGCTGCGCCGCGGGGGCGGCCGGGGTGGGCCGGATACACGACTATCTGCGCGGCGCGCCCGACGACGTCGCGGCCTTGGTGTCCGTCGAACTCTGCTCACTCACTTTTTCCGCGGTCAGGCCGACTGTGTCGGGTCTGGTCGGGACTGCCATGTTCGGTGATGGGGCAGCTGCGGTGGTCGCCATTGGCGACCGCCGCGCCGTACGTGACCAGCAAGTAAGGGCCAGCGGGCCCGACATCGTCGATTCGCGCAGCCGTCTTTACCCGGAATCGCTGCACATCATGGCCTGCAACGTTAGCTCCGCTGGCCTCCAACCTGTGCTGTCCCCGGAGCTGACGACAATGATCCAGCGCCACCTGGCCGACGACGTCAGTAAATTTCTTGCTACGAACGGTTTGACCAGGGATGACATCGGAGCCTGGGTAACCCATCCAGGCGGTCCCAAAGTCATCGAGGCGATCGCAAAGAGCCTCGAGCTGCGCCCGGAGGCGCTCGAACTCACCTGGCGCTCGCTGAGCGAGGTCGCCAACCTCTCGTCTGCTTCGGTGTTGCACATCTTGCGCGACACCATCGACAAACCGCCGCCCAGTGGCCGCTTCGGGCTGATGCTCGCGATGGGTCCGGGATTCAGCGTCGAACTCGTCCTATTGCGCTGGCACTGAGCGGGTGTACCTCGACGGTCAAGCCCGTGTCGCGGGGTCGGCGCGGCGAGATTTCTCACTGATTCGCCTGGCTGGCAACCGGAGTCTCGTTCTGGCGACTAGTGTCCCGCGCCGTTAATTCGTTTCATTAGTCCGAAGTTACTGCTAGCCAGAAGCGCAAATCAGGGGTTGAGCTGGGA
>CAZEHT010000181.1:0-4738 GCA_964511995.1 uncultured Mycobacterium sp.
ACACCCGCGACGTCAACAAGGCGCAGATCTACGCCTGGCGCAAGGGCATCAAGACTCTGTACTACATACGCCTGCGCCAGATGGCCCTGGAGGGCACCGAGGTGGAGGGCTGCGTGTCCTGCATGTTGTGATGGCGGTGAGCTGACCGCCTCCGCGCGCGATCGCCGAGGCCGAATTGCCAGGGGCCAAATCCACGCGCAACGCCGAACTCATCGTCACCGACACCGCGGCGATGATCTCCGCGGCAGCGCTGTCGGACGCACTCGACACCGACGCCATCTTGGCACCCGAGAAGGATGGAACGACAGGATCACCGCCCGCGCCGAGGTTGAGGTAGCGATGCGCGTTGGTTGAGTTGATGCCGAGCTCCACGGCGCCCCCGCAGCCGGTGTGGCCCTCCCCGGAAGTCCTTGCCGCTCTCGACGCGTTCGCCGCACGGGCCGGTGGGCGCAGCTGGTGACAGCCCCCTCTGCCCGGGAAGCCGACCGTGAAGAAGCGGCCGTTGGCGATCGTGGTGCCGACCTTGGATCGTCCGGCCAGGTCAGTGCGGTGCGGGCGGGTACAGTTTGACCGTGCGGATAGGTCCCCGGCCGAAACCGAAGCCTGCCGTCGCGGTCGACGGTGGCAAGGTCGACGCGCGCCGCGAGCGGTGGCGCGAACACCGCAAGCAGGTTCGCGCCGAAATCGTCGACGCGGCTTTCCGTGCCATCGACCTCCGCGGTCCCTCGGTCAGCGTTCGCGAGATCGCCGAGGAGGCCGGGACCGCCAAGCCGAAGATCTACCGGCATTTCGCCGACAAGTCCGACCTGTTCCAGGCGATCGGTGAGCGACTGCGCGACATGCTGTGGGCTGAGATCTACCCCGTCATCGACTTGACGACCGATTCGGCCGAATACGTCATCCGGCGCAGTATCGAACAGTTCGTAAACCTCGTCGACGATCACCCCAACGTCGTGCGATTCGTATTGCAGGGCAGCTTTCCCGAGCAGGCCGAGGCCACGATGCGGGCGGTCAGCCAGGTCAGTGAGATCACGTTGGCGATGGCGGAGCTGTTCAACAACGAACTGCGCGAGATGGAACTCGACCGCGGCGCGCTGGAGTTGGCTGCTCATGCCACCTTCGGCACCGCGGCCTCGGCAACCGACTGGTGGCTGGGGCCGTCGCCGGACGATCCGCGGCGGATGCCCCGGGACAAGTTCATTTCGTATCTCACGACGATCATGATGGGGGCGATCATCGGAACGACGACGTTGCTCGGCATCCGGATCGACCCGGCGCAGCCGATCCACAAAGCCGTGCCCCGGCAATACGTCGGCTGACGTCGGCTGACGGGACCCGCGTCACCAAGGGTGAACGCCGTCTGGCAAGAAACCCGGTACCGCCGGTATCGCCTTTTCCGCTACCCTGTGTCCATGCCCTCCGGTCAGCCCCTTCACACCCGCGCCCTGATCATCGGAACCGGATTCTCCGGCCTCGGTATGGGCATCGCGCTGCAGAAGCGCGGTGTCGACTTCCTGATCCTGGAGAAGGCCGACGAGGTCGGCGGCACCTGGCGGGACAACACGTATCCGGGTTGCGCCTGCGACGTGCCCTCGCACCTCTACTCCTTCTCGTTCGATCCGAAGGCCGACTGGAGCCGGGTATTCGGCTCCCAGCCGGAGATTCTCAGCTACCTCAAGGGGGTGACGGACAAGCACGGGCTGCGCCGCAACATCCAGTTCGGTGCCCATGTCGATCGGGCACATTGGGATGACGCCGAATACCGCTGGCACGTCTTCGCCAAGGACGGGCGGGAGTACGTCGCACAGTTCCTGATCTCCGGTGCCGGGGCACTGCACATTCCGTCGCTGCCGCCCATCGCGGGCCTGGAGGATTTCGCGGGGCCCCGGTTCCACACCGCGCAATGGGACCACACCGTCGATCTGGCCGGCAAACGCGTCGCCGTCATCGGTACCGGAGCCAGCGCGATCCAGGTCGTTCCCGAACTCGTCAAGATTGTCGAACAGCTGCAGCTCTACCAGCGCACCCCGGCATGGATCAAACCACGGATCGACCTCCCCTTCCCGTCCGCGGTGAAGCGACTATTCGCGGTCGTGCCGGGGGTGCGTGCGGCATGGCGGGCGGCGACCTTCTGGACGATGGACGCCAGGGCGGTGGCGCTGGCAAAGCGGCCGGTGCTGATGAACGTCGCGGGGCTGATGTACAAGGCCAACATGCGGCGCTACGTGCGCGACCCCAAACTGCGCGCCAAGCTCACACCGCAGTACAAACCGGGGTGCAAGCGGATCCTGATCTCGTCGAACTTCTATCAGGCCGTCGCCGATCCGCGGACGGAGCTGATCACCGAGGGAATCGCACGGGTGACCGAACACAGCATCGTGACCGTCGACGGCGCCGAGCGCGATATCGACGCGATCGTGCTGGCGACCGGCTTCCACGTCACCGACTCGTTCACCTATGTCGACATCAAAGGCGCGCACGGCGAGGATCTTGTCGACCGATGGAAGCGCGAAGGGGTGATTGCGCACCGCGGGATCACCGTCGCCGACGTTCCGAACCTGTTCTTCCTGCTCGGGCCCAACACCGGGCTGGGGCACAACTCGGTGGTCTTCATGATCGAATCGCAGATCCGCTACGTCGCGGCCGCGATTGCCGCCGCGGATGACGCGGGGGCGTCGGCGCTCGCACCCACCCGGGCCGCCCAGGAAGCGTTCAACGACGAATTGCAGCACGACCTGGCCGGCACCGTGTGGAACACCGGCGGGTGTCGCAGCTGGTACCTCGACGAACACGGCGTCAACCGGTCGCTATGGTCCGGGCTGGCGTCCGAATACTGGTTGGCCACTAGGTCGTTCAAGCCTTCGGAGTACCGGTTCTTCGGCGTCGGCCACGACACGCCGACACAACATGTCGGCGTCCGAACCGTTGTCGCACCCCAGGGGTAGTGTCTGTCGTGCCGGTTCCGGCGATCGCTCACCGGGGTGAGACGAGCGACATGAGCGAGCGAAAAGGGGTTGCGGTGTCCGAGCGAATCAAACTCGTCGACCGTGTTTCGGCAATCAACTGGAACCGCGTCGTCGACGAGAAGGACGCCGAGGTCTGGGACCGGCTCACCGGCAACTTCTGGCTGCCGGAGAAGGTTCCGGTGTCCAACGACATTCCGTCGTGGAACACCCTCACGGCCGCCGAAAAGCAGTTGACCATGCGGGTGTTCACCGGCCTGACCATGCTGGACACCATCCAGGGCACCGTCGGTGCGGTCAGCCTGATCCCCGACGCGCTGACCCCGCACGAGGAAGCCGTCTACACCAACATCGCGTTCATGGAGTCCGTGCACGCCAAGAGCTACAGCAACATCTTCTCGACACTGTGCTCGACGGTGGAGATCGACGAGGCGTTCCGCTGGTCGGAGGAAAACCCCAACCTGCAGCGCAAGGCCGAGATCGTGCTGGAGTACTACCGCGGCGACGAGCCGCTCAAGCGCAAGGTGGCCTCCACGCTGCTGGAGAGCTTCCTGTTCTATTCCGGCTTCTACCTGCCGATGTACTGGAGCAGCCGGGCCAAGCTGACCAACACCGCCGACATGATCCGGCTGATCATCCGCGACGAGGCCGTGCACGGCTACTACATCGGCTACAAGTACCAGCGTGGGCTGGCCCTCGAGGACGAGGCCAAGCGTGCCGAGCTCAAGGACTACACCTACGAGCTGCTCTTTGAGCTCTACGACAACGAAGTGGAGTACACCCAGGACCTCTACGACGACGTCGGACTCACCGAAGACGTCAAGAAATTCCTGCGGTACAACGCCAATAAGGCGCTGATGAACCTCGGCTACGAAGCGCTGTTCCCTCGAGACGAGACCGACGTCAACCCGGCGATCCTGTCCGCGCTTTCGCCGAACGCAGACGAGAACCACGACTTCTTCTCCGGTTCGGGCAGTTCCTATGTGATCGGCAAGGCCGTCATCACCCAAGACGAGGACTGGGATTTCTGAACGCGGGAACGCCGCGCTCCGCTGATCGCTGAACTCCACATCAGGTAGTCGATTACGCATGTCGACAGCCGTGCTGTCGGCCAATACTCGACACTAACCGGTCGCGCCAAGACCGGTAGGTGACCGGCGAACAAAAGGGGAGCGACATGTCCTCGACGCAGCGGAATGGAGCTGTAATCACGACCCTCGCGGGTGGGCCCGTGACCGGGTCGGCGGCACATGTCGCGCTGTCGCCGGATGCGCTCGCTGTCCATGGCGGGTGTGTCTACATTGCCGACCAACTCAAGCATTTCGTCTACCGGGTCGATACCCGGACTGGGCAGGCGACGGTGGTCGCCGGTATGGGTTTCGCGGGATTCGCAGGCGATGGCGGGCCGGCGAGCGCCTCGGCACTGAACATGCCGGGAGGGTTGGCGGTCGACGCCAGCGGCAACCTGTATGTCGCCGACACCCGCAATGGCCGCATCCGCAAGGTTGCCGCCGGTGACGGGACCATCTCGACCGTCGCCGGAATCGGTCCGAACGCCGCTGGTGAGGTCGGCTTCTCGGGCGACGGAGGCAAGGCCGCCGAAGCCCGGCTCAGCTTGCCAACCGCGCTCGCGGTTCACGCGTCGGGCACCGTCTATTTCGCCGACAGCGGCAATGACCGCATCCGGGCGATACGGCCCGACGCGACGATCGTTACGGTGGCGGGATCGCAAGAGGGATCCTCCGACGATGGCGTACTGGCGACTGAAGCCCGTT
>CAZEHT010000182.1:0-4721 GCA_964511995.1 uncultured Mycobacterium sp.
TGCAACGGCTGGCGCAATACACCGAAGAGGCCTTCAACGAACTGGAGGCGGCTGCTGCTGCATAGCCTCACGCAGCGGCAACCGCACGACCGGCCAGTGACTGCCCCAACATCGCCAATGTCATGTCTGCCTTTCCGCCTGTTGCCGCAACTGATCGACACCCCCCGGGCCCGAAGCCGCGGTACACGATGGGTCGAACCGACACCGCCAAACGCCTTGTCAGCCAGATCAGACCCTGATCTGACGAGGGAATAGCGAACCTGTGGCGTCTGAATGACTTTAGGTTGTCAAGGCCGATGCCGCACCGACTCAGGGGAGTTATTGCCGTCAGCGATGCGTGCCGACGACCGCGGCTCCGGCGCGGCGGCCTGAGAATATGCAGTCGGCCAGGGACAGGCCGCTGATGTAGGAATTCGAGCAGATGCCGACCGCGGTGCGGCCCGCGGCGTAAAGGCCGGAAATGGGCTCGCCGAGCGCGGTCACGACGGCCCCGGTGTCCTCTGCGACGCGGACGCCACCAAGGGTGAGCATCGGTGTCGGATTGATCACACGTGGCCGAACGGAAATGTTGAGCAGTGTGAACGGCGGCTTGGCGATGACGCGGCAGAACTCGGCGGGCTTGCCGGCCGGATCCGGTGTGCCTGCACGGATCGCGTTGTTGTGGGCCGCCACGGTCGCTTCAAGCGCATCGGCGTCGATTCCGCAGGCGTGTGCGACGTCGCTGAGCGTCCTGCCCCGCACAGCATCAGTCATCATCAACGCGGCCGCCTGAGCGCGTTGAAACCACAATGTCTGTGTGAACAGTTGGCGTTTGGCCTCGCCCATGAGCGCGGCATCGGCCAGCAGAAACGCCTTGGCGCGATGTTCTTTCACCATCGCGCGTCCCAGCGCGGACCCGTAGCGGCTTTCGTCGATGATCCGCTGGCCCCGTTCGTCGACGATAATCGCCGAGATGAACGCGCTCGGAGGAGTAATGAACCGCCAGACGGAAACGTTGTCCATCCGTTCGGTGACTGCTCCAGCGTCGAGTGCGAGATTGATGCCACTGCCGTCATCGCCGCTAGTGCCCAGTGGCAGACCTTGGAGAAACTCGGGTGCATACCGCGCGACGAGGTCACGGTTGGCGATGAAACCACCGGCACACACGATCACGCCGCACCGGGCCTCGATACGCAGCGATTGGCCGTGCTGGCGCTGCAAACGTCGCAGACGTTCTTCCATTGCGTGTCGCAGCGGCGGGTAGTAAACCCCCGGCTTGGCGGACAGGGCGGCCATCGCCGCATAAAGTCGCCGTACACGTTCTGGGGCACTCGCCATGCTGATCGCCTCGACACCCGTGACGCGCCCGCTGGCATCCCGCAACAGCGCAGTGACGGTGGTGTGCGGCCGGAAGTCAACCCCTATTGTCTTTGCCGAATCGGCAAGCGGGCGATACAGCATTTTCCCCGATGTTCCTTTGCCTTTCACGCGGTGGCCGCGCTGCACCGGTGGGGTCTGAGAGCGGAACGTGCCGGCATTCTCGCTGCCCGAGTAGTAGAGGTAATACCGATTGTTCGGAAACGATGTCTTATACGGGCACCGGGTCGCGTCGAAAGGCACGCCGTGACTGCGCAGCCAATCGATCATTTCCGGGCTGGTGCGCACGAAACGTTCGAGCGTCTCTGGGCGGACAGCGTCACCGACTTCGAGGAGAAGATAGGAGAGCATCCGCTCAGCGCAGTCGTCCACCCCCGCTTCTGCTTGGACGACAGTACCCGCACCGGCGTAAATGATGCCACCGGAAAGGGCGGCTGCACCGCCGCCGTTGGCCCGGTCGAGAGCCACAACATCAGCACCGCGAGACCGCGCCTCCAAAGCAGCGCACACACCCGCGGCCCCGTACCCCACCACGACAACATCCGCGACCCGTTCCGCGCCCATCGCTTCCTCCTCCAACTCCTCGCCGAATGCGCATCCAAACACATAGTTTGTAATCGCAGTACAAACAATGAGCTGACCATACTCGTAGACTGCGGTCGTGGCTGAACAAAGTGGGCGAGTCGTGCCGGGTTGGGCTGCGAATATCCTCTGAGTCTGGAAAAGCAAATCCCAATCTAGAAGCGGACTTGCTATCGCTGACGTGCCCTCAGTTAGCGCGGGTGAGGCTATGCGAATCTCATTTTGGTGCAGCTGTTTTTAGTGGTGGTTTGCTTGCTCGTCAGATTGCGGGCGCGAGTCCGGTCATCATGAGGTCTATCACCGCGTCGGCGACGTCGTGCGCTGCTTTGCCGGAGTTGGTGACGTTGTGCAACATTGCCGTCATCATGATGGCTCCGAAGATGCCGACTGCGCCGCTTTGTGGGTCCTCTAGAGAACGCAATGACCCGTCCGCGGCCCCGGCTTGAAGAACTTGGGCGATGGGATCGTACAAGGCCTCTTGGACTGCACTCGCGAGTTCGGGCAATCGAATCGCAAGTCCGAGGTCGCCGACGAGTGCCCGGCTGGATCCCGGCCGGTTCATGGTGTGCTCGATCTGCACCCTGATCACCGCTTCTAGTCGGTCTCTGCCGGGTCCGGGTGAGTCAACGGTGTGCGCAACTTCGCTGGCCAGCGCTGCTAGAGAATCTCGGAGAAGGAAGGACAGAATCTCTTCCTTGCCCGTGAAGTAGTAGTACAGCGTGGCCTTTGGGACACCGGACGCCGCGGCGATGTCCTCGATTTTCGTGTTCACCAGTCCGCTGTTGGCGACGACCTCGGCTGCGGCATACAGCTTGTTGGCCACCGATGCCGGCACGACCCGCCCACTTTGTTCAGCCACGACCGCAGTCTACGAGTATGGTCAGCTCATTGTTTGTACTGCGATTACAAACTATGTGTTTGGATGCGCATTCGGCGAGGAGTTGGAGGAGGAAGCGATGGGCGCGGAACGGGTCGCGGATGTTGTCGTGGTGGGGTACGGGGCCGCGGGTGTGTGCGCTGCTTTGGAGGCGCGGTCTCGCGGTGCTGATGTTGTGGCTCTCGACCGGGCCAACGGCGGCGGTGCAGCCGCCCTTTCCGGTGGCATCATTTACGCCGGCGGCCGAACCTGGGTTCGACGCCAAGCCGGTCCAAAGTACAGCGGCGAAGCGATGTTTTCATATCTGCAAGTTGAGATATGCGACATGGGGAAGAATACCTACCGGTCGCTGGCTGCGGCAGCAACACGCAACGGTGCCCGCACCCATATACACACCCCGGCCCTGTCGTTGTCGACCGATCCCCACGGAGGGCTTGTCGAGGTGCGGGCCAGCACGCTAGCCGGCGTACCTGCCCTATCCGGTGCCCCAACGCGCGGATTACTCCACAGTGCAGTCTAAGGAGGCGTTGGCAGCCAAGTTCGCTGCGCTGTTGCCGCATCTGGATGAGCGTCAGCGGCGGCTCCTGATGGGTGCGGAAGCACGATCGCTGGGCCACGGTGGGATCAAGGTGGTGGCGCGGGCGGCGGGGGTAAGCGCGGCGACTGTCTCGCGGGGCATCGATGAACTCGAGGCGGGCGGAGACTCGTTGGAGCGCATCCGTAAACCCGGTGGCGGCCGCAAGCCCGTGACGTACACGGACCCGGGTGTGAGTAACGCCCTGCTGGGATTGTTGGAGCCGGGATCGCGTGGTGATCCGCAGTCTCCGTTGCGGTGGACGACGAAATCGATGCGGCGGCTGCAGACCGAGCTTGCCGCGGTTGGGCACCCGATATCGGTGAGCACGGTGGCCAAGCTGCTCAAGGCCGAAGGGTTCAGCCTGCAGGGAAACGCCAAGACAATCCGGGGCGCCACGCATCCCGACCGCGACGCTCAATTCCACTATCTCAACGACCAGGCCACCGACCACCTGGACTCCGGGGATCCGGTGATCAGCGTCGACACCAAGAAAAGGGAGCTGGTCGGTGAGTTCAGAAGCGTTGGGCGGGAAAGGCTTCCACGCGGCCAACCGCAACGGGTCAACACGCGCGACGTCACGGACACAGATCGGGCCAACGGCATCCCTTACGGCGTCTACCACGCGGCTGCCGACGCCGGATGGGTCAGCGTGGGCACCGACCACGACACCGCCGAGTTCGCGGTCGCCACCATCGCGACCTGGTGGCACAAGGCCGGATCGGCCGCCTATCCGCACTCGTCTCGGCTGCTCATCACCGCCGACGGCGGCGGGGGCGGCTCCAACGGCTACCGCACTAGGCTGTGCACTACCGAACTGGCCTGCCTCGCCGAAGACACAGGGCTGATCATCACCGTCTGCCACCTACCGCCGGGCACCAGAAAATGGAACAGGATCGAGCACCGACTGTTCTCCCACATCTCGATGAACTGGTCCGGAAGATCCCTGACCGGCCACGAAGTTATCGTCAACGCCATCGCCCCGACCAGCACCCGCACTGCGCTGTCCGCCACCGCCGAACTCGGCAACGCCCGCCACCCCGCAGGCATCAAGATCACTGATCAGACGGAGCACGACCTCGAACCCACCCCACTGCGACGCCACACCTTCCACGGCGACTGGAACTACAGCCTCACACCGAACCCGTCCGAACCCGAGCGTGTGAGGTCGCCAGCACCAACAACGATGCGCAACAACTGAATTGAATCCGAAAATGTTGGTCAGTTGACTTTGGATTCTGCGCATCGATAGGGCCGTGGGGGGTGACGGCCGGGGGTGGTTCTGGCCTTCGGTGTTGACCGGGTGGGGTGACGTGTGCTGTGAGGAGTGCC
>CAZEHT010000183.1:0-4689 GCA_964511995.1 uncultured Mycobacterium sp.
GCGATGCTGGCGCGCGCCGAACTGGCAGAGGAGTTCGACGACGCCGCCCGTGCTTTGCGCCTGCGCGAACGTGCGCAGGCATTGCGTACCAGGTTCCTCGAGAGCTTCTGGCTGCCGCAGCCGGGGTGGTACGCGGTCGCCTTGGACGACCGCAAGCAACCGGTCGACGCCCTGACGAGCAACGTCGGCCACTGTCTGTGGACCGGTATCGCAGCAGACGAACACGCCAGGACACTTGTCGACCGGTTGGCAAGTGAACAGATGGATTCCGGCTTCGGACTGCGCACCCTGGCGACGACGATGGGCGCCTACAACCCGATGAGCTATCACAACGGTTCGGTGTGGCCGCACGACACCGCGATCACGGTGGCCGGCCTCCTCCGCTACCGGCACGTACCCGGCGCCCTCGCCCTCGCCCAGCGGTTGGCTACGGGTTTGCTCGACGCCGCCAAGGCGTTCGGGACGCGGCTGCCTGAGCTGTACTGCGGGTTCTCCAGATCACAGTTCCGATCACCCGTGCCCTTTCCCACATCCTGCTCGCCCCAAGCATGGTCCAGCGCCGCCCCCTTGCTGTTGGTGAGGTCGTTCCTGGGGCTCGACCCGCATGTGCCCAACCGCCGGGTATCGGTATCGCCGCACTTGCCCCCCGCGTGGGGCCGAGTCGTGCTCACAGACATGCGGCTGGGCAACGCTACCGTAGACGTAGAGGCCGAGGGTGAGACGGTCAACGTACGGGGATTACCCGACGACTGGCAGCTGGTGACCAATTCGGGGTGAAGCGGATCTCGCTTGGGAAACAGCTGACCGCAATTCCGGTTCCTGACCGCAATTTCGCTTCCTGTCACCAGGATCGAACGTCCCACGGCAATTACCGCACGGTTCGGCCGCGGTGTCCGCCGACCTGTCGGGAGGTCGCCAGGATGCCCAATAGCCCCGCATCGAGGTCGAGGACGATCCAGACGGCTTTGTGCGTTTGAGCTTCCTCCGCCCGGGTACCGAGTACCCATGACATCGCTATGGTGCGCTGGCCGGGATGAAGCTCCTCAGACGGTGTCAAATCTCGACGAACCCGGCAGTTCGGTCGATGTGGCGGTGGTGGGCGCCGGCATCACCGGGATGATCACCGCTCTGTTGCTGGCCAGAGCGGGTCGCAGCGTTGTGGTTTTAGAGGCCCGCAGCGTCGGAGCCTGTACCACGGGCAACACCACGGGCAAGATCAGCCTGCTGCAAGGAACAAAGCTCTCGAAGATCGTGGACAGACACGGCCCGGACGTCGCGCGGGCATATGTGCAGGGCAATCGTGAGGGCCAGGAGTGGCTGTTGAGCCACTGCGAAGAGCAGCACGTGCCGGTGCAGCGCGAAGACGCGTACACATATGCGCAGTCGCCGGAGGGCGTGGCGGCCGTGCTCGCCGAGTTGGCGGCTTGCCACGCCACTGGACTGGCGGCCGAATGGGACGACGACCCCCGCGTTCCTTTTCCTTATTACGGAGGGGTTCGGCTCGGCCGTCAGGCGCAGTTTGATCCGATGCCGTTCCTGGACAGCATGGTTCGACAAGTTGAGGAGAACGGCGGCCGGGTGGTGCAGGGCGTGCGGGTCCGAACCGTGTCAAGCCGTGGTGATCGCGTGCGGCTGCACGTCCATCCGAACGGAGGAGGCCAGGATGTCGACGTCGACGCCGACAAGTGCGTCCTGGCCACCGGCATTCCGATCCTTGACCGGGGCGGGTACTTCGCGCGAGTGAAGCCGAACAGGTCGTACTGCCTGGCATACAGCGTGCCGGGAGAGATCACGCGGCCGATGTTCATCTCCGCCGACTCCCCTACACGGTCGGTCCGATATGCCCTCGTCACCGAGGGCGAACGACTCATCGTCGGTGGCGCCGGGCACGTAGTGGGCCGGCAGAGCCGGCCCGCCGACGCGTTGAAGGAATTGTCGTCGTGGGCGCAGAGCCACTATCCGGGCGCGGTCCTAACGCACCAGTGGTCGGCCCAGGACTACACCCCGATCGACGACTTGCCCTACGCGGGTCCCATCCTGCCCAACAACGAAAAACTTTATATTGCAACCGGTTTTGACAAATGGGGGATGGCCGCAGGCGCCGCGGCCGCGCTTGCCCTCGCCGGCGGCATCCTCGGTCGCAGGACGGAGTGGGCGCCGGCGTTCGCCAGTTGGAGCCGTCATGAGCTGTCCGGTCTTGCCACCGGCCTGCGGGCGAACCTCGAAGTGGCCTATCAAATGGCAAGGGGCTGGACCATTCCCGTGATCGGGCCGAGCCATGTCGATGGCGCGTCGGTCGGCGGCCCACCATGGCGCCCGGAAGCCCGCTGTGCCGTCGACGGCGTCGAGCACCGCGTGTCAGCGGTGTGCACCCATCTCGGCGGGATAGTCAACTGGAACGACGCCGACAAGGCCTGGGAGTGCCCGTTGCACGGATCCAGGTTCGCGCCGGACGGCACCCTGCTGGAGGGTCCGGCGACGCACGATCTGTCGCCGAGGGGATGACCGCGGCGTCACCAACGACGCTAGGCGAGTCCGACCGGTGATCGATTCTCACGTGTTTATGGCGTGTCGGGGTGGGAACTACGTGACGTCGATGCGGGGCACGTCGGTGTGTTCGGCTGATCAAATCGAGAACCGGCTGCACATTGGCCGACAAGCCGCTGACGCCGGACCAACTCGCCGTACTCGTCGCGAAGCATCGCGGTGCCGGGCAGCGGATTGTGTTCACCAACGGCTGCTTCGACGTGTTGCACCGCGGGCACGTGGCATATCTGAGCCAGGCCAAGGATGTCGGTGATGTGTTGATCGTGGCGATCAACAGCGACGAGGGCATTCGGACGCTCAAGGGTCCGGACCGTCCGATAAACAACGCTGGTGATCGCGCATCCGCGCTCGGCGCGCTGCGCTGTGTGGATTACGTCGTCGTCTTCGACGACAAGACGCCGGCGGCGCTATCGAGAGTTGCGGCCGAAAATCTACGTGAAAGGTGGCGATTGCACGGGTGACATGCTGACCGAGGCGGCCGTTGTGCATGGATACGGCGGCGAGGTGCGAATCTCGGGATATGTCGCCGACCATTCGACCACGGAAATTATCCAGCGGGTTCGCGGTGTAGCGCCGAGAACCGCTCGTGACGCGCACAATTAGCACCGATTGCACCGCCACGGAGAAGGTTGAGTCCGAACACTCTCACGCCGCACTGTGTGGCCGAAGGACGTTTGAACCACCCCGCCGCGTGTACTGGCCGCCGCATGGGATTACAAGTTACCGATGTGCAGCGAAGCCTTGCCGGGTTCGATTACCCGGGAACGGCTGCCGACCTTGCCAACCACGCCGAAAAACACGGCGCCGATTCCAAACTTGTCGACGCGCTCCGCGGGCTAGAGAAGGACACCTTCAGCGGGCAGTGCGGTCATGGAGGCATTGGGATCGCAAACGTCCTCGGCGGAAAAAGCTAACTGAGCGCTATCCTCTCGCTGAAGACAGCAACTGACCCATTTCGTTCAGCACGTCGCGGGGCGAGACGCTGTCCACAAAGGATACGTCGTGCTCACATCGGGGCGTCTGGACTTCGGTGCAGTCCCTGCCACCTACCGGACAGTTTGCCGTCCACGCGATCAGCACCCGGTCTTGTGACCGGCCCAGGGGCCCGACGTTGATCACGTTGCCGATCCAGAAGATTCCCACCATCGGCGTGCCCCCCGCCTCCGCAGGGTGACGAACTCCAGGGCTGCGGCGTTGTTGAGTTGCAGGTCTGTGACCTGCGCTGATGTTTTGGTGACGCGCCGTTGAGGAACCGGGGCAGGTACGGGCGGCTCGAGAACGATGGAGTTGCTTACGCTTCATCGATCACCTGGAGTGGCACGTGCCTGCCGATTCAGTGTCACCGGTGTCGTCGGTCCCGGAGGGGTTCGATCGCTGGAGACCCGGCGAGCGGAGCGCGGTCATGCGGTCGGAGTTTCTCGATGTGTTGACCGCTTCACCGACTTATAGATACCCGCGACAGCACGCCGCACGGCCACGGCATCAGGGTGCTCGGGAGACAGCGACTCGACCTCGGACAGCACCTGCAGGCACACTCTGAGCTGGTCGGGATCGATCTCGGTCACCGTGGAAGGTTACGGATGACACACCTGTTTCCTTCAGGCTGGCGATCCCGCATCCCGAACATCTGCGCAAGACGACCGGTTTGCCGGTCATCGAAACCGGTGTCCCCGCAGCGGTCTGGCCATTGCCGCGCGGCATCGACAATCTCGTCGATCATTCGCGCCGTGGCACGCGGCCGCACCCCGAGTCGCTCGCCGGCGTCGACGAAACCGGTGCGGGCGAGTCGGTTCGCGCGGCCGTAAAGGTTGAACGCCATCGGGTCTCGCCACCGCGCATAGGGTTGGGTGCAGAGCAGGTCGTAGCCGGGCGTGGGTTGCCACACCCCGTTGGCGTTGTAGATCGACCGGTTCTTGCCAGGCAGGTCGCCGTTACCGATAAGCCACGAGAACACAACGGTTTTCAGCAACTCGAGGACCGCGGCACCCAACGATTTCCACGCCAGGAAGCACCCAAGCCCCTGTGACTGACCCGCTGAACCCGGCCCGCCCCAACGCAACGAATCGGCCGGTTCACGGCTATTCCCTCCACGGCTCTTGTCCGAAGCCGACATACGCGGGCCGCAGCAGCTCGGCCAGTCCA
>CAZEHT010000184.1:0-4652 GCA_964511995.1 uncultured Mycobacterium sp.
CCATACCTTCCAAGCCAGCCTATGCGCCGGATGCGGCCAAGGCTCGGACTTGTCTCAGATGTGCATGCCCGCGGTTGTGCTCAGGCCGCCGTCGAGTGGGATGACCGCGCCGGTGACGAAGTTGGTGGCGCGTGAGGCCAGGTAGACCGCTGCGGCGGCGACATCCTCGGGTCGCCCGATGCGCCCGACGGGGGTCGCGGCGGCAAGTCGGTGCCCGACGGCCTCGAGTGTGGCGGCCATCATCTTCGACCGAAACGGCCCCGGCGCGATAGCATTCACCAGGATCTTCGGCGCCAGCGCGTAAGCCAGATGGCGGGTGAGATGGTGCAGCGCCGCCTTGGACGCCGAATATGAATACGTGGGGGTGCGCGGCACGAGGATGCCGTCGATCGATCCGATGTTGATCACCCGGGCGGGATCGTCGTCGTGTGCGGCCGCGTCCAGCAGCGGCCGCGCCAGTTGCGTGAGCATGAACGGGGCTTTCACGTTGAGCGTCAGCACCTTGTTGAAAGCAGCCACCGGAAAGGTGTCGAAGGGCTCGCCCCACACCGCGCCGGCATTATTGACCAGGATGTGCAATGCATCCTCGCGCGCCGCGACCGCTTCGATCAGCGCTTTGCACTGATCTTCGTCGCTGACATCGGATGGGAAGGCGTGCACATCGCCGAACTGGGCGAGGTGCTCTTGCGCGGCGGCGCATGCGCCGGGTTTGCGCGATGAGATGTACACCCGCACCCCGGCTCGCAGATACCCCTCGGCTATGGCGAGACCGATGCCGCTGGTTCCGCCGGTAATCAATGCCGTCTTGCCGGCCACGGAGAAGATGTCGGGAAACACGTCCCGAAATGTAGTCGGAGCGATCGGCCGAGCGGCACGGCCGTCTCGTTGACCCCGGATCGATAGACCGATTAGTCTATGCAGGATGACGGCAGACTGGCAGCCCAGTGCCTGCATCCTCTGCGAGTGCAACTGCGGCATCGTCGTGCAAACCGATGGGCGTTCCCTGGCCAAAATCCGCGGTGACAAAGCTCACCCCGGTACACGCGGGTACACGTGCAACAAGGCGCTGCGACTGGACCACTACCAGAACAACCGCGCCCGATTGACATCGCCGCTGCGCCGCCGTCCCGACGGAACCTACGAGGAGATCGACTGGGCTACCGCGATTGCCGAGATCGCCGGCGCATTCATGGAGATCCGTGATACGTACGGCGGTGACAAGATCTTCTACTACGGCGGGGGCGGTCAGGGAAACCATCTCGGAGGTGCCTACAGCGGCTCCTTCCTCAAGGCGATCGGCTCGCGTTTCCGCTCCAGCGCTTTGGCGCAGGAGAAGACCGGCGAGGCGTGGGTGGACGCGCACCTGTACGGTGGGCACACCCGCGGTGAGTTCGAGCATGCCGAGGTATCGGTGTTCGTCGGCAAGAACCCGTGGATGTCGCACAGCTTCCCGCGCGCCCGCACGGTGCTCAACGAGATAGCGGCCGACCCGGGGCGTTCGATGATCGTCATCGACCCGGTTATCACCGACACCGCGAAGATGGCCGACTTCCACCTGCGCGTCCGGCCCGGTACCGACGCGTGGTGCCTGGCCGCACTGGCCGCTGTGCTGGTGCAGGAAAACCTTTGCAACGAAACATTTCTCGCACAGCATGTGGTCGGCGTCGACGCCGTCCGCGCAGTACTCGGCGAGGTGCCCGTGGCCGACTACGCGGCACGTTGCGGTGTCCAGGAGGAATTGCTGCGCGCCGCCTCGCGTCGCCTCGCCACCGCGGCCAGCGTCGCGGTATTCGAGGACCTCGGCATCCAGCAGGCGCCCAACAGCACTGTGTGTTCCTATCTCAACAAACTGCTGTGGATCCTGACCGGAAACTTCGCCAAACCCGGTGCACAGCATCTGCATTCGGCGTTCGCGCCGCTGTTCCGCTATGGCGGCGTGGGCAGGACGCCGGTGACCGGCGCGCCGGTGATCTCCGGATTGGTGCCCAGTAACGTGGTGCCACAGGAGATTCTGACCGATCACCCGGACCGGTTCCGGGCGATGATCGTCGAGAGCAGCAACCCCGCGCATTCGGTGGCCGACTCGGCGGCTTGCCGCGCAGCCTTTGAATCGCTGGACCTTCTGGTCGTGATCGACGTCGCGATGACCGAAACCGCCCGGCTGGCCCATTATGTGCTGCCCGCCGCCACCCAGTTCGAGAAGCCCGAAGCCACGTTCTTCAACCTCGAATTCCCGCACAACACCTTTCAGCTGCGTCACCCGCTTTTCGAACCGCTGGAAGGCACGCTGCCCGAGCCGGAGATTTGGGCCAGGCTGGTGCGAGCCGTGGGCGTCGTCGACGACGCCGAACTGGAGCCGTTGCGGGAGGCTGCCCGGCGGGGGCACGAGGAGTACGCCCGTGTCTTCCTAGCGGCCGTCAGCGCCAGCCCGGCGCTCGCCAAGACGACTCCCTACGTTCTCTACGAGACGCTCGGTCCCACATTGCCCGACGGGCTCAAGGGCGCGGCCGCGCTGTGGGGGTTGGCCCAGCGGGCGTTCTTCGCCTACCCGCAGGCGGTGCAGCGGGCCGGCCACCGGGACGGCAACGCCCTTTTCGACGCGATCCTGGCCAACCGTTCCGGCGTCACCTTCACCGTCCACGACTACGCCGACGACTTTGCGCTGATCGCGCACGAGGATCACAGGATCCACCTCGACATGCCCGAGATGCTCGACGCGGTCCGCGCCCTGCCCGACACCCCGTCGCGGCTGACCACTTCGGAGTTCCCCATCGTGCTCGCTGCCGGCGAGCGGCGGGCCTACACCGCCAACGACATCTTCCGTGACCCGGGATGGCGCAGACGCGATGCCGAGGGGAGGCTGCGGGTCAGTGTCGAGGACGCCGCGGAACTCGGCCTTTCCGATGGCGATCGCGCGCGGATCACCACGGCTGCCGGTAGCGCCGAGGCGACCGTGGAAGTGAGTGCGGCGATGCAGCCGGGCCATGCCGCATTGCCCAACGGATTCGGCCTGGATTACTCCGACGGCGACGGCGATCTGCAGAAGCCCGGGGTGGCGCCCAACACGCTGACCTCGACGAGATGGCGGGACGCATACGCAGACACCCCATGGCACAAGCACGTTCCGGCGCGCATCGAAGCCGTGCGTATTGCGGTCGCCGAACCCGCGTAGCCGGCGGTCCGAACGCCTTGCAGGCCAGGCCCGCGAGCACATCGGTCCGGTACGGTGGCGGCGGTGGAATTCAATCTGGCGCAGGTATTCAGCGCGGTCGCCGCCGCCAACCCCGACCGTGATTGCATCGTCTTCGGGGACCGTCGCCTCACCTTCGCCCAGGTCGACGACCGCACCCGCCGACTGGCCCGCGTCCTTGACCAGTGGGGCATGGGCGCCCACGCCGAACGCTCTCGCCTTGCCGGCCACGAGTCGGGTCAAAGCCACCTCGCGCTTTACATGACCAACTGCGGCGAGTACCTGGAAGGCATGATCGGCTCCTACCGCGCCCGCGTCGCACCCTTCAACGTCAACTATCGCTACGTCGCCGACGAACTGGTCTACCTCCTCCACAACGCCGGTGCGGCCGCGGTGATGTACCACGCGCAATTCGGCCCCACCTTGGCCGAGGCGGTGCGGCGTCTGCCGCCGATGCGGTTGATCCACGTCGACGACGGTTCCGGTGTGGAGCCGATGTCCGGCGCCGTTCGTTATGAGGACCTGCTCGACGCCGCGTCGGCCGAGCCGCTGGATGTGCAGCTGTCACCGGACGACCTCTACATGCTCTACACCGGGGGCACGACCGGAATGCCCAAGGGTGTGTTGTGGCGGCAGAACGACATCTACGTCGGCGCGATGGGCGGCCGCGCGTTCGGCAGTACTGAGGTGATCCCCGACCTGGACGCCGTGGTGGAGCGCTCGCGCGTGGCCGGGGCGGGTTCGCTGTCGTGTGCGCCGCTGATGCACGGTGCCGCCCAGTGGTCGGCGTTCAGCTGCCTCCTCGCCGGCCGGCCGTTCGTCATGTCCAGCATCACAAGCCACTTCGACCCTGAGGACGCCTGGGCGCTGGCGAGCCGGGAGAAGGTCGCGATGGTGTTGATCGTCGGTGACGCGTTCGGCCGGAGGCTGGCCGACGCGCTGGAAACCGGAGACTGGGATCTATCGGCGCTGCAGGCCGTGGGCAGCGGAGGCGCGCTGTTCAGTGCCGCGGTCAAGCAGCGTGTACTCGTGCGACTGCCGCACGTGAAGATCATCGACGCCGGCGGATCCTCGGAGACGGGTGCGCAGATGGGACAGATCTCGGTGGCCGCCGACACCGGCAACGGCAGGTTCCGGCCCAACGCCGGAGCCGTCGTCGTCAGCGAGGACATGACTCGGATCCTCGCGCCGGGTGACAACGAGATCGGTTGGCTGGCTCAGCAGGGTGTCGTACCGCTCGGGTACCTCGGCGATCCGGGTAAGAGCGCGCGCACGTTCCCGACGATCGGCGGCATCCGGCACTCGGTGCCAGGAGACCGGGCCCGCTGGGACGTCGACGGAACCATCGAACTCCTGGGCCGCGACTCGGTGACCATCAACTCCGGCGGCGAGAAGATCTTCGCCGAAGAGGTGGAGGAGGCGGTCGGGAATCATCGGTCGGTCCGCGACGTGGTAGTCGTCG
>CAZEHT010000185.1:0-4537 GCA_964511995.1 uncultured Mycobacterium sp.
CTATGAGATCTGCACGTTTCAGGCGCTGCGGGATCAGTTGCGGTGCAAGGAGATTTGGGTGGTCGGTGCCGACAAGTGGCGCAACCCCGCCGAAGATCTACCGCTGGACTTCGAGGAACGCCGCATTGAGCACTATGGGGCGCTGCGAAAGCCGCTCGATCCGAGCGCGTTCATCGACGAGTTACGGGAGGAGATGCGCACCGAGCTGGATGCCCTGCACTCCGGGCTGTCCTCGTGCAGCTGGCTGAACATCGCCGACCGCCGCCAGGGGGCAATCAAGCTGACACCGTTTCCAGCGGTCGCCGAGCCGCGAAACCTGCGCAAGCTCAAGAATGAGATCCAGACCCGCTGGGGTGCGGTACCGCTGATCGACATCCTCAAAGAGACAGTGCTGCGCACCGGCTGCCTGCGCGCGGTGACCTCGGTTGCCGACCGCGGCGCTCTGCCGGAGAACGTGCTGGCCGAACGGCTCCTGTTGGCGATCTACAGCTACGGCACCAACACCGGTATCCGTGCTGCGGCCGCTGGGGCGCACGGGCACAACGAGGACGACATCCGCTATGCGCGGCGCCGCTACCTGAGCGCGGAGGCCGCGCGGCGGATCGCGATCGAGATCGCCAACGCAACCTTCGCCGCTCGCCGTACCACGATCTGGGGTCAGTCCTCGACCGCCATCGCCAGCGATTCAACGCATTTCGGGGCGTTCGATCAAAACATCTTCACCGAGTTCCACTCCCGCTACGGTCGCCGTGGGGTACTGATCTACTGGAGCGTGGAGAAGAACTCGGTAGTCATCCACTCTCAACTGCTCAACTGCTCGGCCTCCGAGGTGCACGCCATGATCGACGGCGCCATCCATCACGGCACCGAAATGGCGGTTGAAGCCAATTATGTTGACACTCACGGTCAATCGGAGATCGGGTTCGGAGTCACCAAACTGTTGGGGTTCGAGCTGCTGCCGCGGATCAAACGTATCAACAAGGTCAAGCTGTACCGGCCCGCGGCCGGCGAACCTGACCTGTGGCCTGAGTTGAAACCGGCGCTGACGCGGCCGATCAACTGGACGACGATCGCCGAGCAGTACGACCAGATGATGAAATACGCCACCGCGATCCGCACCGGCACCGCATCGACGGAAGCGATCCTGCGCCGGTTCATGAAAGCCAACGCCGCCCATCCCACCTACCAGGCGATGATCGAACTGGGCCGAGCGCAAAAGACAGTGTTTCTGGCCCGGTACCTACGCAGCCGTGGACTTCAACGGGAAATCAACGACGGGCTCAACGTGATCGAGTCGTGGAACCGCGCCAACTCGATCATCTTTTACGGCAAAAACTCCGAGATCGCCTCCAACCGGCGCGACGAACAAGAGATGAGCGTGCTGTGCCTGCGTATCTGCCAAGCCGCCATGGTCTTCATCAACGTGCTGATGATCCAGGATGTCCTTGCCGACCCCGACTGGGACGGCGTGCTAACCGCCGAGGACGAACGTGGCTTGACCCCGCTGTTTTGGCAGCACGTTCTGCCCTACGGGGAGGTGAAACTTGATATGAACACTCGGCTGGCGCTCGGAGGCTGACGGCCAGCGGCCCCGTGACATGGGTACGTGTCGCGCCCGGCAGTGCCGGGCCGCCGCGCCGCCGCCACCGGCTGTTTTACGGCCGGGTAGCGTCGGGGCAATGTCTGACACTTCTGATGAGGGGATCACCGCTGCGGTGCGGCGGGTTCTTTCGGCGCTGGGTCCGATGGGCGAGGACGAGTTGTTGGGGGTGCTCAAGGCGCAGGGCGTCGATCTTGGGCCTGACTCCGAGGTTGTGCTCGCTGAGGTTCTTGACCAGGACAGCGAGCCGTTCATGCCGCTGGTCGATCGGCGTTGGGCGTGGCTTCCAGGTTTGCTTGAGGGGCGGATTTTCACCCACCGGCTCACCGAGGTGGAGGCCGCCCACGACATCATCGGATCAGATCCCGATCTGGCGCCGGTGGCGATGCTGACCGAGTACCAGACCTATCAGCGGCTCTGTGATGGCTCGCCGATCACCGCGGTCTGTCGGCTTCACGATAGCGATGCCGATGTCGATGAGGACGACGTTCTGGCCGGGCGCGGGGTGCCCGCGACAGCGCTTGACACCGACGCGGCGTGGCTGGTGTTGCCGCTGGGGCGGTTGGCGGCTTTGGGTGTTGGGGCCGGTGATTTGGTCGGGTTGCGGGTCAGCGCGCATGGGTTTGAGCTCGTCGCGATCCACGACGAGCCCGCGCACTGCGGTATCGCCACGGCGCTGGCTGGCCTTCTCGATCAGCATCCCGACCGGCCCGAGATGCTGGATGTCGCGGTGTGGGCGGTGTGCGCCGACGACGATGACCTGTTTGGTGAGGCCGCGTTACCGCTGGGTGAGCTGCTCTGCGCCAGTGAGCTGGCCCGTGACGACGAGTGGGTCGCGCGCGCCGGGTTTGATTTCGCCGCGTGGCGGGTGGCTGAGCGGGTAGCGACCATCAAGGAGCGCTACGAACTCGACGACGACGAGGCGCTGGCCGTGTTGGCGACGGTGAGGCTCTACGAGCACACCCGCGAAGCGGTCGAGGCGGTGATGATGGCTCTGGACAGCGGCGATGAAGACGACGGCCCCGAATTGGCCGACTTTGTTTCGCAGCTGCCAGCGCGATTGGACCCGATCTCGCAGCAGGCTCAGGAACCAGACCGCGGCGGTAAGACTGTGCGTGCGGCTCTGGAGTTACTGGCTGATCCTGCTGTGGCGATCGCAGCGCTGGCCGAGATCGACTTTCATCCCGACCGTCGCTCAGCCATCGCGTTGGGTGCGTTCGCGGAGTCAGCCGAGCCGCTGGCGGCGCGTGCGGCGCGCCCGGCGTTGCGATGGCTGCGGGCTACCGCCCATGAGCGCCTCGGTGACATCGACGAGGCTGAGGCGAGTCTGCTCGCCGCCGAGTCGCTGGATCCGTCGTGGCCGTTGACACTGATGGAATTGGCCCGATATGCCAGCGACCGCGGCGACGCCCAGCGCGGGCTGTCGCTGCTGCGCCGGGCCGGTGTGCCGTCGGATCACCAACTGGTGGAGCTGCTGGAGCATTTCCGGCCGGCACCTCGCCCGGGTCTTGGCCGCAACGATCGGTGCTGGTGCGGATCGGGCCGCAAGTACAAGGTGTGCCACCTGCACCGTGAGCAGCTGCCGCTTGAGGAGCGGGCCGCCTGGCTGTATCAGAAAGCTGGCTCGCCCGTGCTGCTCGCGGGTCCGCATGGTCGGTTCAGTTCCCTGCTTATCGAGGCCGCGGCGGTCAGGGCGCGGTCTTGGGATGACCCCGAGGCGATCGCGCGGGGACTCGATGACGGTCTGGCCTTTGACGTGGTGCTGTTTGAGGGTGGGGCGTTCGCCGACTTCCTGGCCACCCGCGGCTCGTTGCTGCCCGACGATGAACGGTTGCTGGCCGGGCAATGGCTGCTGGTACAGCGGTCGGTACACGAAGTTATCGCCGTCTTGCCTGGTCAAGGGTTCACATTGCGTGATGTGCGCACCGGTGATGTTCATCAGGTGCGTGAGCGGGCGGGTAGTACCCGGCTCAAGGCTGGCCAACTCTACTGTGCCCGGGTTGTCCCGGCCGGCGACACGATGCAGATTTTCGGTGGGATGGAGCCGGTGTCTTTAGGTGAGCGTGATGCGCTGATCGCGCTGCTCGATGACGATCCTGACCCCGTTGAACTCGTTGCGGCCCTGTCGCGGCGGTTCGCCCCGCCGGTGCTGCAAAACACCGAGGGCGAGGCGCTGATGATGTGCGATGCCACGCTGCGGGTCGATGACCCGGTAGCGCTTGCCCAGGCGCTCGATGACGCCTATGACCGCGACGATGAGCAGACCGACCACACCTTGGTGTGGTACGAGCACGTCATCACCCATGGCATGCAACGAATCCGCGCACACCTGGAACTGTGCGGTGATCAACTGCACGTTCACGCCAACAGCGAGGCCCGTTTCGAGCGCGTTCTGGAAACCGTTCGCACCCTGGACCCGTCAGTGACCGTGCTCCACGAAACCCGTGAGCCCGCCGGGGACATGCCAGCTATCCAACAGCTCGCCGCGCGCACTCCAGCCACACCCGCCCAAGCCCTTGACCCGGCCACCGATCCCGAGATCGCCGCAGCCCTCAACGAAATGGCCCGCGAATACGAAAAGGCCTGGCTTGATGAACCGATCCCCGCGCTGGCCAAACACACACCCCGCCAATGCGCCGACGACCCGACACGACGCCCCGATCTGATCCGGCTGCTCGACTCCTTCCCACAAGACAGCGACCGACCCGGCGCCATGAGCGCAACCCGCCTACGCGCCGCGCTCGGCCTGACCTGACTGACCCCCGGCTGACCCGGCCCGCTCTTCCATATCGCGTTTCATCGTTCATGGGCCACCGGCTACGCGCGAAGTGAGGTAGACCCCAACACCACGTCAGAAACCCAACCTTCCGCGAGTCAGAATATGGTCTGCCCCGCGTTTTCCGGACTGCACTTTTCGCGCCGATTTACGCCGCGAGC
>CAZEHT010000186.1:0-4468 GCA_964511995.1 uncultured Mycobacterium sp.
AATCACATCAACGACTTGGCCGCAGCAGCGAGCGGCGAGGTCACGGATTCAGGTTTTCCATTTAGAGGAGAAAATTTTCTCCATAAATGGGTACGCTAATAATATAAGAATGTTTCTTATAAAACTCTTCCAGTCAGCGCGTACATCCAACCCCTCCATTGCGTAGCGCTGTGCAATGAATTTTTCTCCTGATGCGCAGGATACCTCGGCTAGGCGAGATACAAAATAGAGAATTCTTTTACGAACAACGGCTGCTAATTTCTTGTCGAGAGGAGCTAGTCGCCAAAAGAATTTGGACTGAACTCGGAGGGAGCATTCATAATTTCGGCGGGCACTTGCTATATCGATCGCATCAGATAATCCAGGAACTTTGCGTCGACGTGATATCGTGACTAGTTTTCTATTTATAACTGAGTGACCACTGATGAGAGTAATTCGATATATAAAATCAATGTCCTCAGCGACATGTAACGTCGTATCGAAGCCTCCAATCTGCAGCAGAAGCTCTCTTTTTATAAGTGTCCCCTGAACGAACGGATATCTACGCAGTCTGAGAATGCGAAGATCCGTTGGAGCATAATATTTAATGCTTTTCTCAGATAACTCTGGATCCATCAAAGATAGGTCGTCAAGATCATTTCTGTCTTCATCCACGCTTGAGCAGAAGCAAATATCGGCACCAGTTTCTGTGACGCATTCAAGTTGAAGCACAAGCTTTTTCGGATGCCACACATCATCTGAATCCAAAAATGCAATCCACTCGCCATTTGCCTCCTGGATGCCAGTATTTCTGGCTGCGCTTACTCCTCTGTTATTGGTGTGAATGTATCTAATTCTATCCATCAACGGTAGGAGAACTTCTCGCGTGGAATCATCTGATCCATCATCGATGACAATTATTTCTTGATTGACACCTTGCTGACCAAGTGCGCTATTTACTGCATTTGCTATAACAGATGCGCGGTTAAAAGTTGGAATAATAGTGCTGACTGTGATCATGTTGCTTGGCGAGAATTTATGTGGTTCTGAAAATTGCTGCACATCCGTTTGACTATACGGAATACATAACCGCCTCGAGCGAAAATCTTTGCCTCGAAACTATATGGGCTACCATCGTCTTACACACTTCAACCTTCGGATGCTATCAAGCGTGCTGACCAATTTCTCCAGACTCTGGACAGGCGCCTTCGTGGGGCGTAAAGATAATTTTCTAGGCACGGCCAGAATCGCCGCTGTGGCTGTGGCGCGGCTTGGATGATTTCGAGGAATCGCTGCATCGACACATCTGACTCGTAAGGTTGAGCGTATTGACAGACTCGCTCGGCCTCCGCGTCATATTCCGTTGGAGTCAGTTTCAGAATGCGCTCGATTTCGTCTGCCACCGTCGAGGTGGGTGGCTCTTTGCGTACATCCCCCACGCTGCCGAGCGGGACTTGGTAGATCGGGCCGTAAGTCACACCCTTGCGATCGAAGACCAGCGCCAGCACGTTCGGCACGCTGAACAAGGACGCTTCGAGAATGGACGTGCCCATGCCCACGAAGACATAGGCCTCTGCCAGCGCTTGACGGCATCGCTCGTAGGGCATCGCCCCGGCCAGGGTGATGGCACTTTCCAGATCCCGAGCGCGGATCATCTCGCGCATCTCGGCTTCGTAGTCGCCAGTGCCGTGAACCGTCCATGTGACCCTATGGCCGCGCCGGATCAACTCGTCGACCACATCGATCATGTAGAGGTTGTACCCTTTCATGTCCGACATCCGGCCTATCGAAACGATCCGTCCCCATGTCGGCTGCCGAGTGGCGGGAATGAACCGGTCGGAGTCTACGGGTAAGAGCCATAGCTCTCCACTTTGACCATGTATTTCCTCCAATTCTTCAATCTGCTCGGGTGACATGAAGATGCGTGCGCGAGGCGGAATATTCTGTAGGAAACTGCGAAGGTGGAAGTCATGCTTCAGTTTCTTCACTTCCGGCACTGGCCCATAGAAGCCGGCTACCGCCTTCGCTCCAGTGATTACGGCCAACTGGTACGCGATCCATGCTGTCCTGAGCTCCCAGTTAAAGCTCTTGATGACGTCCGGTTGAGAAACGCCCAATGAGCGCCACATTCGCTTCGCACGAAAGTAGTAGCTTAGCTTCCAGAACCGTTCACCGAGTGCTATGCATCTGACCTCTCGGGGTAACAACGCTCCCCAGTCGCGGTCCGAATCAGTAATCACCGTGACCTGATGGCCCCGCGACACCAGCCAATGCGACATCCGCACGATCTGGGTTTCGATTCCACCCCAGATGCCTGGGCTCGGATAAACGAAGACATGGTGCATGGAATCAGGCCTCCGTTCCGGCGACTGTCAACTTCATTCGGGAAGCCGACCGCGCCGCTGCGCGCGGCTGTCTCGGATCGAACGGAGAACAGCAATGATCCGGCGCGTCAACGGATATTCTGGGGCCTTGCGAGGCCGCCAGCCTGACCAAGCCGTTCTATCGAGCGCTTCGAACCATTTTTCAGCAAGGGGATGGCGGCTGCCGGCGTTCCACGGTTTGTTGCGCTCCGTGAAGTGGATGACGGACGGATCCCGAATAGCATCTTCGACATCTTGTCGCCAGTGGGCCCAAGCAAGGCTATATCCTCTGACATCGGCCGTCTGCAGGTTCCACCGGCGAGAGAGTTCGAGCCACTGCCCTTCAAGGATCACATTCAGCGCGTCTTGATCACCGAAATGAAGGTTGGTACGCCGTAGAAGGTCTAGACATTTGTCTCCCACAGAACTTGCGCGCCAGCTGTTGAGGTCGATCAGGAGCACTCCCGAGTTGAAGTACGCGGACGCCGGCGATAGGCCGAGTGGCCGCCAAAGAGGACCAAATGGGACTGCCGCCCAGGGATGTCCGGCGTCGCGCACAGCACCTACTACGGCACCGCTCAACTCCGAGGCATAGACAGATGCGACCGAAGAGAGCGTGATCGTGTCGGCGTCCAAGTAGAGAATGCGTGAAAGCTCTGGCGGCAGGAGTTCACCGAGAAGCAGACGATAGAGTGACGCAGGCGAGAGAAAGTTGGAGTAGTGGGCGCCTCTAAGAACAGTGTTGTCGACCGCGTACCAAGACACGTCGACGGTTGTGAGACGGGAAGTTACGCGTGTCTTGATCGCCTGCGAGAACCCGGGGTGAACCACGTGCACCGTGACCGAATCCTGCTTGCTTGCGTGGTCGATACTCGCGAGCGCCACTGCCAACGGCAAGGTGAAACCATGGTCGACACACATTGCCACGTGGATCCTGGTGGAGTTCACTCGCTACCTCTTTCTTTCCTTGGTGTGCGTTGTATCGTGGCGTCGGCATGGTCACGGCGTGCCGGCCGAAGCGTAACGGAACCGTTTGTTGTGGCGTCCCTCGACATCGGTAACACTCTCAGCGACTAGCGTCGTTTTCCACGGGTTTCTGAAGCTTCTTCAGGACCCAGGCGAGCCGCAGTTTGCCGAACACTCGCTGAACCCGGTCGAGACCGACGATCTGGATCAGATTCCGCACGGAGTGGATCGCGGCGATCGCGGCAAGCAGGCATGGAACGAGTGTTGCCCAAGGCTCCGGCCATTGCAGGCGCATCCACAGCAGAAAGAATGCGACCACGAGGCTGATCGCGGCGTAGCGCAGGTAGTGTGGGTTCCAACGAAATCCGCTGAGCCTCCTCACGACGCCATACATCATCACGACGTAGAACACGTACATGCCGAAGAATCCCATGCCGACGCCGGAAAGGCCGAACCACCTCAATCCCATCCAGGCAAGTGCCACATAGGTCGAAAAGGCGACGACCTCGGTCCAGATGAAGATGCCGCCGCGCCCCTTGGCCATGACCACGAAGCCCATGGGCCACGACATGACCCGCAGCAGCATCCCGCCCATCTGCCACGCTAGGATGTCGGTTGCAACCACGAAGCTCTGGGAGTAGAAGAGCCGGATGACCCACGGTGCGAGCGCCAGGGTGGCGAGAATCCCTGGCAGGGCCAGCAGCAGGGATATCTCGGCCTGTTCGTTCACGAGGCGGTTGCATGTCTCGTCGTCGTCCGCAACGGCCGTGAGGCGCGGGTAGAAGTCCGTGCCCATCGCTTGCAGGATGAAACCTATGTACACGAGAGATAGGGCGCTGGCAGCCTGGAACTGCCCTGCTCCTTCCACCCCGTAGTCACGGATGACGATGGCTCGCAGCAGGAACGCCGTGCCGGCCACGATCAGCGCGGAGATCATGAACGCGAAGCCGAGCGTGACCAGGCCGCGCGCCTCCTTGGCGACGGCAGCGACCGGTATCGTGATGCGTTCGACCGCGATTCGCCGGGCGTAGTACCAACTGATGAGCAGGCCCACGGCTGCGCCGGCGATCATGTAGGCGGGAATGCCGGCCTGGCCCCAGACCAGGACGATGGGGATGCTCAGCATCGCTCCCGCAGTGGTTCCGATGATGTTCATCCGC
>CAZEHT010000187.1:0-4463 GCA_964511995.1 uncultured Mycobacterium sp.
ACGTGCAGGTTCCGCGATTTCCACCACCGAGAATCGGCGAACCCGCGCGCTTTCGACTCCTGCACCATGCCACCGTCGTCATCACCGACGGCCAGTCCTACCGAATGAAAGACGCCCAACACCGGAAGGAGAACCCACCAACAACCTGAGAATTACCGCACGGGGCGGGGACTTTTATCTGGCCACCAGCGGGGACTTCAACTTGGCCATTGACATCATTCCCTGGTGAGATGACAGTCGTTCGACGGAGACCACTCGCAGTTGGTCGCAGCGAGCGTAGGACGTGTGGTCCAAACTGCTGCTCGCTGGCTCAAGTTCGACGTGGCTTCGAAGGCCGTAACCAGTACTCGTGATCGGGACGACAACTACGAGGCCGCCCGGTCCGTTGTTGAGAATGTCGACCGACACCACTACCGCCGGGCGTCGAAAGGCCGGCTCGTGGCCGACTGGCTGGCCGAGATCGACGTGGTAGACCTCCCCTCGCCAGATCAAGCCAGGGCGTCCCACTCGTGACGCTCAGCCAGGTACTGCTCCCACAGTTCAGGATTCTCACGCAGCCGCTGGTAGTCCCCGCTTAATCCCCGGAGGAACTCCTGCCGTTCCAAGGCGTCGATGGCTGCGTGCACGACGTCAACGACGGCGGTTTGACGAGCCTTGGCAAGGGAGTGGAGCCGCTCGGAATCGGGACGGCGGACTCGGACAGTGGTGGTTTCTGCTGCCATGGAACCAGTGTAGACGAATTGTAGACACCGGGCATGGCGGATCGTCCCATGTGCTCAGCCTACGAACACCGGGCAAACTTCGAGTGCCGCCGGACCCTTGCTCTCCTGCCCCGGCAAGGAATATGGCGGAGTCGAATATGGCGGGTTGCCAGTCCCGACTTCCGCAGTTCGTAGGCGCATTTCGGGGTGGCGCGGAGCGATTGTTCTGGTAGGAGGCTTGCGGAGTGATCGGAAACACGCATTCGTGTAGGCACACGAGTTGGGGCGTGTCGCTGGATTTGATCAGCCGATACGTGGTAGTTGTGTAGGGGTGTACCTGCGGGAGACCAAGCGGCGCAACCGGGACGGGTCGACGGTCGCGTACTTGCAGCTGGCGCACAGCGAACGCCACCCGGTCACCGGGGTGCCCTCGGCGAGGGTGATCCACAACTTCGGCCGCGCCGAGGCCGTGGACCGCGACGCGCTGGCCCGGCTGGTCGCGTCGATCTCGCGGTTCCTGGAGCCGGCGCAGGCGATCGCGGCGGCGCACACCGGCGGGATCGAGATCTGCGACTCGCGGCGCTTGGGCGGGGCGTGGCTGCTCGATCAACTCTGGGGGCGGCTCGGTGTCGGGGCGGCGCTGCGCGGGGTCGCCGCCGGCCGGCGCCTCGACGGCGACGCGGTGGAACGCGTGCTGTTCGCGCTGGTGGCCCAGCGGGCGCTGGAACCGGGCAGCAAGCTGGCCGCCGCCGGCTGGGTGTCCGAGCGGGTCGCGATCGCCGGCTGCGGCGTGTTCTGCGACGACGCGGCGTATCGGGCGATGGACTTCCTGCTGGACGCGCTGCCCGAGATCGCGGAGCGGATCTTCGCCTCGGTGGCGCACCTGCTGAACCTCGATGTCGACATCGTCTTCGTCGATTCGACCTCCACCTACTGGGAGGTCTACCGCGCCGACACCGACGAACTGTCGGACCTGCAGCCCGAACCGGAGTCCGACGACGGCACCGGCAAGCCGGCCGAGAACGGGGCGCGCCGGTTCGGCCACTCCAAGGACCACCGCGACGACCTGCCGCAGGTGGTGATCGCGATGGCGGTCACCCGCGACGGCATCCCGGTGCGCTGCTGGACGTTTCCCGGTGACACCGGCGACCAGAAGATCATCCGCACCGTCAAAGACGATCTGGGGGCCTGGAACCTGCACCGGCTGGTGTGGGTGGCCGACCGCGGCTTCGCCTCCGCGGCCAACCGCGCCTATCTGACCCGCGGCGGCGGGCACTACATCCACGCCGAGAAGCTGCGCCACACCAACGCCGAGGCCGCCGCCGCGCTGGCCCGCCCCGGCCGCTACCACGACGTGGCCGGCAACCTGCGCGTCAAGGAGGCCCGGGTCTCCCCCGGCGGCGGCACCGCCGACGGGGCCCGCACGGAACGGTTCGTGGTGTGCCACAACCCGGAGGCCGCCGACCGTGACGCCGCGGTGCACGAGCGGCTCATCGAACACCTGCAACACCTGATCGACGGCTCCGACGCCTGGTCCGCGCGCCGCCGCCACGAACTGGTCGGCTCGCTGAAGGCCAAGCCCGGGCTGGCAAGGCTGCTGCGCCGCACCAAGACCGGGCTGCTGCGCATCGACCGCGCCGCCGCGCAGCGCGAAGCCCACTACGACGGCAAGTGGCTGCTGCGCACCTCCGACCTCACCCTGACCGCCCAGGACCTGGCCGCCGCCTACAAGCAGCTGCTCGCCGTGGAACGCGGCTGGCGCGACGCCAAAACCAGCCTCGGGCTGCGCCCGGTCTACCACCACCGCGAGGACCGCATCCGCGCCCACGTCCAATTGTGTTGGCTGGCACTGCTGCTCATCCGGGTCGCCGAAACCGCCACCGGCGACACCTGGCGCAACCTGCGCCACGAACTCGACCGGATGCACCTGGTCACCCTGGCCACCGCCGACGGCCGCGTCGCCCAACGCTCGGCCACCACCAGCGGGCAGAAAACCATCCTGGCCGCCCTCGACCTGCCCGAACCGCCCCGCTACCTCGACTTCACACCCGGCATCGACGCCGCCGTCGCCGACTGACAACCCGGCTCACCAGCACCCCGTCGTGTAGTAACACGACCCAAATCCGCACATCAAACGTTTGCGCAGCTCAACGCATAAATTCGGCGATCCGTGTGCCCACTATCTGCGGAAGTCGGGCCAGTAAACCACGCCGTTTTCATCCGATGGGGCGCACGTCTGTTCTGTGGCTCGACTCTCCCCTCAGTTCTGGCGAGTCTCGCACTGCTCCTAACGCGCCCGCGTTCCGCAAGAGCTAATGGGAACGAACAGCGAGCCTTCGACCGATCATCTCTTGTTCGGGGGACGCTGTTTACCGAGCCGCCGGTCGGTGAGCGTTGTTAGCAGCCGAAGCGAAGGTCGACTTCTAAGGCTAGATTACGCCCCGGCCGGTTGGTGAGGGTTCCTGTAGCACTGATGGGGGGTGGCCGGCGACACCTCCAGCTCGGCGGCGACCTGCTCGCCCGTCTTACCCTCCGCAGCCAGCTCATCGGCCCGGCGCAGTTTGCGCACGATGTCCTCAGCGGAATGCCGCTTGCGACCAGACATATGTTTCATCGTCCCTTCCAGCCCTTGTTCGGGCCACAGGACTCTAAAACCAGGCGGACTCATTCATCGGGGACACGCCGACGGCACGGGCGCGTAACCAAGTGGGTCAATAGTCGAACTACACTCTCGGGAGCCCCAACGTAATGGTTTTCTGTTTTGCGATCTCACCGAGATTGGCGGCGAATAGTCGCCAAAAGGTTTCAACGCCCTCAGCGAAATCGTCGTCGCCCAGCTGAGCCATGGTTTTCTGCACTGCAGACCGCACATCCATTGGCCATCGAGGCTGCCCGACGCTCATAGATCGAGGACGATGCGCAGTGCCGCATCAACGCGGCGCATCTCATCGAAGCTTAGGAACCCGACGCTCGTGCCGAGTCGGCCCGGGTCGACCGCGGCGGCCTGTTCGGCAAGCACGCGGGTGTTCACGCCGCCAATTTCAACTTCGGGACGAAAGCTGGCGGCACGAGCCGACGTGGATGTTGGTGCAACCAGCCGGGTCGACAGGGGCAGTTGATCTGACTGGACTACTACGGCGTAGCGGGAACCGGACTGCTCGTGACCGCGACTCCCCCGCGGGGCACGCAACTGAAAGACCTCACCACGCACGCAACGTCTCCATGTCGCGCAGCACCTGCATGGCCTCAGCGCGGTCGGAGTCGTCTTCAGCGAGCCTTTCTGCCTCGGCGCGAATCGCCGCGCTGGCCTTCCGTCGTGCGGCATCGATAAGAGCAGATCGAACGGCTACGGACACGGCCGTTCCATCTTTGGTCAAGACCTCCAGCGCCTTCGATGTGTCTTCGTCGGGCCTGAAGGTGATTGTGTCAGCCATAGCAACAGTGTACGACGTTTTGTAAGACGGCCGCTTGATCCACATGAGCGCTTTTTCACCCAGCAGCGGCAACCCCCAGCAGCGCCTATCCACCGACAACCGGTGTGGCCTGTGCAAACAGAACATGCGCGTCCGGATCGTCTCGGCCATTGCTCTCAGTGGCACCCGTGCCACTATGAAGATCAGGGGCTCCAGTCCTGCCCGGCGCTCGCGTCGCCGCTCGATTCAGGAGGAATACGGCGGGATCGAATATGGGGTTACCAGTAGAATACTCCGTGGGCGCGGGAGGGATCGGGGTTCACCCTGCTGTTCGAGGCGCTGCAGCTGC
>CAZEHT010000188.1:0-1304 GCA_964511995.1 uncultured Mycobacterium sp.
GAGGTGATCGTCTCCTCGACGACCACGACGCCGCCGTGGACATACATCCGGCCCAATTCGACCGACACGCTTGCGTTTTGCGCCCACGTCCGCAGCGCCGCGAGACCCTGGGCGGCCCCATGCGCGTCGCCGATCTCGATATCATCGCTGGACAACGCGACGAGCGTGTCGAAATCCCTGGCATTCAGGGCGTCTGTCCAGGCGAGGACGGTGGCGATCTCCGATGTGCTCATGGTGTGCAAAGTACCTGGCCGGTCAGAACCGGGTCGCGGTTAGCCACGCCTGCCATACCGCCTCGTCGCCGAACAACTCAATGGTGGTCGCACCGACGGCCTTTCGACCGGTCAGCGCGAGCAGTAACTCCTTCGCGGGCCCGCGCAACGCGACATCGGCTTTGTTGTGGCCATGCAACCACGAACCGCCGGCGATGGCCCACTCCCCCGAGGCCTCCAGGCCGGCGTCGGTGGCATGCAGGTGAATCGTGTCAGGAGACGTCCCGCGCCGCACTGTCGCCAGATCCAGCCATTCGCTGATCGTGTCGGCGGCGAGTACGGCGGTGACGTCGAACCGGTGTCCGACAGCGATCGCGGCGTCCGCTCGGTGCACCACGGTTTCGTGCAGACGCCGGCGAATCCACCAGTGCGCCGGGCGAGGCCCGGCAAATGTCCATACCGGGGTAGCTTCGCCGACGGACGCTACCGCGTCGATGAGCTTGTGTGGTCCGGCATGCAACCAGTCGATTCCGGCCGTCATGCCCCCGGGGGGCTTTCCATCGGGGACCGTGCTCGGATCGATCGCCTTCCCGGGGCGATCGATGACGATCTGCGCGGCCCACCGGTCACCCCGGCCCACATGACGGAAAAGCTGGTTGAGACTCCAGCCCGGGCATGTCGGGACCGGTGCCGAGAGGTCGCCCACGGCAATGAGTTCACCGAGCGCCCGATTCTGCTCGACGAACTCGGCGGCGAATCCCATAGAGCTACGCTAACCCGTCCACTCAGCGGTCAGCAGCCGGTTCATTGACCCCAGTTCTGCCACGGCCAGACCGGAGAGCTGCCTCCACGGGACCCTGAATCGTTACCGCCCGAGCCCGGATTGAAGCCGCCCGACCCTCGGCCCGACTCTGATTGCTGCGGCCACTTCTGCTGTGGAGTCCAGTCCGGCCACTTCTGTTGCGGATGGTCCCAGTCCGGCAAATCCAGTTTGGGCGGAACCCATTGCGGCATTTGCCGCGGGTTCTGCAGGATCGGTCGCTGCGGGACCTGCTGCTGGGGGCTTTGCTGTTGGGGAATCTGCTGCTGGGG
>CAZEHT010000188.1:1404-4411 GCA_964511995.1 uncultured Mycobacterium sp.
TGGGGAATCTGCTGCTGGGGGTTTCGATCCCACGGCCACCTGATGACCGGCGCCCGCGGAATAATGACCGGCGCCGGAAGATTCGGAACAACCACCGGCGGAGCCGCCGGAGCGGGCAGCACGGGTGCCGGAGCGACGGGCTCCGGGGCAAGAACAACAGGCACCGGCACCGCGGCTGCTGGAGCGGGGGCCGGTGCAGGAGCGGCTGGTGCCGGAGCAGGAGCCGCCGGTGCCGGGGCAGGAGCGGGGGCGGGAATTCTCGCTGCGGGCGCTTCGACGTACACCGTGTGCACCGGAGCCTGTGGCTGCCGGGCTTCCTGGACAACTGGCACGGGAGCTTGGATCGTCTCGGGCGGTGGCGCCGTAGCTGCGGGAACCGCGGCTGCCGGCGCTGGCGCTTGTGTGGGGGCGATGACGGACTGGGCCGGGCTCGGTTGCTGATCGACGGTGGGACGGATACTCACCGCGAGGGACACCACAAGGGCTGCCACGCCCACGACGAAAACTCCCGTCATAGCGCTACCGACGAGGAACGGCTTTCGCTCCTGCCGGCTTGCCGCCCCGGTTGCGGGCTCGGCCTCCCCAGCGTCGAGGAGCAAGGGTTCCTCGTCCGCGTCGACCTCGCTGTAGGCCAGGACGGATGCGGAAGATCCCGGCGCGGGATGGACCGTCACGGTCATGGATCCGTCGTCGTCGCGCGCATATGCGCGGCCGATTGTGGACGCCTCGAACAGCGGCGCGCGTGGGCCCGCCAGCGCCGCTCCGCGCGCGAGCGCGAGTTCCGGTTCGTCGGGCGCGCTGACCGGCAGGGACGTGGCTCCCGCGAGTTGTTCTTTGATCATCGACACGCCGGCGCCGGAGCCCACGACGAAAACACCCTGCGGAGGAGCATCGAGATGTTCCAGACCGGCTACCGCAGAGGTCAGCGTCGCGAGCGCACCCTCATCGCTGGTGTCCACCTCCTGGACGCGGATGATGGAGCCGTCCGCTGTTTCGACGACCGAGAGCGTCGCGGTGTCGGCATCGACAAAAATTAGCGCGGTCCGTTCGTAGCCCATGGCGGTGCCGACGGCTTCGGCAAGCGCACTCGCGGCGTGCAGCTCCGAGATGAGCATTACGTCGTCGATGTTGCAAGCGCCCAGGGCGTCGCGCAGCGCCGCCGCGTCGTCGTGATTTCGCCACGCCACGACGGTCGACACCAGGCGGTGTCCGCCTTCTTCGGCGCTCTCCCGGGTTCCCAGGATCGCGGACAAAACCCGTTCCGGCGCCGTTGCCGATGTGCCGTCGGAAGCAACTTCGAAGACATCGTGATCGACGGTTACACCCTTGGCGTTTTCCCCTTCGACGAGCACCATGCGGACGGCCTTCGGTGTCATGGACACGCCAAGCGAGATGTCCACTGCCCCTCCAAATCCGTTTGTTGTATCAATGCGGTCATGTTCCGGGCGAGTATGCGGCTCATGCCAGTTCACCAGATAGTTCATCGCCCCGGCCGTCTGCGTCGTTACCAGAACGGCACTGGGACTCCGACCGTTTCCATGGCGCACGTCCGGAGACTCCGTAGCTACAACCGTACCCGTGGGACGCTGGTGGGATGAGTGCCGTCGTCGACTTCCACTTCGACCCGATGTGCCCATTCGCCTACCAGACGTCGGTGTGGATCCGCGATGTTCGCGAACAGATCGGCATCGTCGTGAACTGGCGGTTCTTCAGCCTCGAGGAGGTCAACCGTGCCGAGGGCAAGAAACATCCGTGGGATCGGGAGTGGTCGTACGGGTGGTCGTTGATGCGGATCGGGGCTGCGTTGCGACGGATGGGCGGAGAGCTGCTCGACCGCTGGTACGCCGCGATCGGGCGCGAACTGCACGTGCTCGGCGGCAAGCCACACGATCCCGCGGTCGCCCGGAAGCTGCTCACCGAGATCGGAGCTGACCCCGGGGTTCTTGACGCGGCGCTGGCCGACCTCACCACACACGGTGAAGTCCGCGCCGACCACCAGCGGGTGATCGACGCCGGCGGATACGGGGTGCCGACGTTGTTCCTCGGCGAGCAGTGCCTGTTCGGCCCGGTGCTGGTGGACCCACCCACCGGAGCGGGCGCGCTACGGCTCTGGGACGTCGTCACCGGAATGGCCGAGCTGCCGCACGTCTATGAACTCCAACGACCCAAGACCGCTGGCGACGCCGAACTCATCGGGCGCGCCCTGAGGCCCTACCTCGATGGTCGGGACTGGGTCAGCATCAATCGTGGCGAGGTCGTCGACGTCGAGCGCCTGGTCGGTGGGGCTAACCAGACTTGATGAAGTTCTGATAGGACTTCGACGGCGTCGGGCCACGCTGGCCTTGGTACTTCGAGCCGACTTTCGTGCTGCCGTACGGGTTTTCGGCCGGGCTGGTCAGCCGCAACAGGCACAGCTGGCCGATCTTCATCCCCGGCCACAACGTGATGGGCAGATTCGCGACGTTGGACAGCTCAAGGGTGATGTGTCCGCTGAACCCCGGGTCGATAAACCCGGCCGTCGAATGAGTCAGCAGCCCGAGCCGGCCAAGCGACGACTTGCCCTCCAGTCGGCCCGCCAGATCATCGGGCAAGCTGCACACTTCGAGCGTCGACCCCAGCACGAATTCACCGGGATGCAGCACGAACGGCTCACCGGGCAGGGGCTCCACCAGGCTGGTCAGCTCGTCCTGCTGCAGCGCCGGGTCGATGTGGGTGTATCTGGTGTTGTTGAACACGCGAAACAGGCTGTCGAGGCGGACGTCGACACTGGACGGCTGAACCAGGGAGGCGTCGAACGGGTCGATGCCCAGTCGTCCCGATGCCAGCTCGGCTCTGATGTCGCGATCGGATAGCAGCACCCGACGAGCGTATCGGTGCGCGATGTTCGCCCGCCCGCGCGTGGGTCTGGTTGCCGCTCCCCCGGCACCGGTTGCTATCCTTCGTCGCACCACGGCCGATGTAGTTCAATGGCAGAACATCAGCTTCCCAAGCTGAATACGCGGGTTCG
>CAZEHT010000189.1:0-4353 GCA_964511995.1 uncultured Mycobacterium sp.
TCTCGCCCGCGGTGTCGATCGACCAGAAGTCGACGTCGAAGAACCCGCGCTCGACCGTCGGCACCATCACCGAGGTCTACGACTACCTGCGCCTGCTCTACGCCCGAGCCGGCACACCGCACTGTCCCCAGTGCGGTGAGCGGATCGCCAGGCAGACGCCGCAGCAGATCGTCGACCAGGTGCTGGCCATGGACGAGGGCACCCGCTTCCAGGTGCTGGCACCGGTGGTGCGCACCCGCAAGGGCGAATTCGTCGACCTGTTCGACAAGCTCAACGTACAGGGCTACAGCAGGGTCCGCGTGGATGGCGTGGTCCATTCGCTGACCGATCCGCCGAAGCTCAAGAAGCAGGAGAAGCACGACATCGAGGTGGTCGTGGACCGCTTGACCGTCAAGGCATCCGCCAAGCAGCGTCTGACGGACTCGGTGGAGACCGCGCTGAACCTGGCCGACGGCATCGTCGTGCTGGAGTTTCCCGATGACCGGGCACAGGAGACCGGTGCCCCTCGCGAGCAACGGTTCTCCGAGAAGCTGGCCTGCCCCAACGGCCATCAGCTGGCCGTTGACGACCTGGAGCCCCGGTCGTTCTCCTTCAACTCGCCCTACGGCGCGTGCCCGGAGTGCACCGGGCTCGGGATACGCAAGGAGGTCGACCCCGATCTGGTCGTTCCCGATCCGGAGCTCACTTTGGCCGAAGGGGCGGTGGCCCCATGGGCGATGGGGCAGTCCGCCGAGTACTTCACCCGGATGATGGCGGGCCTGGGCGAAGCGCTGGGATTCGACGTGGACACACCGTGGAGGCGGCTACCGGCCAGGGCGCGCAAGGCGATCCTCGAGGGTGCCGACGAACAGGTACACGTCCGGTACAAGAACCGGTACGGCCGAGTCCGTTCCTACTACGCCGATTTCGAGGGCGTCCTCGCCTTCCTGCAACGCAAGATCGACCAAACCGACTCCGAGATGATGAAGGAACGCTACGAGGGGTTCATGCGGGACGTGCCCTGCCCGGTGTGCGGCGGCACCCGACTAAAACCCGAGATCCTGGCGGTAACGCTTGCCGCGGGGGAGCGCGGCGCCAAATCCATCGCCGAGGTGTGCGCGCTCTCGATTGCGGAGTGCTCGGACTTCTTGAACGCGCTCACCCTGGGCCCGCGCGAACAGGCGATTGCCGGCCAGGTGCTCAAGGAGGTCCAGTCCCGGCTCGGCTTCCTGCTCGATGTCGGCCTGGAGTATCTGTCGCTGGAGCGCGCCGCCGGAACGCTGTCGGGTGGGGAGGCGCAGCGTATCCGGCTGGCCACCCAGATCGGCTCCGGGCTGGTCGGCGTCCTCTACGTACTCGACGAACCGTCCATCGGCCTGCACCAGCGCGACAATCGCCGCCTTATCGAAACACTCACGCGGCTGCGGGATCTGGGCAACACGCTGATCGTCGTCGAACACGACGAGGACACCATCGCGCACTCCGACTGGGTTGTCGACATCGGCCCGGCAGCGGGTGAGCACGGCGGCACCGTCGTGCACAGCGGACCGTTCGACGAATTGCTGATCAACCAGAACTCCCTCACCGGTGCCTACCTCTCCGGCCGGCTGACCATCGAGGTTCCCCCGACGCGCCGGCCCGTCGACCAGCGGCGCAAGTTGGCGGTGATCGGCGCCAGAGAGCACAACCTCAAAGAAATCGATGTGTCCTTTCCACTGGGCGTGCTCACCTCCGTCACCGGGGTCTCGGGTTCGGGCAAGTCGACCTTGGTCAACGACATCCTCGCGGCGGTATTGGCCAACAAGCTCAACGGGGCCAGGCATGTGCCGGGCCGCCACACCCGGGTGACCGGGCTAGAGCACGTCGACAAGCTGGTGCGCGTCGACCAGTCGCCGATCGGGCGCACCCCGCGGTCCAATCCGGCTACCTACACCGGCGTATTCGACAAGATCCGAACCCTGTTCGCTGCCACCACCGAAGCGAAGGTCCGGGGCTACCAGCCCGGCCGCTTCTCGTTCAACGTCAAGGGCGGTCGCTGTGAGGCATGCTCGGGCGACGGCACGATCAAGATCGAGATGAACTTCCTGCCCGATGTCTATGTGCCGTGCGAGGTCTGCCACGGCGCGCGCTACAACCGGGAAACCCTGGAAGTGCACTACAAGGGCAAGACGGTCTCCGAGGTTCTCGACATGTCGATCGAGGAAGCCGAGCGGTTCTTCGAGCCGATCACCGGCATTCACCGATACCTCAAGACGCTGGTCGACGTCGGGCTGGGCTACGTGCGGCTCGGTCAGCCCGCACCGACGCTTTCGGGCGGTGAAGCGCAACGCGTCAAGCTCGCCGCCGAACTGCAGAAGCGCTCTACCGGCCGCACCGTCTACGTGCTCGACGAACCGACCACGGGACTGCATTTCGAGGACATCCGCAAGCTGCTCAAAGTGATCAACGGCCTCGTGGAAAAGGGCAACACCGTGATCGTCATCGAGCACAACCTCGACGTCATCAAGACCTCGGATTGGATCGTCGACATGGGCCCCGAGGGCGGCGCGGGAGGCGGGACAGTGGTGGCCCAAGGCACCCCCGAAGATGTCGCGAACGTTTCCGAAAGCTACACCGGAAAGTTCCTGGCCGAGATCGTGGGCGCCGTCAAGCATCCGGCGCGCCGGCGCCGATTCAGCGCCTGACACAAGGCCCTTCACACACAGAGCGCCTGACGCAAAGCACCGGCCGCCAGTGTCCGTTCAGGACTGGCCGGGTTCGGTGTTGTCCGAACGCATCGACGAGCGAATCTGTTCGAGACGTTCGGAGGCCGCCGTTCGCACTTCCTCGTAACGGCGTTCGGCGTCGCGCACTTCAGCGGTTTCGGAGGCCAGTTCCGAGGAGCCGAGCGCGGTACCGAAACGAGTCTCGATCTTCTCCCTCACCGATTCGAACGTCGGGATGCCCGCCGGGGTGTATCCGGTGTCGGGAGGTGACGCCGATGGTGGGCAGGGGACGGGATCATCGGGCATGAAAGAAGACTACCGCCGCAGCGAACGCGGGCAGGGGCGATCGGCGCACGGTCGCCGGGTGCTCGGAACTGGTGTGTCGCTGCCCGGTCCTGCCTGCTACGGCGTCGGAACCAGGATGGGCCCGCGGGCCTCGGCGTGCGGGGACTGCATGCCGGGGCCACGCGGGGTCACCGCGCCAGCCCGGGTGCAACGGGAGCCGCCAGCGGTACCACCGGGTCGCCGGGGGTGCCGATCACGCCGGCCAGCCACGGCAGTGCTGCCTCGAAAACCCTTGCGGCGAAGGGCCAGTCGTGCTTACCGGGCTGCAGGACGACCGCACAGTCGACTCCGTGCGCGGAGCTGATCGCGCACAACGTATCCGCGGCGGTGGCCTGTCCGCCGAGCTGTGCCGACGTGTCGGGGACACCGCTACCCACCCCGGCGGCTTCGGTGACCATGGAGTGGTCGCGCACCCGCACCTCCGGGCGGCCGTTGACGGCGAACCACGCCGATATGCCGGTATAGCGCCCATGCGCGGCGATGACCGTGGCGGGGTCGAACGCGGACCAGGCCCGCGGATCGCCGCCGTAGAGCCGGGCGATGGTCTGGTCCTTCGTGCCCGAGTTGGGTGTCAGGTCGCCGGCGATGTCGACGAAGGAGCTGAACAGCTCAGGGTGCATCACGGTCAGGTCGACCGCGCACGTGCCGCCCATCGACCATCCGACGATGCCCCAATTCGCGGCTCTGGGACTGACTCCGAAGGTCGTCTCCATGAACGGCCCCACGTCCTTGGTCAGATGGTCGGCGGCATTGCCGCGCGGCCCGTTCACGCATTCGGTGTCGTTGTTGAAAGCGCCCCCGGAGTCGACGAACACCAGCACAGGCGCGTTGCCGCCGTGGGCCGCCGCGTAGCGGTCGATCGTGGTGATGGCGTCGCCGCCCCGCAACCAGTCCGATGGTGTGTGGAACTCACCGCCGATCATCATTACGGTCGGCAGTTGCGGCGGCGGGTTGGTGGCGAACCAGGCGGGTGGAAGGTACACCAATTCCCCTCGGTGCCTGAAATTCGAAGCCGCAGCCGGGATCGTCACCGGAAGCACGCTGCCCTTGGCCGGCAGCACATGCCGGGTACGTGTTTGTGCCGCAACCGCGGTGACATTGGCGAGGTTGGTCTGATCGGGCAGGGGACCCGCCGTGAGCTGGTCCCAGGCGTTCTCCACTGTGGGAAAGTAGCCGACCCACAGATTGAGCGCGAGGGCCGCGCTGAGCAGGCAGAGTGGCGTTGCCAGTGCGGAGACTCCGCGGCGCCACCACCGGGCGCCCTTCCAACCCAGCGCCAACACCCCCGCGGCGAAGCCCGTCAGCGCGATCCAGATCCACAACC
>CAZEHT010000190.1:0-4241 GCA_964511995.1 uncultured Mycobacterium sp.
GTGTAACCAGTAGAGCTGACTGAAACGTTTGGCGAAACGAGTAGCCCACTACTGTCGGCTTCGCCGTCCCGCTGGGACATGCTTGCAGGAGATTGAGGTCACTCAGTGGGGGGACTGGGACATGGATACGCTCGACGACGCCGATGTGACCGACTTGCCGTTGGTGCCGCGCAACCCACTGCCGTACTGGCGGCAGCTGAAAGCCATGCGTAACCTGCACTCCGGGATTGAGGAGTTGCGTGACGCGGGTGGTCCGGTGACACGCTTGACTCTCGCTCCGAAGTGGTTGATGCCATCGATCATCGTCGCCACGTCACCGCGCGGCGGTCGCGACGTCCTCGGCCGCAGCGACGCATTCGTCGACAAGGTGATGGTTCACGACGAGATGCGCCTGCTGATGGGCGACAACCTTTTCGATCTGCCCCATGACCTCTGGCTGATACGGCGACGAGCACTGCAGCCGGTTTTCACGAAGAAGAATGTGCGCTCATTCGCCGGGCACATGGCAGAGGCCGCGGAACTGGCATGTGGAAGATGGTGTGACACGAGCGAAGTCGATATGGATGCCGAATGCCGCATACTCACATTGCGTGCGTTGGGCCGCTCGGTGCTCGGCCTGGATCTCGATGAGAAGGCCGACGCGATCGCCGAGCCGATCCGGATCACTTTGAAATACCTCACCGATCGTTCGTTGCGGCCGATACGGGCTCCGGGCTGGCTGCCCACCCCCGCGCGCCGGCGGGCACGTGTCGCCGTCGCGACGTTGCGGCATCTCGCCGCCGAGATTCTGCGACCCTGCCGCACCGACCCCGGCCGTGACGCGCCACTGGTGCATGCGTTGATCGCGGCGCGCGATCCGTCCACCGGCCGCGCCCTGACCGACGACGAGATCTGCAACGAACTCATCATGTTCCTGGTGGCCGGCCACGACACCACGGCGACGATCCTCGCCTACGCGCTCTGGGCCTTGGGTCGACACCCCGAGATGCAGAGCAAGGTGGCCGCCGAGGCCTCAGCGGCCGGCGGACGCGAGCTGACGTACGAGGACATCCCCCGGTTGAAATACTCCGTGCAGGTGTTGCGGGAGGCGCTGCGCTTGTGCCCACCTGGGGCCACGGTACCTCGCTATGCCATACGGGACATCGAGGTAGACGGTTACCGCGTCGAGCGCGGTTCACTCGTCGCCTTCGGCATCTACGCCGTTCAGCGTGATCCCTGTTACTGGGATGATCCGCTGGTCTTCAAGCCGGAGCGATTCGAGGCCGGCCGTGACAAGGAGCGTGATCGCTGGCAGTACAAGCCCTTCGGCGGGGGCCCCAGGTCATGTATCGGCGAGCATTTCGCCATGCTGGAAGCGACGCTGGCGCTCGCGACGATTGTGAGGCGGGTCGAGATCCGTTCGCTGAACAGCGAATTCGCTGTGACTGTTCCGTTCACGATGGTTGCGGCTAAGCCTGTCCCTGCCCAGGTGAAGTACCGTTGCCAGCCACATTGAATCAAGACTGAACCAAGACTGAACCGAGATCGAACCAACGTTTAACCGGTGTTCCCGAGACGACAGATGCGGCGCCTGCCCGCCGGGCGGTGTTCCCTTCGTTGCGCGGTGCTCGTAGGGTGACCGTAATGAGGGAGACCCGGCTGCCCAAGGGGCCGCCGCTGCCGGCATGGGCGCAGACCGTCCTGCTGATGCGGTACTGGCCGCGGTTCGTGGCGGCATGTGGGCGGCGATACGGCCGGGTTTTTACGCTGCGGGTCGCATCGGTCGGGACACTGGTCTATCTCGCCGATCCGGATGCGATCAAGAAAGTGTTCGCCGGCGATCCGGCCGTCTTCCATGCTGGCGAGGCAAACGGGATGCTGCGCGGGCTGCTCGGTGACGGCTCGGTGCTGGTGATCGACGGCGAGGTGCATCGGGACCGTCGGCGGTTGATGCTGCCGGCCTTTCACGGCGACAGCGTGGCGCGACAGACCGACGTGATGGCCTCGATCGCCGAGGCGAACATCGCAGGCTGGCCGGTTGGCGAAACGTTCGCGGTGACGTCGATGATGTCGGAGATCACGCTGGAGGTGATCCTGCGGACGGTGATCGGTGCGACCGACCCGGCGCGGCTGGCGGCGCTGCGGGCGGCGATTCCGCCGCTACTGAAGGTGACGCCGTGGACGTCGCCGGCGCTGATGAAGCCGCGCCTGCAGCGCCTGCCGCCGTGGTGGCGGTTGCGGCGACGCATCGAAGAAGCGGATCGCCTGTTGTATGCCGAGATCGCCGAGCGTCGTGCCGATCCGGCCGTGGCGGAGCGCGCCGACGTCCTGGCCATGCTGGTGCGCGCCGCCGACGAAGACGGTCGCACAATGACCGATATCGAGCTGCGGGATCAGTTGATGACGCTGTTGGTGGCGGGGCACGACACGACGGCGACGGCGTTGTCGTGGGCTCTCGAGCGTTTGACACGCCACCCGGCGATTCTGGAGAAAGCGGTTAATGCCGCCAATACGGGTGACGATGCCTATCTGGATGCGGTGTGCAAGGAGACACTGCGTATCCGTCCGGCGGTGTTCGACGTGGGGCGGGTACTGCAAAAGCCGGTGCAGCTGGCAGGCTACCAGCTGCCCGCCGGAGTGATGGTGGTGCCGGGAATCGGCCTGGTGCAACGGGATTCGGGCATTTTCCCGCACGCGGAGCGGTTCCACCCCGATCGGATGGTGGGCGCGACGCTGACGCCGACGACGTGGTTCCCGTTCGGCGGCGGGAACCGGCGATGCCTGGGCGCCACATTCGCCATGGTCGAGATGCGGGTTGTGCTACGGGAAATCCTGCGTCGGGTTTCATTGGAGACCACGACGGCTCCCGCGGAGCGGCAGCGGATGAAGCACGTGATCCTCGTGCCGGACCGCGGGGCGCGGGTACGGGTGAGCGCGAAACGGGCGGTTGGGACCGTCGCGGTAGAGCCGCGCTCATTACGCTGAGGCCATGCCCCGTCCCGCGCATCCCGAGATGTCAGATTACGAGCGCAGGGCATGGCGCACGCTGACCGCGCCCGCGCCGACCGAACCGGAACCCCAGAATCGCCCCGGCGGGTTCTTCGGTGCCGCCAAGGCGTGGGCCCGCGACATCGCCGAGCGGGCGCGAACGACAGCGGTGCGCATTCCGGGCGCCGGGCAAGCTCGATCCGCCGTGGATACCGCCCTGCAGAAGGCCGTTGAAGGACTGCACACCACGTTCGTGGAACGCGGCCTTCATTCGGTGACCCCGGCGAAGATCGTTTCGACCTTCGCCCGCGAGGGCGTCGCGGTCGAGTCCTACGACGACATCCGGAAACTCGATCTCAAGGTGTGCGACCAGACGGTTCCCCGGCACAAAGAGCGCTATGTCCTGCTCGCCGCGTCCCAGGGCGTGGCGACCTCGCTGGCGATAACCGGCGCCGCCGTGTCCTCGACCGTCTCAGGTGGTACGACGCTCGGCGTCGCGGTCGGGGCCGTCGTGGTCGATGTGACCGCAGTCCTGACCGGCATGGGCAGAATCGTCGCGCTGGTGGCGGCACACTACGGATACGACGTTCAAGAACCTGAGGAGCAGGTCTTCGCCTCCGGTGTCCTGGCCTATTCCACCGCCGGCAACGCCGCCGAAAAGGCGGCCGCCCTGGCCGCCCTGTCGCGTCTGACCCGGGACATGAGGCGTAGTGCGACATTGCGCCAACTCGAACCGCATCAGCTTGACACGGTCATCGAACAGGTCGTGACGTCACTGGGCCTCAAGTTGACCCAAAAGAAGCTCGCTCAAGTCGTCCCCATCGCCGGCACCGTCATCAATGGCAGCCTCAACGCCCAGATTGCGCACCGGGCGTTCGAAAGCGCGCAGCGCGCGTACCGTCTGCGCTTCCTCACCGAGAAATACGACCTCGACGCGGGTGAGTGGGAGCCCGACGTGGTCGACGCGGAAGTCGGCGGCCTGCCCCTGGTGGACGAGTTGGTGGAGCAACAACTCTGTCGGGTACCCGAAGCCGCGGACCCCGACGAGCCGACATAGCCACACCAACCCGGAAGGCGCCCGATGACGGTCACCAAATCGATCGCGTTGTTCGTCACGGCGGCGATCTTCGAAATCGGAGGTGCATGGCTGGTTTGGCAAGGAGTCCGTGAGCACCGCGGCTGGGTCTGGGTTGGTCTTGGCGTGATCGGGCTCGGCGCCTACGGATTTGTGGCCACCCTGCAACCCGACGCGCATTTCGGGCGCATCCTGGCCG
>CAZEHT010000191.1:0-4222 GCA_964511995.1 uncultured Mycobacterium sp.
CTGAGCATGATCCAGGACCTGGTCAACCCGGCCAAGGCGCCCCAGCTTCTGCAAACCGCGGCGACGCTGCTCACCGGCACACCCGCCGTGCCGGCCGCCGTCGCACCCGCACCGCTGGCCAACGCGGCCGTGACCCTGCCGCAGCAATCGATGCCCGCCCTGTCCCCGGATGCCGCATCCCTGCCCGCCGCCCTCCTGCCCACCGGCACGGGCACCGTCTCGCCGGCGGGCACGACCACCGCCTTGCCTGCGGGCACGAGCACCGCCCCGTCGCTTCCCCTGATACTGCCGGCAATTCCGTCGGCGGCCGGGAGCCCGGGTACATCACCCATCTCCGCCCTGATCCCGACGGGCGAGGTCAACCTGCCTACCGTGCCGGGGCTTCCGATCCCACTGCCGCATCACCTGACCTTCCCCGACGACTTGGCGGCGCTCATGCCCGGCGCTCCCGGAGCTGCGATCACCCAGCCCGGTATCGCTCCATCCGCGGCAGCGACGTCCCCCATGCCCGGCTTGGGAACGCTGTTCCCGACGTCCGCCCTGCCCTGACCGGCCACCCACGATTCCCACTACTTCCAACATTCCCAAGATCCCACGATTGGACTATCCGATGTCACGCACCAGGTCAGTGCTGGTGACCACCTCCGTTGCGCTCGGCACATCGGCGGCCGTGCTGTTCAGCGGTGTCGCGGGGGCTGATCCCGCGGCACCGCTGCCGTCACCGATCGGAGGGCTGCAAGCGCCGGGTCTGTCGGCCATACAGGCCCTCAGCCCGGCGATCCAGCAAGCCGCGGCCAACCCGGGAAATGCCGCGTCGATGCTCATGGCCGCCGCCACGGCCCTGGCCGGCAACTCGGCATTCCCGGCTGACTCGAAGAATCTGGCATCAGCGGTCAGCCAGTTCGTGTCCGACCCACCGCTGGCCCCGCCGCGCGCAGCCGATCCGGCGACCCCGCCGCAGGCCGCTCCCGTGGACCACCTGCCGCAGGCAGGGGTGGTTCCAGGTGCCGACGCGCACTTGCCGACGGGCATCGATCCGGCACATGCCGCCGGACCGGTCCCCGAAGCATTGCCGGCCGCACCCGAGGCGCAACCCGCCCCCCCGCCGGTGGCACCACCGCCACCCGCACCCGAAGCCCACCCCGCTCCCGCTCCGGAGGCGGTACCGGCTCCTGAGGCAGCACCCGCACCAGCACCCGAAGCCCACCCCGCACCCGCTCCGGAGGCGGTGCCGGCCCCTGAGGCAGCACCCGCACCAGCACCCGAAGCGCACCCCGCACCAGCACCCGAAGCAGCACCAGCTCCTGCACCGGAAGCGCATCCTGCACCTGCGGCGGCGCCCACACCAGCATCCGAGGCGCACCCCGCACCGGAGGCAGCACCAGCTCCGGAGGCAGCACCCCCGCCGGCACCCGAGGCGCCATCCGCGCCCGCACCCGGGGCAGCAGCGCCCGCTCCGGAGGTTGTGCCCGTATCGGCACCCGCAGTCGCCGCCCCTGCGCCAGCCGCCGCCGCACCGGGATTCGGCCCGGACGCACCCGTGACGCAAGACTTCATGTACCCCTCGATCGGCAACGGCTGCCTCGCCGACGGCGGAAGCTCGATCGCGACCGCCATCTCGGTGGCCGGGCCGGCGAAGATCCCGCTGCCCGGACCGGGGCCCAGTCAGACCGCGTATGTGTTCACTGCCGTCGGCACGTCAGCACCGGCCGCCGAGCAGAGGCTGCCCCTCAACGTCACCTGGGTCAACCTGACCACCGGCAAGTCGGGCACCGCGACGCTCAAGCCGCGGCCCGACATCAACCCCCAGGGCCCGACCACGCTGACGGCGATCGTCGACACCGGTTCGGGCAGCATCATGTCGACGATATTCGGGCAGGTCACCACCACCGACAAGCAATGCCAGTTCATGCCGACAATCGGCTCGACGGTGGTGCCCTGATCCCAAAAGTGCACGGCCGCGAGGCCGCCGGATGGGCGCCAGGAGTACCTGCTACCCGCCGGCGGCCTTGGCGGCCTTGGCGGCCGCTTTCATCTGCTTCTTGTAACTGCGAACTTTTTCCAGCGAGCCACGATCACGGACATCGGCGACCGAGATGTACGTCCCGGCCTTGCCGTATTCGCCGGCCGCGTCCCGCCAGCCTTCGGCGGTCAACCCGTACTGCTTCCCCAGCAGCGCCAGGAAGATTCGCGCCTTCTGCTCGCCGAAACCGGGAAGGCGCTTGAGCCGCACCAGCACCTCGCGCCCGTCGGGATTGCCGCGCTCCCACACCGCGGCGGCGTCGCCGTTGTATTCATCGGAGACGATGCGCGCCAACTCCTGGATTCGTTTGGCCATCGAGCCGGGGAAGCGGTGCACCGCCGGGGTTGTGGCGCACAACGCGGCGAACTCGTCGGGGTCGTACTCGGCGATGCGATCCGCCTCGATGCCTCCGACGCGGTCGGCGATCTTCTTCGGGCCGGCGAAGGCTGTCTCCATCGGCACCTGCTGATCCAGCAGCATGCCGATCAGCAGCGCCAGCGCGTTGGATTCCAAGAGTGCGTCGGCCGCCGGATCCCCCACGAGCTGCAGAGTGGACATGCGGCTCAGTGTAGGCGGCGCCGCACTCGCACCACCGCGACACATTGCCGGAAGACAGCCGGTGCGGACCGGCAGTGGACGGATCAGAAAAGCCTCCGGCCGCAAGACAGGCCACTACCCTGTATGCCTAGCTCAACGAATGAGGAGGGCCGGGTGTCCACCACCGACGGTCTGCCGGCACCGACCGGCGAGCAGTTCATTGCCACGGAGTTCGGTCCCGAGTTCAGTGAACTGCGAAACAGGTTGCGCCGCTTCGTATTCCCAATGACGGCCTTCTTCCTGATCTGGTACGCCATCTACGTCCTACTCGGCGCGTTCGCCCACGACTTCATGGCGACAAGAGTATGGGGCAACGTCAACGTCGGATTGCTGATCGGGTTGGGCCAGTTCGTGACCACCTTCCTGATAACCGGCCTGTACGTCCGATTCGCCAACCGCGTGCTCGACCCGCGGGCCGCCGCGATCCGCGCCCAGCTGGAAGGGACGGGGCAATGACGCGAATACTCGCCGCGGAGACGATCGGCAACCCGGCCGCCAACATCGCCATCTTTGCGGTGTTCGTTGTGGTCACGCTGGTCGTGGTGATCCGCGTCAGCCACAACAACAAGACCGCCGCGGAGTTCTTCACAGGCGGCCGGGCGTTCTCCGGCCCGCAGAACGGCATCGCGATCGCCGGCGACTACCTCTCTGCCGCCAGCTTCTTGGGCATCGCCGGCGCGATCGCGGTCTACGGCTATGACGGATTCCTGTACTCGGTCGGGTTCTTGGTCGCCTGGCTGGTGGCGCTGCTGCTGGTCGCCGAACTGCTGCGCAATACCGGGAAATTCACCATGGCCGACGTTTTGAGCTTCCGGCTGCAGCAACGTCCGGTACGTCTCGCCGCCGCCAGCTCGACGCTCACCGTTTCCCTCTTCTATCTCCTGGCCACAACCGGTTGGCGGTTCAACCGGAACTCCGCAGCACCTACCCCGCAAGCGTCGACGGCGATGTGCGCAGGCAACACCGCACGCAGAACACCGGTACGGAACACCACCACGGCCGGGCCCAATCCGACCAGGAACGCCCCCGCGGTGAAACGCCATCGGCCGTGCCGTGACGGCAGAATGACCTGCGGCGCCAGATGCCACAGCGAGAACCCGGTGAGCGGCCACAACATGCCCCGAACCCGCTCGCGTGGGAACACGGCGGCGAACATGCCCCGCCAGAACAGCTCCTCACCCACGGCATTGACGACCGCACAAACCGTCATGACGGCCGCGGTGTCCGGGCGGATCCGATGCCGGGCGGGCACGAGTTCGCTTGCCGCACCACCGATGACGGGCACCGACAGCGCGAGTACCTCAGCGGCTTTCAGCGGTCCACCGGAGTGCAGCATCGACCACGTGCGCCGCGGACCGAGCACGGCAATCGGAACGAGGTAGCACAGCAGCCAGTAGGCGCCGAATCCCACGTTGTACGCCGTGACCGGGGCCAAGCTTCGCTTCAGTCGGGAGAAGAGCAGAAGCGCCGGCCGGCACCAGGCCCGGAAGTACCACGAGCAGGGTACGGCGACTCACCAGGACGCAAGGGTGTCTGCGAGCGCGCTTAGCGTGACCGGGTCGACCATGCAGGTGAAGTGGTTGGAGTCGCGGGCCTCGACGA
>CAZEHT010000192.1:0-4186 GCA_964511995.1 uncultured Mycobacterium sp.
CCGGACCACGGGGTGCTGGCCGAGGGTGTGCCGTTCGCGCGCCCCGACTCCCGCCTGAGTGTGGTCACCTGACCTGGCCCCACTTTGGCCCGTTGTTCTTCACGAATGTTGGCCCCATCGGGGTGGTGATCATTCCGGCGGGTGGGTTCGGTGTGTCGTCACGAATTTTGGCCCCACCCTCGTTCAGATCGTTCCTGTCGCCCGTCGCCCTGTCGGTCGTCGTCAGGGAGGTCAGTCAGGATGCGGTCACGCGTGGAACTGTTCGAACAAATCAGGAGAGACCGACGACTTGATGAGCTGTCGATCCGCGAGCTTGCCGATCGTCATGGGGTGCATCGTCGGACGGTTCGTCAAGCGCTCGCGGCGGCGGTCCCTGCGCCGCGGCGGGTGTATCCGGTTCGGCCCCGGCCGGCGATCGATCCGTGGGTCACGGTGATCGATGCTTGGCTCATCGCGGACAAGGACGCGCCGCGCAAGCAACGACACACCGCCCGGCGGGTCTGGCAGCGACTGGTCGTCGAGCACCAGGCCACGCTCGCAGAGGTGACGGTGTCGCGTTACGTCGCGCGACGTCGGGTCGAACTCGGGCTGGAGACCCGGGAGGTGTCGATCCCGCAGACACATCTGGCCGGTGCCGAGGCCGAGGTCGACTTCGGCGAGTTCTACGCCACGATCGCCGGACTGGTCGTGAAGTGCTGGATGTTCGTGATGCGACTGTCTTACTCGGGCAAAGCTTTTCACGTCGCGTTCGCCACCCAGGCCCAGGAAGCCTTCCTGGAGGGTCATGTGCTGGCCTTCGCCCATTTCGGGGGTGTACCCGGCCGGATCCGCTACGACAACCTCAAACCCGCTGTCGTGCGGGTCCTCAAGGGCCGCGATCGCACCGAGTCCGAACGGTTCACCGCACTGCGCAGCCACTATAAGTATGTTCCCGTGAGTTCCCGGCTGATCTCCTCGACGTCTGCGGCCTGCATCTGCGCCTGATCTCGACGATTCTGATCATGCACCGCGCTGATGGGATATACGATGTGGTTTCGGGATTCCCGAATTCTTTCTGTGTTTGCCGATATCTGGTGCGGATCTGTGAAGTGGAGGTAGTGTGTCGATCGCGGTCGTGCGGGACCTTCGGCCAGATCTGCGGCTGCAGACCCCCGAGCTGGTCGCCGCGTTTGAGCAGGACCTGTTGGCCGAGTTCGTGCTGGCCCGGTCCTCGGCCGGGGTCACCGATTCCACGGTCCGCAACGATGTCGCCGCGGTGGTCGAGCTGCGTGACTGGTTCGGCCGGCCGCTCTGGGAGTTGACGCCCAAGGACGCCGACGGGTATTTCGGGCGTTATCTGCGCAATGCGATGCCCGGAACCAAGGTCCGCAAGGCTTCGGGGATCGGGATCTACTACGAGTTCCTGGAACTACGGCACAAGCCTGACATCCACGCCGCGACCGGGTTCGCCGTGGAGTCGCCGCTGGACGAGGTCAATCGGCCCCGCGGTGGCTCGCATAATCGGCTGCGGATCCCGCCGGCGCCGCGGGAGGTGGCGCAGTTGTTCGGCGGCTGGCAGGACGAGTTGGCGACCGCGCGAAAGTATGCGCCGATGGTGCGTAACTACACCGCCTGCCGCCTGGTGAGCCTGATCGGTCCGCGGGTGTCGGAGCTGTGTCTGTTGCGGATGGGTGACATCCGATGGGAACTGGGTCGGTTGGGTAAGATCCTGTTGCGGGGCAAGGGTTCTCACGGTCGCGGCAAGAAGGAACGGTTGGTGCCGTTGATCAACGGGTCACGCGAGCTGCTGGATTGGTGGGTCCACGGGCCACGTTGGGAGTTCGACAACCTGGTCAACGATCCGACGGCGCCGTTGTTTCCGTCCGAGCGCCGCAATGCCGATGGCAGCAGCAAGGCCGTCACCACCGACACCCTGCGCGACGGGTTGGCCGATGCCGTCGCTGGCCACCTGCCCACTCACGCCGGTCGGCTCTCGCCGCATCTGCTGCGGCATTTCGCCGCGTCGGATCTCTATCGTAACGGCATGGATGTTGTTGCCATACAAGAGGTTTTAGGTCATTCGTGGCTGAACACCACGATGATCTACGTCCATGTCGACCGCACGCACATCGAAGATGCCTGGACCGACGCGGGTCGGCGAGCCACGCAGCGTTTCGCAGGACAGCCGCGATGAAATGGAATCTACGCCTGGCCGCCGCGCAGCGCGACATCTGGAAGGCGTCGCAGCTGCAGGCGATGCTCGCTGACGCCGACCTGGTCATCAGTGCGGGCAAGATGTCGCACCTGTGGTCCGGCACGCCGGTCACCATCCGGCTGCAGGACCTGCAGGTAATCTGCGACGTGCTCGGTTGCACGCCCAATGACCTTCTTGTGCTGGATGCTTCGTTCGCTCAGCGGCCAACCGGCCGCGCGCAGGCGCAGTTGCGGGCGACCGCCGGTGATCGGCCGATCGAGCGTCGGCACAGCCATCGAGCCAAGCCACCCGTGTAACCGTGACCGGGCCACGCCGACGACGAAAGCGCGAATACCGTGGGCCGGCCCGCAGCTGCGAGCAGTGTTATGGCTGGGGCGTGCTGCGTGGTCGGCTCTGCCGCGGCTGCGGGAACTTCGCCGCCAAATATCCACGCGGGCGATGTTGTGTCTGCGGACGGTCGGCGCCGGTCGACGACAGTGTCTGCCGGTTGTGTCGCAAGCAGGCGAGCCTGGTCGCCGGCCCGAACAACAAGACCACCGTGGATCTGGGCGTCGCGGCCTGGAGCGGCCATCAACTGTTCCTCGCCGACCTCGGCCGATCGCTACGCACTGCCCGTTCGCCGAAACGGGCCCGTTCGTCCGAGCACCCGACACTGACGATCGCCCAGCGACGACCGGTCAGGGACCAGCTGCTGTTGGTCGACCCGCCACGTGATTGTCGCCGAGTCAGCGCCCTCGATCCGCCGCGCGATTCGGTGTTCCTGGAGGTGGTGCTGCGCCAGGCCGCGGCACTGGCCGAACTCAACGGCTGGCCGCCACGCACCCTGCAGCAGGTCCGGCGCGGGCTGCGGATGCTGGCCGCCAGCCACGATCCCGGCGAACCGATCAAGGCCAGCACCGTCACCGCGCTCAGCCCGCACGGTGTTCCCGGGCTGCGCGTCATCGAGATCCTCGCCGAGTCCGGCGAGGGAGTCCTCGTCGAGGATCGCCCCGACTCGCTCACGATCTGGATCGGCACCCAATTCGGTTGCCTGCCAACACGAATCCGTGCGGAGCTACAGGTCTGGATCAACGCCCTGCGGCACGGAACACCGCGACGCCGAGCGCGCCACCGCGACACGGTGTTGGCCCGGCTGGCCGGCATCAAACCGTTCCTCATCGAGATCGCCGACCGCTACGACACCCTGCGCCAAGTCACCCGAGACGATGTCCTCGGATGGCTCGACGGCCGCAAGCACAGGGCCAACGAAGCCAGCGCCCTGCGGGACCTGTTCCGCGTGCTCAAAGCCGAGCGGATGGTGTTCACCAACCCCACCCATCGGATCAAGATCGCCGCACCGTCAGCGAGCACACCGGCGTCGTTGAGCACCGACAGCCTGCGCCAGCTCGGTGACGCGGCCGACCGCGATCCGGCGTTGCGCGTCGTGCTCGGTCTCATCGGAGTTCAAGCGTTGCTACCCAACCAAGTTCGGCGCCTGCGCCTGGACCAACTCGACATCGCCAACCGACGCTTCCAACTCGACGGTGTCGACCGCACCCTGGACACCTACACCGTCGCAGCGATCGAGTCCTACCTCGACTACCGGCACCAGCGCTGGCCCCACACCACCAACCCACACCTGCTGACCACTCGCCGCACCGCCCACGAACAGAACCCGGTCAGCGAATACTGGCTGGTCTGCCGCCTCCACGGCCTGCCCGTCACGCTGCGTCAACTCCGCGAAGACCGGATCCTCGACGAAGCGCACGCCTCCGGCGGCGACCCCCTCCACCTGGCCGCGATGTTCGGCCTCACCGCCCAACCCGCACTGCGCTACGCGAAAACGGTGCTCCCCGGCCTGACGGCCCCGACAGGACACGAACCCACCGGCCATTGACTCATTGACCTGGGCGAGTTCCCCTCGATGAACCTTCGGAATTCCTGAACCCGCCGGGAACCGGGTTCGACTCGTTCTTCTGCCGCCCCGGTATCGACGGTGCCCACGAGAAGGGC
>CAZEHT010000193.1:0-4126 GCA_964511995.1 uncultured Mycobacterium sp.
GCCGCGACACCCAGGACTTGCTGCGCAGGGCCGGTATCCGTGTCACTCCGAAGCAGGTGGCCGCCGACTCTGCCGAAGTGCACGCGCTGGTCGGCGAGATCGCCCCCTACCGCGCTCCAGTCCCAAAAACCGTCGTGCAGCAGCCGTCCCAGCGTCGCGGGTCGGGTGCCGGGCAACGACGCCGGCGCCGGCCCAGCCGTCCATGAAGGCCTTTTCGCTAAGCGCCAGCGCTCACATCGTGTGCGCCCGTTAGAAAGGGTCACGGCAACGCTGCATCTCGGGGACCGAAGCCGCCAGGATCTGGGTGTAGCCGCCGCTCCACAGCACGTCGACCCCGATGCCGGTCGAGCCCGGACAATCCACCCACTCGTCGCTGGCCGGATGCCAGCACTTGGCGTCGGCTTTGATGTCTGTCTGCGGGTCGGTCTCGAATGAAACGATCCCGAACGCTTCCTTGTCAGGACGTGGTCATGGGAACGGTCGCCTCTCGGGCAGCGTGTCGTCACCTCAGCGCGACGGTCTCGGCCTCGGCGTGTAGCCGTTTGTCGATGCGGGCGCGGCCCTTCGTGCCATGAGGTCGCGACAACGCGTCTGCATCTCTTCGACTGCGTCAGCGGGGATGGGGTACAAATCGACCCTGTAAAGCACGCCGGTCCCGATGCCGGTCGAGCCTGGGCAAGTCGACCCACCTCTCGGTGTCAGGGCTCCAGAATTTCGCGTCGGCGTTGATGTCGTGGTGCGGTCGGTCTCAAACGAGACGACCCCGAAGACCCTTCCGAGTAGTAGGTGGTCATTGGACTCCTCTCGACGAGCAAGCGGCATGGCCTGCCCTGCTTGGTGATCGGAATTTCGAGGATCGCAGCGGGCGTTGGTCACCGCTGGCCTGACACATTGACTCCAGCAGGTGACCAGGGTCAGACCGGCCCCAGGGCCTCCTACAGGTTGCGGTAAAGGTCGATCTCGGTCACCGACGCTGACCGGCCATCCGCAACGGCTGGCGCGGTGTAGCGGATCCGCGCGTCCTGTCTACTCGACCCCGTTGTGGCCATTACCTTTTCGCGATACCGAAGCTCGATCGCCAGGCCAACCTTGGCGCTGTCGGTGATCTGTCCGCCGAACCGGGTCAGGCTCCACCGGCACGTGGCCGGCCCGACGGACATGCGCACGGCACTCGCCCAGTTGCCTCGGCGAGCCCGCATGCCGGACAGGGCGGTGTCTGCCCGTGCGTCCGGCAAACCACGGCGACGACTGCGGCCGGGAGTACAGGTTCTTCATTATCTGCTGCCGCACGTCGAGCGGCGTAGGCTTGGTGTTCTCGAAGCCATCGAGGCAGGCTTGACCCGGATTGGGAATCGCTTCGCTGCGCGTCTGCCACCATCCTGAAGCTGGTGGCATTGAGAACGGGGGTCGATTGCACAGAAGGCGCATCGCGTGACTTACTGTATCGGCGTAATGCTCGACAAGGGCATGATTTTCGCCTCGGACTCCAGGACGCATGCCGGGGTGGACAACTTCGCCAAGTTCTGCAAGATGACGGTGTTCGAGCGTCGCGGCAACCGCGTTATCGTTCTGCTGAGTTCGGGAAACCTGGCCGGAACCCAGGCCGTCATCAGCGTATTGACGCAGCGTTGCGCTGACGGCGACGCGGTCACCAATCTCATGGGCGCCCGGACTATGTTCGACGTCGTAAGGCTGGTCTCCGACGCGACGCGCGATATCGAGAAACGCGACGCCGGGTACCTCGAAGCGAACAACATTCGCTTCAACGCCTCATTCATCGTCGGTGGACAGATCAGCGGTGAGCCGTTACGGCTATTCCGGACCTATGCCGAGGGCAACTTTATCGAAGCAGGGACTGACACGCCGTTCTTCCAGACCGGCGAAACCAAATACGGAAAGCCGATCCTCGACCGCGTAATCACGCAACACACGCCCCTGGCAGACGCCACAAAGTGTGTACTGGTGTCCTTCGATTCGACTATCCGCAGCAACTTGTCGGTAGGCATGCCCATCGACCTGATTTGCTACGAACGGGACAGCCTCGAAGTGCAGTGGCGTCGGCGTTTCGATGTAGGGGATCCCTATTTCACCGCGCTCAGCCACGAATGGGGCGAAGGTACGCGGCAGGTGTTTCGCCATTTGCCCGAGCTGCGGTGGTGACGTGGTCGGCAGGATGGACACCTTCATCATCACCTGTGAGCACGGCGGCAACCGGATACCCGCGCCCTATCGGCGGCTGTTTCGGGGACAAAGGGCGTTGCTGGATTCCCACCGCGGGTACGATCCCGGTTCGCTGGTCATGGCCAAGGCACTCGCCAGTGACTGCCGGGCGCCGCTGGTGGCTTCGACCATCAGCCGTCTGCTTATCGATCTCAATCGCTCGATCGGCCACCCACAACTCTTTTCGGCGGCGACACGCGGCGCTCCGGCCGAGACCCGGGCGCAGATCGTCGAGCAGTATTACCGGCCCTATCGCGTGCAGGTTGAGAGCCTCGTCAGGAAAGCGGTGTCACGCGGCCATCGCGTGATCCACATTTCCTCGCACACCTTTACCGCAGAGCTGGATGGCAGGGTGCGCGGCGCCGACGTGGGTCTGCTCTACCACCCAGGTCGGCGCGGGGAGGCCGAGGTGTGCGCCCGCTGGAAGAAATCGCTCGCGGCATTCGCTCCGGAACTTCGCGTACGGCGCAATTACCCCTATGCCGGCAAAGGAGACGGGTTGACCTCGCACTTGCGCCTGCGCTTCGTCGCGAGCGACTACGTCGGAATCGAACTGGAGGTCAACCAGAGCATCGTCTTCGCCGCGGGCCGGCGCTGGACGGCGTTGCGGCGCGTGCTGATCGATTCGTTACGCACGGCATGTGCCGCCTGAGCGCGCCATGATTCATACACTGCGCCACGTAGCACAAGTGGGCACCCCTGTACACCACCTACGCCGCCAGCCATGCGCGACCTCACCTGCGGATACCGGAGACTATGATGCAAATTCACGTCGGGTTCGAAATGATCTACGACTGCCCACAGCCAACCCCGTTGATATTCAACCTCAACGTTCACTTCACACGTGTGTCCGATCTCGTCGGCCGTGACGACCTGGTTGTCGACCCGCCGGTCCCGATGGCAGCCTATCGTGACGGCTTCGGCAACTGGTGCACCCGTATCGTTGCGCCCAAGGGCCGCACCCGCGTCTCGGCCGATGCGCTCGTCAGCGATACTGGAGTCCCCGACGTCATCGTTCCCCACGCGCAGCAGATCCCCGTGCCGGACCTACCCGAGGAGACGCTTGTGTTCCTGCTCGGGAGCCGATATTGCGAAACCGATCGGCTATCCGAGACGGCGTGGAATCTCTTCGGGCAGGCGCCAACGGGATGGGGCCGCGTTCAGGCAATCTGCGACTACGTTCACCGCCACATCACCTTCGACTACCAGCAGGCGGACAATACGCGGACAGCGCGGGAAGCGTTTCACGACCGCACCGGCGTCTGCCGTGATTTTACGCATCTTGCCGTTGCCTTCTGTCGCTGCATGAACATCCCTGCGCGCTACTGCACCGGGTACCTCGGCGACATCGGTGTGCCGCCGGTGGACGACCCGATGGATTTCTCTGCCTGGTTCGAGGTGTTCCTCGGCGGGCAATGGCATACCTTCGACGCGCGCCACAACACGCCGCGCATCGGCAGGGTGTTGATCGCGCGTGGCCGCGACGCCGCCGACGTCGCGCTCAGCAACTCGTTCGGTCCCGCCACATTGACGAGCTTTAGGGTATGGACCGAAGAAGTACCCGCCGGTTGAGTCAAGCAGCGCTGCGCGCGATATTGCCGCCGACCGGTGGGCGAGCGAATTCGTGATGGGTAGCCTTTGCTGCTGGGCTTCTGGAGTATTCCGAGGACCTCCGGTAGTGCCCCGTGCCATGCCGAAGTCACACGGGCCGCAGCGGCCCACGATCACGAAAAGCGCTTCTGAGCTGGGCGCGCCCGAAGGGATTCGAACCCCCAACCTTCTGATCCGTAGTCAGATGCTCTATCCGTTGAGCTACGGGCGCCTGAGAAAGCACATGAATATTCAGTTGTCTGGCGGAGGCGAGAGGATTTGAACCTCCGGTCCCCTTTAAGGGGGACAACTCATT
>CAZEHT010000194.1:0-4115 GCA_964511995.1 uncultured Mycobacterium sp.
GGCGACCGGCTTGTAGACGCACCGCTGCGTGCGCGTGCCCAGTTGCGCCTCGCACAGGAAGGTGGCGTTGCTGGCAGAACGGATCCGGCCCAGGATCGTCAGGTCGCCGTGGCGCAGAAGGTCTTCGTCATCACCGGGGAGGTCATTCGTCCGGGTCATCGCCTGACCCGAAAGCCGACCGGCGATAGCCATTGGTGCGCACGCAGACATGCCCTGCGGGGTCGAGCGGCTCGTCGCACAACGGGCAGGGGGGACGGCCGGCGGAGATCACCCGCGCCGAGCGATCGGCGAACTGGCGCGCCGACTCCGGCGTCAAAAACACCCGCACAGCGTCGGGGCCTTCCTCCGCGTCGTCGAGAACCACCGACGCGTCGAACTCGTTGTCGCTCACCGCGAGCAACTCCACCACCACCGTCTGGGCTTCGGCGTCCCAGCCCAACCCCATCGTCCCCACCCGGAACTCGGCGTCGACCGGGGTTATCAGCGGGCTGAGGTCCTCAACCTCACCGGTCTGCGGCGGGAGGGGTGTGCCGAACCGCCGGTGGATCTCCACCAGCAGCGCGCCGATGCGCTCTGCAAGCACGGCGACCTGCTGCTTCTCCAGGACCACCGACACCACCCGGGCATCGTGGACCGCCTGCAGGTAGAAGGTGCGGTTGCCGGGCTGGCCGATCGTCCCGGCCACGAAGCGGTCGGGTGTGCGGAAGACGTGAATTGCACGGGCCATGACCCCTCCAAAATACCGGTAGAACCTGGCGATCAGTCGGTCGAACCTCCGACTGGCGCCTCACCGACACCGGGCTCGCCGGTGGTCGGTGGCGGTGCGGTCAGCCCGGCGGCCAGTGCGGCGCCGGTGTGGTTGAGGTGCAGGACGATCGGCCGCAGCGGGGTGTAGCGGATGACGCTCATCGACGCGGTGTCGACGCTGATGCGCTGAAAGCCGTCCAGGTGTACGCCGATCGCGTCGGCCACCACGGCCTTGATGACATCGCCGTGCGTACACGCCAACCACAAGACGTCGCCGCCATGCGCCTCGGCGAACCGCTGGTCGTGTTCGCGCACGGCGGAGACGGCACGGGACTGTACCGCCGCCAGGCCTTCACCGCCCGGGAAAACCGCGGCGCCGGGCTGGTGCTGGACGACCGACCACAGTGGTTCGGAAAGCAGCTCCGATATCGCGCGACCGGTCCAGTCGCCGTAGTCGACCTCGGCCAGCCGGGCGTCGACGAACGGCTGCAGGCCCAGCCGGGCGGCCAGCGGCTCCAGGGTGCGCCGGCAGCGCAACAGGGGCGAGCTCACCAGCGCGCGGACCGGCAGATCGGCGAGCCGGTCCGCCACGGCGTCGGCCTGTCCGAGGCCCTTCTCATCGAGATCGACCCCCTCGGTCCGGCCGGCCAGGGTGTGTGTGGCGTTGGCCGTGGAGCGGCCGTGGCGCAACAGGATGACGGTCATAGGCGCCACTCCTCCCCATCGCTGCGCTCTGCATCGTCACCGGTGGTCACGTCGCGGCCACCGCGCCCGTCGCGAGCAGAGCCAGAATGACCCCGCCGAGCACCATCCGGTAGCCGACGAACCAGTACATGGTGTGGCTGCCCACGAACCGCAGCAGCCAGGTGATCGCCGCGAGGCCCACAACGAACGCGAGGGCCACCGCCACCAGCAGCTGGGGTCCGGTGGCGCTCATCCCCTCCCGGACCGGTGCGAACGCGTCGGGCAGGGAGAAGAGCCCCGAGGCGAACACCGCGGGGATGCCGAGCAGGAAGCCGAACCGTGCCGCCAGCTGACGGTCGAGGTTCAAGAACAAACCGGCGCTGATCGTCGCGCCCGACCGCGAGACCCCGGGTATCAGCGCCAGGCACTGCGCCAGCCCGACAAGCACGCCGTCGCGCCACTTCAGCTGCTCGGCGTGGCGAGTTTGCCGCCCGAAATACTCGGCGGCGGCGATCACCACAGAGAACACGATCATCGCGGTGGCGACCACCCACAGGTTGCGCACACTCGAGCGAATCTGATCGGAGAACGCCAACCCGAGCACTCCGATGGGGATGCTGCCGACGATGACATACCAGCCCAGCCGGTAGTCGGGGTTGTCGCGGTGAGCAACGACGAACAGCCCGTCCAACCACGCGCGCAGGATGCGCACGATGTCCTTGGCGAAGTACACCAGCACAGCCAGCTCGGTGCCCAGCTGCGATACGGCGGTGAACGACGCGCCCGCGTCATCGTCGAAGAACGCCCGGGACACGATCGCCAGGTGACCCGAAGACGACACCGGAAGGAACTCGGTCAGGCCCTGCACTACCGACAAGACGACCACCTGTACCCACGACATCGGGGCGACCAGAGCGCTATCCACAACGAAGAACGTACAGAGCACGGCTGCGCGCATCCGACGAGGATGCCCGGGGCTGGTGGGCGGCGGCCCGCGCCGTCGGCTGCAGCTGTGACGGTGCGTGTTCTCGCAACGCCTAGAATCGGCGCTTCGAGACCCCGCACCGGAAAGGCCGCCATGCCAGCCGTTGTCACCGCCGCCCGCCGGCGGGCGGTCGCGGGGGCTTTCGGAGCGGCTGTCGTGACGGCGATGCTGGTTTCGGGGTTGGTAACGGGGTGCGGGAATGGACCCGGCGACGAACCGCCCGCGGGGCTGCAACCGGCGGTCGCGGCCGTCGCTCCCGCGCCGTCCTCGACCCCTGCGGGTGCGATACGCGCCCTGCCCGGACACCCGCGCGCCGCCCTCGTCGACTCGGCGTCGTCGGCTCTGGTGGTGCTCGGCGCGGCCGACTCCGACGACCGGGACATGCTTACCGTGCTCGCGTCCGGGCCGGTCGAGCCGCGGACGATCCTTCTCCCCGCCGCTGTCACCGCACTGGCCGGCGACGACCGGGGCAATGCGTTGCTGGCGACGCGGGGCGGCTACTTCACCGCGGGCCTGGCGACCGGGACCATCGCCAAGACCGAGGTCGCGGGCCAGCAGGACACCGATTTCACCGCGGTCGCCCGGCGATCCGACGGCCGGGTGGTACTGGGCGGCGCCGACGGATCGGTGTTCACGTTGACTGCCCCTTCGGCCTTGTCGCCCGGGCCCTCCTCCGCCGAGGTGGCCCGCCGGGAGAAGGTCGCTACCCGGGTGGACGCGATCGTGACCCAGGCAGACACCGCCGTCGTGCTGGACCGCTCGCAGACCTCGGTCACCTCCGTCGACAGCGACGGTACGGTGGGCCAAGCACTGCGCGCCGGCGAAGGGGCCACCACCATGACCACCGACCCCGCGGGCCGCGTGCTGGTCGCCGACACCCGCGGGGGCGAGTTGTTGGTGTTCGGCGTGGATCCGCTCATCCTGCGCCAGCGATACCCGGTGCACGATTCGCCCTACGGGGTCGCCGGTTCAGCCGCGTTGGCCTGGGTGTCGCAAACCGCATCCAACGTCGTCATTGGTTACGATCTGGCCACCGGCATACCCGTGGAAAAGGTGCGTTACCAGACCGTGCAGCAGCCGAACATCCTGGCCTACGACGACGCGTCCGGCACGTTGTACGTCGTATCGGGATCGGGCGCGGGCGTCCAGGCCATCGAACATGCGGATAATCCGCGGTGACGGCCGCGCACCGGAGACGGATACCACCGGGATGGGACACCGACCTGTCCGACGAGTACGAATGGGTGCCGCTGCGGCTTCCGCCGGACGTCACCCGCGTCACGGCATCCACCCGGCTCTCGATCGAGGCCGAGTACCGCGGGTGGGAGTTGACCAGGGTGCGGCTCTACACCGATGGAACACGCCGGGTGTTGTTGCGACGCAAGAAAACACGCGTCGACAATCCCCGCGCCGGCGATCTGCCGGAGCTGTAGGTGGACAAGGGGATCGTCTACCCCGCACTGCGCCGGATGATGTTTTTGGTGCCCGCAGAGCGCGTTCACGTGCTGGTTTCGGCCGCGCTGCGCGCGGCTTCCAGGCCGGGTGTGACGCGCCGCGCGATCAGCCGACGACTGGCACCCGCTGATTCCGCACTGTCGAGCACGGTCTTCGGAGTGCGCTTCCCGGGGCCGATGGGCCTGGCGGCCGGTTTCGACAAGGACGGCCTGGGGCTCGACGCGTGGGGCGCGCTCGGCTTCGG
>CAZEHT010000195.1:0-4052 GCA_964511995.1 uncultured Mycobacterium sp.
AGGTCACAAGGCCCAAACGGGCTCCTCGACAGAACCAGCGCCGCCGCGGCCCGGGTGTTGGCGCATAATTTGTGCGTGTCGGTGATAGAGGCGTGCACCACCGCACTCCGCGCAGTCGCTCGCGCTCGTTCCTTGTTCGGTGGCGACGCTGCGGTGCCACCGGCGACCGCGCAGGCACTCGCCGCCGCCGGCGCAAACGTCCACCGCTGCGCGGCTGGCGATGTCGGGCGTTACAGGGGCCGCTGTCGACGCGTATCGCCCTGTGGTTCTCCCGGGCAACGTCCGCACTGGCGGCTGCCGGCACTACCGACACCGATATGCATGCACAGACCGCGTCGGCCGCGCAGGTGGCCCAATCGGGGGCGCTGCGCCTGGACCAGATCGCGCACAGACCCGCGGGATTGTGCAGGCGGCACCTGCGGCGGCAACCCCCGCCGCTCAGCGTGCCATCTTGCTGGCGCTGCGGGCACAGGTGAGCAGCGCCGCCGAGATGATGAGCGCCGCGCGGGATCAGGACGCCAGATCGCCGACCGACTGCGAGGGCTGCGGTACCCACCGGCCGAAACGTCGGGGCCGGCCCAGCAGTTGGGGCGCGACATTCCGCTGGCGCCGGCCAACGACGACGATCCGCCGCACGGCAAGGATCCGCGCTACTGGATTGACGTCACCAATCGTGCACGTCCCCGAAGGGGAGCTGGCGCCCAGCAACTACACCCAGATCGGGCCGGGCCTGTTCTATCCGGCACCCGCTTCACCGGATACCGCGGCGTCCGGTGCGGCGCCACCGCCGCCTCCGGCGCAGTGGCCGCTGGACAAGGCCGACATCACCTACGTGGGACCAGGCCAGCTGGGGCCTTATGGCATAAGGGAATTGTTACCTGGGTATTTCGCACCGAACCCGAGTGCCTACGATGTCACAACACCGCCCTAGCCTCAACCGCAGCAGCCCATTGACGTTCGAGATGTCATCAACGTCCCAAAGGGCCAGCTGGCGCCATTCGGTTACGTGGAATACTTTCCTGGCTGGTTCGTGCCCGGAACCTGGACGAACTGATCCCCGACGACGACGACACGGCGGCGCGCTGATCGGGACCGACTTGCACCTGCATCCATGCCAGACGGGGTCGGGTGGGCGTTCTCGGCCAATCTGGGCCGGCATTCTCACCGAAGCGGCGGTCAGGAAACAAGCGCTGTCAGGATCGCCGACGATTCACGAAGTGCTGCGCCTCCGATATTGCCGATCGGGCTCGGCAAGGGCCGCGGCGGGAAGCCACTGAACCAGTTCTGGCAACACAGCGCCGTCGGGGTTCTGCACTGCGACAACCATCACTATTGTGCCGCTGGGGATTTCACCGGGAATGAAGGGGCAGGTGATCACTCGTCGGTCAGCGGCTGTGAGGTGAATCGCACTCGAGAGCATGACTACGTACAGTTCATGGTCGCTGTCGCTTCGTGGCGTGATATCACCAGGACTGATCACGGGCTGGCGGCCCGATTCGCGTGATAGGCCTTGTCCGGGTAAGCGGCCGTATCGAGTGCGGGAACGCAGATGCTCCTCGTTGTGTGTGCAAAGCCCGCTCGAACAGTTCTGAGCGATTTAGCCCGGGCCGCGTGGGCGTCAGCATCGACCGCCGCAAGAACCCTCGCGGGATCCGCTCGGGACGTCGCAGACAAGATCGCATGCTTCACACCCCGTATGGTGTGCGTTCACTCACAGTTCAATAACGACACGCCGCGTTCATCTCGTCTGTAATCGCTGAATTGTGCTGACCAGTGGCATCCTGACGATATGAGAAACCCACATCCTGTCGCCAAGGCGGTGGCCTGGCTACGCACGGGCTACTCCGGGGATGCGCGACGGCATGGTTACATGCCGCTGATCGCGCTCTGTACGCGGACACCGGACTCCGTTAGCCATCCAGGCTGAACTACACTGCGACACCGACCGCCTCGTAGCTCAGGGGATAGAGCACGGCTCTCTTAATGCCGGTGTCGAAGGTTCGAATCCTGCCGGGGGCACCATCTGGCCAGCGCAGATGTAACCCCGCGCAAAATTCGCGCAACTAGGGCATCGGCGTGGCTCCAATCCGAGGGAGTCACCAATGACCGTCAACCCTGACCAACTGTTCACCTACACCAGGCCGCGCAACGCCTGGGCGTCGGCACCCGTGACATTCAGCGCATGGTCCGCACCGAGCAGCTCGGCTATGTGCTCGACGCGCAGTGCCGCCGGCGCATCCCGGTTTCGTCGTGGCCGGGCGGCTCGCATTAGCGTCCTGGAAGAGCTGGCGATGGATCGCCTGCAGGTATGCGCGATCATGTCCGGTCACCCAGAACGCCGGGAGACTCGCGGAGTTCGATGATCCGCGCGCCTCGCCAAGGTCGTTCTCGGCATCCCGCAGCGCTTCGATCGTCTCGGCGCCGACGCGGTTCCTCAGAACGTCAGTGCCGGGGATGAAGTAGCCCCTCCAGTTCTGCTCAAAGTCACCGGTCTGAGGCCGGGGCCTCCCAGTACCCGGATCACACTCTGCGATCCAAAGTTCCCGGCGCCACCGTCGGGTCTCCGTCATCTTCGTCGTCGGACTCTATGACCTCGATGCCGGTCTGTAGTTGCGGTCGGGGCGAGACGCCGCGAGGACTTCGAGATAGCAGCCGACCGGACAGGCACCGACGTACTTCGCACGCCAGTGCCCGTTCGGGTCGTCCCACCTGGCCCGGGAACCGGCCGGACGTGGCGTACTCCCAGTCTGCCCTGTTCCACGGAGTTGGCGCGTGGCCGACCTGGTGGACTTCGGCGTCTTCGAGGCGCGCGCGCTGCACGGGCCCGGATTCGCTCGCGATCACAGGGCTGCGCCTGCTGCCGGCTCGGTGCGGGGGGGTGCCGCCGTGTCGCGCGGCGACCCCGGTTAAGGTCTAGCCGTGCACACCTACCCCGACGTGCATGACATAGCTGTGCTGCTGCGGTCGCTGCGCAGCAGTCCCGTCCTGGTGGCGCTGTTCACCATGCTCGCGGTTCGGTTGCTGTGGCGTGTGCTGCGGGGTATCTGGCTTACTTTCATGACCGTCGCGGCCAGCGTCGTGGTGTCAGCGGTCGTGCTGCACCAAATCAGCCGTTAAGGATCCGGTCCCGATCTCGGGCGGCAGGTTCCGGGCCCAGGTTGGCCCGGCCGGCGTGATGATCGGTCTACTGGTCTTGGAGACGCTGTTCTGAACGCCAGCGGGCGACGCCGACCGTGATCATCCTCAGCTGTTTGATTGCGATCCTTCGGATTTCGTTGAGTGCGGTGGCGTCGGCAGCGTCCTCGATCAGCTCGGCGATCGAGATCATCGTGTTGACGAACAGGTCGGACAGGATGTTGAGGTCCTCACTGCTCCAGCTCCGCAACCCGGGGAAGCGAGCCAGGTCAATGGCCAGTTCCGAGGTGATCAGCCGGATCTCGGTGCGGATGGCGTAGCGCAGCACGCTTGCCCCGCTGGAACGCTCACGGGCGATGAACCGCCAGTGCTCGCGGCGTTCGTTGACGCCGGTGAGCAGGATGTCGACCGACGATTCGATGACACGGCTGGGATCGAGTTGACCCATCCGGGCGCCGCGCAACATGTCCCGCAGCGTCCGGAACGACTCGTCGATCAACACCAACCCGAGTGCATCCATCGAGTCGAAGTGACGGTAGAACGCCGTGGGCGCAATGCCTGCCTCCCGGGTGACCTCACGCAGGCTCAGCGCCGAGAAGCTCTGCTCATCGAGCAGCCTCAGCGCCGCGGTGACGATCGCCCGCCGGGTGGCATCCTTGCGCTCGACGCGCGAAAGGCTCTCCTTGTCCCGGTGTGTGTCGCGGGACCGCGAGCGTCCCGAGCGGGCCGACCGCGAACTGGGCGTACGACCGTTCACTAAATGTGAAATGTAGCACGTCTTGCCGCCGACTCATTGACGGCGAGCGGTATCAACGTAGATTGTGTACATATGTTCACTGAAACTGTGACGCGCGGGTTTACCCACCGCGTCCTGCGATCGCCGCTGGTTAGCGTGCTGACCGGACCGCACGGCGTCG
>CAZEHT010000196.1:0-4017 GCA_964511995.1 uncultured Mycobacterium sp.
GACTGGCAACTCGGCAAGCCCTTCGCCTCGATCAGCGACGAGGCGAAGCGCCACCGGCTGCAACAGGAGCGGGTCCACGCGATTCAAAGGATGGCGCAGCTCGTGCAGGAAACCGATCCTGCCTTCGTGCTCGTCGCGGGCGACCTGTTCGACTCGCCACACGTGACGAAAGCCATTGTTTCCACTGCCTGCAGCGCCATCGGCTCATTGAAAGTCCCCGTGCTTGTCATCCCCGGAAACCACGACCACGGCGGTCCGGGCAGCATCTGGGAACAGGAATTTTTCCTCCGCGAACAACAGCAACTCGCCCCCAACCTCCGCGTGCTCGTGAAACCGGAGCCTGTCATCCTCGACTCCGCCATCCTTTTTCCCGCGCCCCTGCTCCGCCGCCACGAGCCCGGCGATCCCACGGCATGGATACGCCAGGCGGTCCTTGATGCATCCGTCCCGGACGAACTCCCGCGCATCGTTCTCGCCCACGGCACGATCCAGGGCTTCGACCCGGTGCAGGAGGACGACGATGGGGCGCCGGGCGCCGTCAACCGGATCGACCTCTCCGGCCTTCCCGCGGATGCCGTCGACTACGTGGCGCTTGGCGACTGGCACGGCGCCAAGCAGGTGGGCCCGAAGGCCTGGTATAGCGGCACCCCTGAAATCGACCGCTTTCCGAAAGGATCCAGCAATGATCCGGGAAACCTTCTCAAAGTGACCGTGTCCCGCGGTCAGCCGCCTGAAGTGGAAAAGATCGCCACCGGCCGCTTCGCCTGGAAGGAACACGCCTTTCGCTTCACGGACGACGCCAGCCTCGACCTCTTTGCCACCCAGCTCGACGAACTCATCGGCCAGCGCGTCGATGAGCATCTTCTCCTCCTCACGCTCGAAGGTTCGCTCGGCATCGCGGCCTCCGGCAAGCTGGAGAAAATCCTCGAGTCCTGGGAATCCCGCCTCGTCCGCCTGAAACTCGACTCCCGCGCCACCATCGCACCCTCCGAGGAGGAAATCGCCAGCCTCACCCGGCGAGCCGAAGACCCGTTGATCGCCACGGTCGCCACCGAACTCGTCGCCCGCAGTCAGGGCGACGCCGAGGATGCCGCCGTCGCCCGCATCGCCCTGCGCGAACTCCACGCCGCCCTGTCCTGAAAACCGACAACTGACAAACTCCCAAATGCGCCTCCTCTCGCTCACCGTCCGCAACTACCGGGTCCACAAGGACCTCACGATGCCCTTCGATCCCTCCCGCAATCTCGTCGGCGGTCCCAACGAGTCCGGGAAAAGCACTCTGGCCGAAGCCGCCCACCGCGCCCTTTTCCTCCGCGCCAAGACCGGCGGGAATGTCCAAAAGGAGATGGTTTCCACTCTCCACAATGGCGACCCGGAGGTCATCCTCGCTTTCGAGACCGCCGGCGCCCGCTGGGATCTGGAGAAACGTTTCGCCGGCGCCAAGGGCTCCACCCGCCTCACCGCGCAAGGAGGCGCCGCCCTCCGCGACGACGAGGCCGAAGCGAAACTCGCCGACCTCCTGAAATCCGACACCGCCGGCGGACGCGGCGCCGCCGGGCTGCTCCCTGATCTCTGGTCGCACCTGTGGGTCTGGCAGGGCCGGGCGGGCGAGGCTCCCGCCGCCCACACGACCCACCACAAGGAACGGCTCGTCCAACACCTCCAGCAACACGGCGCGGCTTCCGTCCTGCAGTCCGCCACCGATCAGCGTGTCGCCCACCGCATCGCCACTGCCTACGACGAACTCTTCACCAATACCGGACGCCCCAAGATCGGCTCGAAACCCGAACTCGCCAAGCTCCAGCTCGCCAAAGCCGAAGCCGCTCTCGAGAAAGCCCGCGACACCGCCGCCCGTCTCGCCCAGGCCGCCGATGACCACGCCCGCGCCGAACGCGACATCGCCGAAGTCACTGCCGTCCTCCCTAAACTCCGCGACGACCGCTCCGTCACCGAAGCGAAACTCCGGGATGTCGAGGTCCTCCGCCGCGACGAGGCAACCCATTTCCAGGCCGCCCGGACCGCCACGACCCGTCGCGAGGAACTGGAATCCCACGAACGCGCGATCCGCGATCTCCAAACCAGGCTCGCCGCCGAGACCGCCGCCCTGCAGCCGGCGGACACGAAACTGATCACCCTCACGGAGACCGAACAAAGCGCCCGCACCGCAAGCCAGGCCGCCGACAGCTCTCTCAAAGCAGCCGCCGAAGCCCTCCGCCGCGCCCGCCTTCATCACGATCTCGCCAGCGCCGCCGTCGCCGCCTTCGAAAAAACCGACACCCACCAGACTCTTGCCGCCCGCGCCGCGGAGGCCACCACCCTTCAGGACGAACTCGCCGCCCTGCGCGCCGATCTTGCCAGGCTGCCGGTCCTCGACAACAAGGACCTTACCCGTCTCCGGAAGCTCGAAACCACCGTCGCCCGGGCGAGCGCCGCCCTCGAAGCCATGGCCACCGGCATCGAACTCGTCGAGTCGGCCGCCCCGGTCGTGCTCGACGGGAAACCGCTCGCTCCCGGAGAAACACGCGTCCTCACCGATGCCGGCGAATTGCTTGTCGGCGATGGCGCCCGCGTCCGCATCCGCCCCGGCGGCGGCAATTCTCTCGCCGAAGCCCGCCAGCGTGTCGATGCCGCCCGCGAATCGCTCGCCACCGCCCTCCAGAGCCTCGCCCTGCGCGACGTCGAGCATGCCGCCTCCGCTCACGAACAACGCCAGACGCTCGAGCCGAAAATCGCCGGCATCGAAGCCCGTTGGAAGGCCCTTGGCGGTGCTTCCCTCCCCGCCGATCTCGCCACCGCCACCGCGGAACGCGACACCGCCCGCGAGGAATTCCAGCGTCGCATCGACCTCGCCGCCGCCTCCGCGCCCGTTTCCCCGCCCGCCGACCTCGCCGCCGCCCGCGAACTCGTCACCGCCACACGGGACGCGCTCGCCACCGCCGAATCCACGGAAACCACCGCCCGCCAGCAGGCCGAGCGCCTCCGCGAGAAACTCGAATCCGCTGGCAACGACCTCACCCGCCACCGCGACGCCACGGCCGCCGCGCGCCAGACTGTCCGCGATATCGAAACCACCATCAAAACCCGCGAGGAAACCCACGGCGACGCCACCGCCCGCGCTCAAGCCCTCGCCGCCGCCCGCGAGGCGGAAGCCGAGGCTGCGGCGAAACTCACCGCCACAAGCAACGCTCTCGCCGCCCTGAATCCCGATCTTCTCACCGCCGATCTCGACCGCCTCACCCGCGCCATTGCCCAACAGGACGCCCGCCGTCACGAAGCGGAAAACCTCCGCCTGCTCGCCCGCGACCGCCTTACCCTCGACGGCAGCACCGACCCCGAGGCCGAGCTTCGTCTCGCCGAAGCCCGCCACGCCGCCGCCGGCGACCACCACGCCTCCGAACAACGCCGCGCCAAGGCCATCGATACCCTCCACCAGCTCTTCACCGCCTCCCGCGAAGCCATCGACCGCGCCCTCGTCCAACCGCTCGCCGACCGCATCTCCGGCTACCTCCAATGCCTCTTCGGCCCCGGCGCCGAAGCCCGCGTCCAGCTCTCCGATTCCGGCATCGAAAGCCTCGAACTCGTCCGTCCCGGTGATCCCGCTTTCTCCTTCGCCGCCCTCAGCGGCGGCGCGAAAGAGCAGGTGGCCGCCGCCGTCCGCCTCGCTCTCGCCGAAATCCTCGCTGCCGACCACGACGGCTGCCTCCCCATCGTCTTCGACGACGCCTTCGCCTACTCCGATCCCGATCGCATCCAGTCCCTCCAGCGCATGCTCGACCTCGCTGCCGTCCGCGGCCTCCAAATCATCGTCCTCACCTGCACCCCCGCCGACTACTCGGCCTTCGGAGCCTCTGAAATTCGTCTTCTGCCTTGAAATCCTTACCTTTCTGTCATGAAAGCCACGATTACCTCCAAGGGACAAATCACCATCCCCCTGCGACTTCGCCGGAAATTCCACCTCAATGCCGGAGATCAGCTCGAATTCGACGAGAACGCGCCTGTCCTCACCGCCCGCCGGGC
>CAZEHT010000197.1:0-3957 GCA_964511995.1 uncultured Mycobacterium sp.
GCCGGAGACGTGCCCGAAGCCCAGGCTGGTCACCAGACCGGCCTTCAGCGGGAACTTGTCCCCCAGTCGCAGGGTCTCCCGTGCCCAGACGAAGTGGCCGGAGGTCGCCAGCTCGTCGTCGACACAATCCAGGCTGCGGTTCGGCGGGATGACGCCGTCCCGCAGGACCTGGCACAGACCCATCATCTGGAACACCGCCGCGCCGCCCTTGGCGTGCCCGGTCAACGTCTTCTGGCTGATGACGAACAACGGCGCGCCTTGCGAACGCCCGAGCGAGTCAGCCAGCCGCTCATGCAGCTCGGTCTCGTTGGGGTCGTTGGCCAGCGTCGACGTGTCGTGCTTGGAGATCACCGCGATGTCGTCGGCGCCCACCCCGAGGCGGGCCAGCGAGCGCGCCAGCACCGAGTCCTTACCCCCGCGCCCGGCGCCCAACGCGCCCAGCCCCGGAGCCGGTATGGAGGTGTGCACGCCGTCGCCGAAGCTTTGGGCATAGGCGACCACCGCGAGTACCGGAAGCCCCATCTTGGCGGCCAGGTCCCCCCGAGCAAGCAGAATGGTGCCGCCACCCTGGGCCTCGACGAAGCCGAGCCGGCGACGGTCGTTGGCACGGGAGAACTTCGAGTCGCTGATGCCCTTGGCCCGCATCGCCTGCGTGTCGGCGGTGGCCGCCATGTCACCGAAGCCGATGATGGCCTCCAGCGTCAGGTCGTCGAAACCGCCCGCAACCACCAGCTCCGCCTTGCCGAGGCGGATCTTGTCCACGCCCTCCTCGACGGAAACCGCCGCGGTCGCGCATGCGCCGACGGGATGAATCATCGCGCCGTAGCTACCGACATAGGACTGCACCACATGCGCGGCAACGACGTTGGGCAGCACCTCCTGCAGGATGTCATTGGGCTTGCTGCGGCCCAGCAGGTTCCCGTGGTACATGGTCTGCATCGAGGTCATGCCGCCCATGCCGGTGCCTTGGGTACTGGCCACCAGGCTTGGATGAACCCAGCGCATCAGCTCGGTCGGCGTGAAACCTGCCGACACGAACGCGTCCACGGTGGCGACGATATTCCACAGGGCAACCCGGTCGATGGAGTTGGCCATGTCCTGGCTGATGCCCCACACCGTCGGGTCGAATCCGGTCGGTATCTGAGCTCCGACGGTCCGCGACAGCTTGGTCTTGCGTGGAACACGAATCTCGGTGCCCGCCTTGCGGATCACCTCCCAATCGCCGGAATCCGGAACGGGCCGGACGACGGTGTGCTCCGGGTCGAATTCGACGAACGCTCTCGCGTCGGCCTCACTGGACACCACGAAGCGGAAGTCCTTCTCGAGGAACACCGACACCAGCAGCGGGTACGCGTGATCCGGGGCGATCACGCCGTCGTCGACGAACTCGCGTATCCCGCACTTCTCCACGGCCAGGTCGTGATAGCGCTCCACCAGCTCTGTCTCGGGCACCAGTTCCCCGGTCCGGCTGTCATACCAGCCGGGCTTGGGGTCGTCCTCCCACGTGATCAGGCCGGTGGTCCAGGCCAGTTCAAGCACGCCGGCAGCCGACAGCTCGTTTTCGACCTCCATCTCGAAGCGGGTCCGCGAAGAGCCGTAGGGGCCCAGTTCGGCACCTCCGACGATCACCACCAGATCGGCTGGGTCGACGTCGAGGTCGTCCCACGCCGGCGGCGGCGCCGTGATGTGCGGACGCGGCGGAGTCGGGAGTGCCGCGATCATGCCGTCGTCGTCCGTATCGCCGGAATCGGCCGCTTCCGCCGACATCTCCTCACGGGCCTTGGCCGCCAGCGCTGCCATGTCGAGTTCGACATCGCCGAGGCCGCCGGTCAGGTCGACCTTGACGGGCGCAACCGCCGCGGCCACCTTCGACTCGGGGGTGCACAAGTCGAGCAGCATCGCCGCCATCTGGTCCGTCGTGTAGGTGGTGACCCCCGCCTCTTCGACGGCACCGACGACGGCATCGTTGTGACCCATCAGTCCGGTGCCCTTGGTCCAGCCGATCAGCGCGTGCGCCAGGCTGACGCGCTGCGCCCACGACGACTCGGCCTTCCACCTGTTCACCAGCGCGTCAAGCGCGGACTTGGACTCCCCGTAGGCGCCGTCGCCGCCGAACATGCCGCGGTTGGGCGATCCGGGGAGCACCACGTGCAAACGTGAGGCGATGTCGCGCTCGGCGCCGATGGTCGACAGCCCGCCGATGAGCCGCTGCACGGCCCACAGCAGGACCTTCATCTCCATCTCCGAACGCGGACCCACCTCCGACAGGTCACCCGCCACGCGCGGAGCGGCGAACGGGAACAGCAGCGTCGGGGTCTGCGCATCCTTGACGTGAATCGACTGCGGCCCAAGGCTTTCGATCTGCTCACTGCCGACCCACTCGGCAAACTCGTCAATATCGGAGTAGGAGGCCATGTTGACCGGCACCACCCACAGCGTCGCGCCGAATCGGGCGTTGTCCCGGTAGAGCCGCTTGAAGAACGCCAGGCGGGCGTCATCGAGCTTGGACGTGGTGGCGATGACGGTCGCGCCACCCTGCAGCAGCTGACCGGTCACCGACGCCGCGATGGAGCCCTTCGACGCTCCGGTCACCACCGCGATCTCGTCGTTGTAGCGGCCGCTGCCGGGATTCTGCGCGCCGGCGGCGATCCGGGCGAACAGCGACGCGTGCACGTTGCGGCCCACGGCCAGGGCCTTGCCCTGCCACCAATTCGCTTGTGTGGCGACGACATGACCGGCACCCTCGAATCGCTCCGACAGCTCTGGCCAGTCGGCGTCGATCTCGTCCTCGTCGGCCAGCCAGATCTTCACCAGGTCCTCGCGGGCGCTGGCCCAGCGGTCGTCGAACACAACGGCCTTCTTGGCGTCGAAAGCGGGCGCGACCAGGCGCGGCCAGTCCGCCCCGAGTTCGGCCGACACCAGGTCTACCAACGCCCGGTCGTTGACCGACTCGGGTGCGGTCACCGCCACGTCGAGACCAAGCTGGCTGAGCATCTGTCGGGCCGCTGAGGCCAGCACACCGTCAGCACCGATCACCTTCTCGGCGAACTCGGTCAGCGCCGCGGAGTCGACCACGCCGCCGCCGGCACCGCCGGCCGATGGCAGCGATACCGGGATGCCCTTCCGGGCGCCCACGGCAGCGACGGCGGCATCGATCGCCTTGTCGACCGCGCCGACATCGGCCAGGGCTCCTTCGTGCAGGCCACCCAGGCCGCCGCCACGCACGCTGGAACCCTCTCGGGTGCCCAGCGCCACCTCGACCGTGGCGTGCTTGGCCCAGCCCGGACCCAGCTCCCATGCCTTGGCGACGCGCTCGGCGATGTAGGCCGGGCGCTTGCCCGATGGGCCCAGGACGGTGCGGAGCTGGTCGTTGATCGCGTCGGAGAGCACCGGACCGAACGCCTTGTAGGTGCGCGCCAGCTTGGTCACCTGCCCCTTCAGCGCGTTCAGATCCGCCTCGGCGGCCCCGTCGATGGCACCGAGGTTCAGCTCGGAGCCGAGGTCGACGAGCAGCTGGTTACGCCGGGACGAGGCACCGTCGGTGATCGTCTCGATGGAGTCGAGCGCTTCGATCTGGTCGGGACGCATCTTGGCCGACAGTGCGATGAGCGCCACGGTGGCGTCGGCGGCGTCGAAAGCGATGTCGTCGGGGCGTGGGCCACCGGCAGCGGCGGCGGGAGCCGCGGCGACTGCCGACGCGGCAGCACGTACCGGCGCCGACTCCGGCGCGGCAACGCCGGAATCACCCGGCGCCTCATCGATATCGTCGTCCGGCTCGGGATCGCTGTCATTGGCGAACAGCACCGCAGCGTCCCGTTCGGCGTTGAGCACCTCGACGGTGCTGTGGGCGTACTCGGGCAGCTTCAGCGTGTTGGTGGCCAGGCCGGCGACCGTCGGCGCGTTCTTCACACCGATCTCGACGAACCGCTCGACGCCAAGGCCTCCCGCAGCTTCTTC
>CAZEHT010000198.1:0-3900 GCA_964511995.1 uncultured Mycobacterium sp.
CTAAGTCCTATCGCTCTGGAGGTGGATATGCGCACCACACACCAACTAAGGGCGCGTGACGGAATAACGTCGTTCTTGTGGTGCCAGCCGTTACGGTTGTGCTATGGCGGAGCTGGCGGACTCGGTGGCGCGACGGTACGCCGTACTGCGGCCTCATTTGTCGGAGTTGCAAGCAACCTGATCAACTATTCCAGCTCGCAGGGCGGCGCGAGGATTGGCTACTGCGGTCATCGTTCCTCCGGCAGGAATAGCGCAAGACAGCGTCAAGCTGGCAAGCTTATGTCATATCGACAATATATTGTCCATATCCGGGAAATTAGGCCGGTTATTCGACCGCGACCGCTTCGATGATGGCTCGAAGGGATTCCCTCGTCTGGCTGAGCTCTCTGCCGTTCAGAGTCGATGCGATCGTGGAATGCAAGCGTTGTGCCTTACCGTTGATGCGGCCCAGGATGATCTCGCCTGCCTGGGTGAGGCAGAGCAACGGCGAACTGCGATGGTCGGGATTCGGCGCGAGGTGCACCAGCTGTTCCTCGATCAACTGATTCGCAATCCGTTGCACGCCTTGGCGGGTGACGCCGAGGCGTCTGGCCGCTTGCGACACGGTGATGTTTGCGCCGGAGATCACGCTGAGGACTTGCCACCGCGCCTGCGATTGGCCTTGGGTGGCGGCGATGGCATCACCGCGGCGACGCAGTGCACCCGCGGCTTCGTAGATGTCGGCCACCAGAAGGGCGATGTCACCCTTATTGGCCATGACGACATGTTGTCTATCTGTCACTATGTGTTCATACTAGTCGAACCTATGTGAAACCGACCCCCGGGCCGCTGCCGGGTCGGTTTTCTCCCAAACGCCATCATCCGAACGAGGTGATTTGCGACGGCGCCACCGAGGGCGCAGGTACGCACCACCAACCTCATCCGCACCAATTCGCGCGGCACGCCCCGTGACTGACGAATCATGTCGTGGTCTCGCCCTATCGTTTAGCCCATGCAGGGGTTGGCCTACCCGAGGATCTCGCTCGACCATGCCGCGGCGTTGCTCGGCCGCGACACGTTTCGGCGCGGCACCGATTACGCCCGCAACGGCTGGGTGCTGCGCTGCTTGTGGAGCACGGACGCCGGTAGCTTGGTCGGATCGGTTCGCGGTAACCATGGCCGCGCCTATGCCACCACTGCGCACCTCGTCCGCGGCCCGGCCGGCGCGTGGGTGTTCAAGAGCGGGCGGTGCAGCTGCCCGATGCGGGTCGACTGCAAGCACGTCGCGGCCCTGCTGGTCAAGGCCGCCGGCAACGACCAGGCTCCCATATTGCGCGCCAGCTGGCAGCAGTCGCTGGAGGCGCTGCTGCCCGACACCGCCCGCCCGGCGCAAGCAGCCATTCCATTGGGCGTGGAGCTGAACCTGATCGCCGGCCCGAACGCGCCGACGCTGGAGGCCCGAGTTGTGCGTCCGGGCAAACGGAGCGGCTGGGTGGCCAGCGACGTGAACTGGTCAGCTCTGACCACCTTGGGGCACTACGGCTATCACCGTGAGCATATCGAGAAGCTGCAAACCCTGTTCGCGCTCTTGCAGTCTTCGGCGGTGGGCCGTTACCTGCCCTATGCGTACGGCGTCGTGAAAACGGTCGATCTTTCCGGTTTCAACAGTGCCCAGTTCTGGCCGCTGCTGACGGATGCCCGGCGAGTCGGCGTGCGATTCATCGAAGCCGGTACCGGGCGGGACGTCCGCATGGGTGCCGCGGCGAGCGTCAGCCTGGATGTCACAACCGACGGTTCCGGTTTCCTCACGTTAAGGCCCTTGCTGCAGGTCGACGGCACGCCCGCAACTGTGGCGGCGTTCGTCGGATCGCCCGCCCACGGCGTGGCATACCTGGACGACGGGCTGAGGATCGCGCCTCTCGACGCCCTGGCACCGACAGCGCTGCAACGACTCGTCCTACGCAATGAGACGCTCGTTATTCCGGCGGATTCGGCCGACCAGTTCGTCTGCCAGTACTTCCCGCGGCTACGCACGGTGGCGGCGGTGACGTCGTCGGATGGTTCGTTCACCGTGCCCGAGATCGTCGGCCCACAACTGCTGCTGCACGCTGACTATCGCGCCGCGCACCAACTGGCGCTGACCTGGTTTTGGTCTTACCGGATGGGGGAACGGGACTTCCGTTTCCCGGTCGGTACCCTCGACAACATCGGTGTGCGTGACCTGGACGCCGAGCGCATTTTGGCCTCCGGTATCGATGCACCCCTGGAGTGGTGCGGTCTGCGTGACGATACGGGTGCACTCACCGGGACAAACCTCGGCGGCGTCGACACCATGCGGTTCGCGACAGAACTACAGCCGCTGCTAGCTGATGCGCGCGGACTCACGCTCGAAATCATCGGCGAGCCGGCCGACTACCGGGAGGCCGGCGGCTCGCTGCAGATCGGGGTCAGCACTGCATCGGTCACCGGGGAAACCGACTGGTTCGACCTCCGTATCACGATCAGCGTCGAGGGCAAGAAGATTCCGCTGCCCCAGGTGCTTGCGGCGTTCACCGCCGGCCACGACTATCTGCTACTCGCAGACGGCGCATACATCGCGCTCAACAAGCCCGAACTGGTGAAACTGCGCGCACTAGTCGAGGAAGCCCGTGCTCTCAACGATGACGACGGCACACCGCGGATCAGCCGCTTCCAGGCGGGCATTTTCGAAGATCTGGCATCGCTGGCGGCAGTAGTTCGCCAGGCAAAAGACTGGCGGCGCCAGGTGGCAGGCCTTCGCGCACTGCAGACCCTCGACCCGATAGCCGTGCCGCCCACGCTGCGTGCCGAGCTTCGGCCTTACCAGCGCGACGGATTCGCCTGGCTGGCAACGCTCTACAGCCACGGTCTGGGTGGGATCCTCGCCGACGACATGGGCCTGGGCAAGACGGTGCAGACGCTGGCGCTGATCTGCCATGCCCGCCAGGGGAATTCAGGCGCTCCATTCCTGGTGGTGGCGCCCGCGAGCGTGCTGTCGAACTGGGTCACCGAGGCGGCGCGATTCGCACCCGATCTGAGGGTCGTAATGCTCACCGACACCCTGGGCCGGTCAGGTTCGACGCTGGACCAGCTGGTCGGCGATGCCGACGTCGTCGTCACCTCCTACACGTTGTTCCGGCTGGACTTCGACGCACACTCGGCGCACTGCTGGTCCGGGCTGATCCTCGACGAGGCGCAATGTGTCAAGAACCGTCAGGCCAAGACCCACCAGTGTGCGCGCAAGCTGATCGCACCGTTCAAACTCGCCATCACCGGCACGCCGATGGAGAACAACCTCATGGAACTGTGGTCGCTGTTGGCGATCACAGCGCCCGGACTGTTCCCCGATGCCGCCAAGTTCGCCGACTACTTCGCCAAGCCGATCGAGAAGTCGGGTGATGCCCAATTGCTGGAGTTGTTCCGACGCCGCATCAAGCCGCTCGTCAAACGCCGGACCAAGGATTTGGTCGCTCCGGAGCTGCCTGCGAAGCAGGAGCAGCTCCTCGGCATCGAACTCAGTCCGCGCCACCGGAAGCTCTACGACACCCGGTTGCAGCGGGAGCGTCAGAAGGTACTCGGTCTACTCGACGATATGCAACGCAACCGGTTCACCATCCTCAAGTCGCTGACGGTGCTGCGTCAGCTGGCGTTGCATCCGGGTCTCGTCGAACCGGCGCACGCCGGGTTACCCAGCCCCAAGATCGACGAGCTGACCGAACATGTCCGCGAAGTCGCCGCCGGAGGTCATCGGGTGCTCGTGTTCAGTCAGTTCACCCGGTTTCTCGGTCACGTCCGCGACCGCCTCGACGCCGAGGGGATCGACTACTGCTACCTCGACGGCCGGACCCGCGACCGGGCCAAGGCAATCGGGGAATTCAAGGACGGTGATGCGCCGGTCTTCCT
>CAZEHT010000199.1:0-3895 GCA_964511995.1 uncultured Mycobacterium sp.
GTCCTCAGCGAGGTCGATGGCCTTGGGGCTGGTACCGACGATCGGCACACCGGCCTGCTCCAAACGGTCGGCCAGGCCGAGCGGGGTCTGCCCGCCGAGTTGCACGATGACCCCGACCACGCCGGGACCGCCCGCACCCGAGCGCTGTTCAGCGCGGTAGACCTCCAGGACGTCCTCAAACGTCAACGGCTCGAAGTACAGCCGGTCGGCGGTGTCGTAGTCGGTGGAGACCGTCTCCGGGTTGCAGTTGACCATCACCGTCTCGAACCCGGCCTGGCTCAACGTCGTTGCCGCGTGCACGCAGCTGTAGTCGAATTCGATGCCCTGGCCGATCCGGTTGGGCCCCGAGCCCAGGATCAGCACTTTGGGTTTCTCGGCCTGAGGGGCGACCTCCGTCTCGGCGGCGGGATCGAGTTCGTAGCTGCTGTAGTGATAAGGCGTGGAGGCCTCGAACTCCGCGGCGCACGTGTCGACGGTCTTGAACACCGGATGGATACCGAGGCGCTCTCGCAACGTCCGCACCCCGGCCTCACCGGCGAGTTCCGGCCGCAGCGCGGCGATCTGGCGGTCCGACAGACCGCTGTGCTTGGCCTTGCGCAACAGGTGCTCGTCGAGAACCGGTGCACGGCAGAGCAATTCGCGTAACGCCACCAGCCCTGCGATCTGGTCGACGAACCACGGGTCCACACCGGACACCTCAGCCACCTGCTCGACGGACGCTCCGAGGCGCAGCGCCAGTTCGATGTCGTAGAGCCGGCCGTCCTTGGGGGTGCGCAGCCGCTCCAGGACGTCGTGGACGTCGCCCTCGGGATCGGGAGCGGTCCAGAACCCGGTCCGCTTGGTCTCCAGCGAGCGCATCACCTTGCCCAGCGCTTCGATGAAGTTGCGGCCCAACGACATCGCCTCGCCCACCGACTTCATGGTGGTGGTCAGCGTGTCGTCGGCACCGGGGAACTTTTCGAAGGCGAACCGCGGCGCCTTGACCACGACGTAGTCCAGGGTTGGCTCGAAGCAGGCGGGGGTCTGTCTGGTGATGTCGTTGACGATCTCGTCGAGGGTGTAGCCGATCGCCAGCTTGGCGGCGATCTTGGCGATCGGGAAACCGGTCGCCTTCGACGCCAGTGCGCTAGACCGCGACACCCGCGGGTTCATCTCGATGACGATGAGCCGGCCGTCACGCGGATCGATGGCGAATTGGATGTTGCAGCCGCCGGTGGCGACGCCGACTTCGCGCAGGATCGCGATGCCCAGGTCACGCATCTTCTGGTACTCGCGATCGGTCAGCGTCATCGCCGGTGCGACGGTCACCGAGTCGCCGGTGTGCACGCCCATCGGGTCGAAGTTCTCGATCGAACACACCACGACGACGTTGTCGCGGCCGTCGCGCATCAGCTCGAGTTCGAACTCCTTCCAGCCGTAGATCGACTCCTCGATCAGCACGTTCGCGCTTGGCGACGCGGCCAGCCCCTCACCGGCCATGCGTTCGACGTCCTGCAGGCTCGCGGCCATACCCGAGCCGAGCCCGCCCATGGTGAAGCTCGGCCGCACCACGACCGGCAGGCCAAGCTCGTCGACCGTCTCACGAACCTCGTCCATCGTGAAACACACCCGGCTTCGGGCGGATTCACCACCGACCTTGGTCACGATGTCCTTGAACCGCTGGCGGTCCTCGCCGCGCTGGATCGCCTCGAAATCAGCGCCGATCAGTTCGATGCCGTACCTGTCGAGCACACCGTTCTCATACAGTGCCACGGCGGTGTTGAGGGCCGTCTGCCCGCCGAGGGTGGCCAGCAGGGCGTCGATCTTGTTGCCCCGCTCGGCCTGCTGCGCGATGACCCGCTCGACGAAGTCGGGTGTGATGGGCTCGACGTAGGTGTGGTCGGCGTACTCCGGATCGGTCATGATGGTCGCCGGGTTGGAGTTGACCAGGCTGACCTGCAGGCCCTCGGCGCGCAGCACCCGGCAGGCCTGGGTACCGGAGTAGTCGAATTCGCACGCCTGGCCGATGACGATCGGCCCGGAGCCGATCACCAGGACGTGGTTGAGGTCGGTGCGGCGCGCCATCGGTCAGTCCCCCTTTCGTGCGCGAGCGTGCGCAGATCCGGCCAAAGCATGGGCGTGTCGGCCGGAGGCGCGCACGCTGGCGGGCAGGGAACCGAGGATCACTGCTCCCCCGCCATGAGGTCGACGAACGTGTCGAACAGATACTCGGCATCGTGCGGGCCGGCGGCCGCCTCGGGGTGATACTGCACTGAGAAGGCCCGTCCCCCGGTCAGCCGTATGCCTTCGACGACGCCGTCGTTGGCGCAGGTGTGGCTGACAACGGCCCGGCCGAACGGGGTGTCGAACTCCTCGCCCGCCTCGCCCTCCAGCGCGAAGCCGTGGTTCTGCGCGGTGATGGCGACCCGCCCGGTGGCGTGATCGATGACCGGGATGTTGATGCCGCGATGTCCGAACACCATCTTGTAGGTCGGCCTGCCCAACGCCCTGCCGAGGATCTGATTGCCGAAACATATGCCGAACAACGGGATTCCGGCACCGAGTACCTCCCGCGTGACTGCCACCACGTGGTCCGCCGTGGCGGGATCACCCGGGCCGTTGGACAGGAACACCCCATCCGGCCGGAGTTCGCTGATCTGATCGAAGGTCGCCGACGAGGGCAGCACATGACTGCGGATACCCCTGCGCGCGAAGTTGCGCGGCGTGTTGGTCTTGATCCCGAGATCGAGCGCGGCGACGGTGAAGCGTGGCATCCCTTCGGGTTCGACGACATAGTCCGACTCCGTGCTGACCTGCCCGGCCAGATCCGCGCCGAGCATCGACTCCTGGGCGCGCACCCGCTCCAGCAGTTCTCCGACGCTGGCGAGCGCGTCCCCGCTGAACACTCCCGCCTTCATCGAGCCACGGGTGCGCAGGTGCCGCACCACCGCTCGGGTGTCGATCCCGGCGATTCCCACGACGCCCTGCCGGACGAGTTCGTCGTCCAGGGTCCCGGTCGCACGCCAGTTCGAGGCTCGCGGGGACGGATCACGCACGGCATAGCCGGCCACCCACATCCGGTCTCCGCGGCTTTCGGCGTCCTCGTGATTCCAGCCCGTGTTGCCGATCTGGGGCGCGGTGGCGACGACGATCTGGCGGTGGTAGCTCGGGTCGGTCAAGGTCTCCTGGTAGCCGGACATTCCGGTGGAGAACACCGCCTCGCCCAGGGTTTGGCCCACGGCGCCGAATGCGCTCCCGGTGAACACCCGGCCGTCCTCGAGGACCAGGACCGCAACCGGTTCGGACCCGGATCCGCCGTTCGGGTCGCTCGTTGTCACGCGGTGTCCTTCCGATCGTGTCGATCCACCCGGTCCTGGTAGTCGATCCACGCTTGGTACATACGACTGTCGTCGGCGCGAAATCCGGTGTCGATCTGGACGCCAGAAGGCAACCGCCACGTGATGGCCAGGACCCGCTGCGCGTCATTACCGTCTTCGGGCACTTCCAGCCTCATCGCAATCACCGACGGCTGCGGGATCCAGATCGCGCGAGCTCCCCTGCGCACCAGCATGATCCCCTGCGGATAGCGGTTCAGCACGGCCGTCGTCCGGTATCCGAGGTCACCGCTGTCGATCTTGTGCTGCCCGTCCGGCGCGAGTGTGCTGGCGACATACAGTCCCGAAGCCGCCGGGATGACGGCCGGGCCAACGGTGTCCGGCAAGGGGTGCAGATCTCCGACGATGGCCGCCTGCCGCTCCGCCCGCCGCCGCCAGGCCCGCAAGGTGAAGCTGATCAGAAAGCCGATGGCCACTGCCACCACCAACGCGAAGACCAGCGTTCCGCTCGTGGCGGCACTCATGGGCGATCCGCCTCCGCTACTCGCTGTGGGTTCATGCGCGATCCGCCTCCGCTACTC
>CAZEHT010000200.1:0-3875 GCA_964511995.1 uncultured Mycobacterium sp.
CCCGCGCCGTGGCGATGTTTTCCGGCTTCCTGGGCTGGTGCGCCACGAAGAAGGATCTTCGCGCCCTGGTGCAAAAGGATGCCGCCCGCGCCAGCGAGCTGGGCGACGTGCTGCCGCCTGCCAAGAATCCACGCAAGGATGCGATTGAGATTGCACAGCTTGCGGGATGGTTCGCGGGCTGTGACAAGCTGCGCAGCCGCACTGCTGCAGCCTACCTGCAGGCGCTGGTGCTGACCGGCGCGAGGCGCGAGGAAATGGCCGCGCTGCGTTGGGAAGATGTGGATTTCCGGTGGCGCAAGCTGACGATTGCGGACAAGGTGGAATCGACGCGCGTCATTCCGATGGCGCCGTACATGGCGGCGCTGCTGGCCGGGTTGCCGCGCACGAATGCCTATGTGTTTTCGTCGCCGCTGAGCGCTTCGGGGCGCATTGCCGAGCCGCGCGCGCCGCATGCCGATGTGTTGACCGATGCCGGCATTCCGCATGTCTCGATTCACGGGCTGCGCCGCACTTTCAGCCTGCTGGGCGAAGCTGCCGGCGCACCGGCTGGTGCGATTGCGCAGATCATGGGCCACAAGCCAAGCGCCGTCGCCGAGGGCTACAGGCCGCGCTCGATTGACGCGCTGCGGCCGTACCTTGCGCAGATAGAGAAGTTCATCCTCGACAAGGCGGGCATTGTGTTTGACGCGTCGCAGGGCGCGGCCGGTGGGCTGCGCGTGGTGGCCAGCAAGTAGACTGCTTTCGCCCCGGCCTAGCTTTAGCGGGCGAACGTCGGCACCTTCACCGACTGGCCGGGGCACCTTGAATTGAAGGCGACACCTTGAAGGGGGTGCAATGTCGACAATCACGATTCGCCTTGCCGCTGACAAGCTGGTACCGCTGCGCGAGCTGGCGGCAGCCACGGCAGCCGCTGTGCAGCCCGACGCTACCGAGCACAAGATAGTGGAACGCGGGCGGCCTATAGGCCATTTTTCGCGGCAGGGTGAAGTGCGGCAGGCGCACGAGCGTCAGCTGCTGACGATGATCGCCGCCGGGACGGTCATCGCGCGCAGTCTGTTATCGCGTGCGCCATGGGCAACGGTTGAATGGTTGGACGGTGACGCCGACAAGTGCGGGCTGACGTTTGACGATGCGCGCGTGTTCTGCCGTTCGTTGATGATTGACGTGCAGCCGCTGGAAGTTCCCGTCACGGCCAAGCCTGCGACAGAGCCATCACAAGCACCCAAACCTGCCGCGCAACACGACAACAGTTGGAAAGAGCTTGCCCGCCAGACGGCACGCTCTATCTATCAGCAACGCAAGAAGATCGGCACAACCCCGAACCTGCTAATTGTTGCCGACGAGGTGGCGGACATATTCCGCAAGGACGGCGTCAGAGGACCGAAGGGGGCGCCGCTGACGGGCGCCTCCATCAAACGGCATGCGCTGCAAGGCCACGACATGACGAGCGCCGCCGACAGGCTGCGGTCTACGCTGATCGCCCGGGGCAAATAGGGCACAGTCCGCCGGGGCAAACCTTTGCCCCAAGAAACCTAGTGTTCATGCGGGTTTGCGGGCTGCTGGCCGCCGTTGCGGTCAAAGGTATGCCCCGACAAAGATTCTCACCATCGCAACACGGCACTACGCCGAAGGATGGTGAAGATGAACACCGCAACGCGCCACGGCGCCCCCGCCTTCGTTTCCCTGGACCGTGAGGCCCGCACCACCGTCGATACCGCGACGGCCGCGTTTCACTTGAACCGCCAGCCACAGACCTTGCGCGGCTGGGCCTGCAAAGAAGATGGCCCGCTGCGGCCGATCCGCGTGCACGGCCGGCTGGCGTGGCCGGTGTCGGAACTGCGCCGCGTGCTGGGGGCCGCGCAATGACCGCCCCGGACATGGAAGCGCCCGGCGAGGTGGGGACCGAGGGCCGGGCGCAAGGGAAAGTAGGAAGCCTCGATTGTGCCAGCGCTGATGCCTGCAGGGCTGAGCGTGACGCCGCAGACAAGCGCTTTCACGGTCTACGTGCCCGTGCGGCCCTTGCCGGCATCGCTCTCTATGTCATCGGCAACGATGGCCGCGCCGAATACCTCGCAGCGCGCTGGGGCTGGACAAAGCCCTTCACCAACATCGACGCCTTCGAAGCTTGGCTAGATCGTGTCGAGGGCCGGTCATGAGCGCCGCCGAGCAAAGTGCACCTAGTCTGAATTTGCCCCGGCGCCGCGGCAAGGCTGCTAACACGCTGCTGCTGGAGCAGGCCATCGTCGACATCGTGAACGAGCGTGCGCCGGTCACGGTTCGCGGTGTCTGCTACGCGCTGTTCACGATGGGGCTGATCCCCGACATGAGCGTCAACAGCACCGGGAAGATCAGCCGCGTGATGACGGACATGCGCGAGCGCGACGAACTGGATTGGACGCTCATCGGCGATGGCTCGCGTGCTGTCGAGCGCGCATCGCTGTGGACGAACCCGTCTTCGATCATCGACGCCGCGGTCAGGACCTACCGGCGCAACAACTGGCAGGATCAGCCCACGCTGGTGGAAGTGTGGTCCGAAAAGTCCACGGTGCAGGGCGTGCTGGCGCCGGTACTTGACGATTTGGGCGTGACATTTCGCGTAATGAAGGGCTTCGGCAGCTTCACCGCCGTACGCCAAGCCGCAGAGGATTCGTTGGAGTTGCCCGACGACCGCGATGCCGTCGCGCTCTACGTGGGCGATTGGGATCCCAGCGGCCTGTACATGAGCGAGGTGGATCTGCCGTCGCGGCTGAGCCGGTACGGGTCGATCTGGGACTTCGAGCGCATCGCCATCGTGCGCGACGACCTGGACTGCCTGCCCCACTTCGACACGGCCACCAAGGCCGGCGACGTGCGTCTGAAGTGGTACTTGGAGAACACAACGGCCGACCCGTCGAGGAGTTGGGAGTTGGACGCGATGGACCCCAACGACCTGCGCGAGCGGGTGCGTGAGGCCATCACCAACTACATGGACATGAACGCATGGAACCACGCTCTGCGAATCGAGGCGGTGGAGAAGGCGTCCATGCAGCAGTTCCATGCGGCATGGGGCGCTCGCCTCAAAGGCGGTGCAGCGTGAGCGGCCCCGTCGACATGGTGCTCGAGAAGGCCCTCCTGGGCACGCGCGATGGCGAACGGCCGTAACGCCGGCAGGAAGGGCGACAGCGGGCGAGATTCGGGCGGGTTCGTGGCGTTGCCATGGGCCGTGCTCGATAGCCGCGCCTACGCCCTTCTGAGCCATCCTGCGCGGTCCCTGCTGGTGGAGATCGCGCGGCAGTACGTGCGCGACAACAACGGCAAGTTACTCGCCAGCTACGCCTACTTGTCGAAGCGCGGCTGGAGGTCCAAGGGCCTGATTCAGCGAGCGCGTGACGAGCTGCTGCAGGCCGGGTTCATCCACGAGACCGTGAAGGGCCAGCGACCGAACAAGGCCGCCTGGTATGCGGTCACCTGGTACGTGCTGGACCGACACTCGGACTACGACCAAGGTGCCGCTGCTGCCTTCGAGCGCAGCGCGTACAAAAACGCGAGCCTTGCCCCTTCCATGGGGGAAAGGAAGCGCCGCATAGCCCCTTCCATGGGGGAAAGGAAGACGCCGCCTTCCCCTTCCATGGGGGCTATGCGGGCCGATTTCGCGCCCTCGCCTTCCCCTTCCATGGGGGACCATCTAGAAATGCCATCTGCCGGGGCTGTTCCGGCTGTTGGTCTTCCGGCTGTTCAAGGGCGCGCGCCCCGTTCGGAAAATCTGGCGCCGTCGACTCGGGAATTGCTCGAACAGCTTCAGCGGCGGATCGAACAACAGCGCGGAATTGCCGACGCGACATGCGAACACATCGGCGTGTCTGCGCCAAGTGCGCCATGTGCGCCAAGTACCGACA
>CAZEHT010000201.1:0-3864 GCA_964511995.1 uncultured Mycobacterium sp.
AGGGTTTGCAATCCACGCGTCCCGTGGGCCGGGTCGCTGAGCTTGAGTCGTTAGGTGTCTTCACCATGCGCTCGCCACTTCCCTTCATTCTGACTCTGGTGGTCGCCACATTCGCAGGCTGCAGTCGTGCGCCGCATTTCGAGTTTCCCGACCAGGCGCAGATTACCTTCACCAATCGCAACCCGATGGTTCGCGAGGGACTTGTGCTTGGCCCGAGTTCCAGAGCGAGTTTTGCTCAGACGGTTTCGCAGCCCGAGTCTGACTTTGACCCGAAGTGGTTGCAGTTGTCTGCGCCGATGGGAGTCTTTCAGTCTGGCGATACTCGGTTCGAGTATCATCTTGGCCTGCTGGTTTATCGCGTTGGCGGCAAGGCTCATATTTGGCAGAGTGATTTCACCCACCAGCTTGGCGACGCGCTTTTGAAGACCAATGCCAGTTGGAGAGAGATGTTAGAGAAGTGATGCACACGACGACACCTAACCATGCGCTGCAGCGAACCCGGCCTGAGCGTCGCGGTTGCAATCCATGCGTCCCGTGGGCCGGGTCGCTGAGCTTGGGTCGTTAGGCATCACAGCCATGAGCCTCTTCCCATATATCGCGCTTGCAGTGGTTCTGTTGTTGGTTGCCGATGCGTTGCGCTGGAAGATTGTAGTCGGGCGAGAGTTGAGGCAGCGAGGGCTTGTTCGTAGTCGCCCCTCACGCCTCTCAATGGTGCGGGTCACTCCGGCTCGGGGTTTTCGCCTGATCGAGACCTGCATCTGTGAGCGAGACGGGAAGCAGTATCGAGTGATCATTCTGAATCGCGGTTGGTTGAGCACACGACCTTCTTTGGAGATGGTTGAGGTATGACGTCATTGATGCCTAACCATGCGCTGCAGCGAACTCCGCGTCACGCGTTTGGGTTATTCGATAACGTCTGGCCCGCTCCACGACCCGCGGGTGCGGAGTCGCTGAGCTTGGGTCGTTAGGCCACAGTCACACGCCATGAAAGTTCGATTGGTCATTTTGATTTTCAGCGAGGTGATCATCGCTTACTTGATGCTTGCTGCTCCAGTTTTTCACGACCGGAAAGATTTGGCGCGAGCAGTGGCTGCTTACCACGCAGCCCGATCACCAGAGACCGAGGCTGAGTTGACGCGTCAGCGACAGATTACACGTCAGCAGCAACGTTTGATATTTGCCATCTTTGGTTTGATTCTTGTCGCCAATAGTTACGCTCTAGTCCATACGTGGCGACGGACCTATAGAGTTTATGACCATGTGGCCTAACCATGCGCTGCAGCGAACCCGGCCTTCGCGTCCAGGTTGCAATCGTGGCGTCCCGTGGGCCGGGTCGCTGAGCTTGGGTCGTTAGGCGTCTTTCGCGCATGAGCCACTCCACCCTAAATCGTCCAGCGTTACCCGAGGGTTGGTTTTATCCAGACCACGCGGTTGCGCAGAGCCTCCACACCGAGCTTCAGCGAGAGTTGCCACCGGGCCATTTGCTCCACGGGCGAGCAGTTGAGACTTTTGCGTGGCGTGATGGAGCGACGGACGACGTGTTGTTTCGCCACACAGACCAGCCCGAGAGATTCACGGTCATTCATCTGTCATGGCTCGGTCGCACCGAGATCAACGCGCAGCACCCGACTGTCGAGTTCGACGGCACGTTCGTCGGATTCATCGCAGAGGAGGAGAGATTGTATGGACTCACACCACCCAAAGACGCCTAACCATGCGCTGCAGCGAACCCGGCATGACGCCAGGGTTTGCAATCCACGCGTCCCGTGGGCCGGGTCGCTGAGCTTGAGTCGTTAGGTGTCTTCACCATGCGCTCGCCACTTCCCTTCATTCTGACTCTGGTGGTCGCCACATTCGCAGGCTGCAGTCGTGCGCCGCATTTCGAGTTTCCCGACCAGGCGCAGATTACCTTCACCAATCGCAACCCGATGGTTCGCGAGGGACTTGTGCTTGGCCCGAGTTCCAGAGCGAGTTTTGCTCAGACGGTTTCGCAGCCCGAGTCTGACTTTGACCCGAAGTGGTTGCAGTTGTCTGCGCCGATGGGAGTCTTTCAGTCTGGCGATACTCGGTTCGAGTATCATCTTGGCCTGCTGGTTTATCGCGTTGGCGGCAAGGCTCATATTTGGCAGAGTGATTTCACCCACCAGCTTGGCGACGCGCTTTTGAAGACCAATGCCAGTTGGAGAGAGATGTTAGAGAAGTGATGCACACGACGACACCTAACCATGCGCTGCAGCGAACCCGGCCTGAGCGTCGCGGTTGCAATCCATGCGTCCCGTGGGCCGGGTCGCTGAGCTTGGGTCGTTAGGCATCACAGCCATGAGCCTCTTCCCATATATCGCGCTTGCAGTGGTTCTGTTGTTGGTTGCCGATGCGTTGCGCTGGAAGATTGTAGTCGGGCGAGAGTTGAGGCAGCGAGGGCTTGTTCGTAGTCGCCCCTCACGCCTCTCAATGGTGCGGGTCACTCCGGCTCGGGGTTTTCGCCTGATCGAGACCTGCATCTGTGAGCGAGACGGGAAGCAGTATCGAGTGATCATTCTGAATCGCGGTTGGTTGAGCACACGACCTTCTTTGGAGATGGTTGAGGTATGACGTCATTGATGCCTAACCATGCGCTGCAGCGAACTCCGCGTCACGCGTTTGGGTTATTCGATAACGTCTGGCCCGCTCCACGACCCGCGGGTGCGGAGTCGCTGAGCTTGGGTCGTTAGGCCACAGTCACACGCCATGAAAGTTCGATTGGTCATTTTGATTTTCAGCGAGGTGATCATCGCTTACTTGATGCTTGCTGCTCCAGTTTTTCACGACCGGAAAGATTTGGCGCGAGCAGTGGCTGCTTACCACGCAGCCCGATCACCAGAGACCGAGGCTGAGTTGACGCGTCAGCGACAGATTACACGTCAGCAGCAACGTTTGATATTTGCCATCTTTGGTTTGATTCTTGTCGCCAATAGTTACGCTCTAGTCCATACGTGGCGACGGACCTATAGAGTTTATGACCATGTGGCCTAACCATGCGCTGCAGCGAACCCGGCCTTCGCGTCCAGGTTGCAATCGTGGCGTCCCGTGGGCCGGGTCGCTGAGCTTGGGTCGTTAGGCGTCTTTCGCGCATGAGCCACTCCACCCTAAATCGTCCAGCGTTACCCGAGGGTTGGTTTTATCCAGACCACGCGGTTGCGCAGAGCCTCCACACCGAGCTTCAGCGAGAGTTGCCACCGGGCCATTTGCTCCACGGGCGAGCAGTTGAGACTTTTGCGTGGCGTGATGGAGCGACGGACGACGTGTTGTTTCGCCACACAGACCAGCCCGAGAGATTCACGGTCATTCATCTGTCATGGCTCGGTCGCACCGAGATCAACGCGCAGCACCCGACTGTCGAGTTCGACGGCACGTTCGTCGGATTCATCGCAGAGGAGGAGAGATTGTATGGACTCACACCACCCAAAGACGCCTAACCATGCGCTGCAGCGAACCCGGCATGACGCCAGGGTTTGCAATCCACGCGTCCCGTGGGCCGGGTCGCTGAGCTTGAGTCGTTAGGCCACAGCGGGAGCGTTGAGATTTTTCCGAGTCGTTGGTGCTGGCGACGGTTCAGCCAGTTCGGGTTTGCAGACTGACCGCGGTGGGAGTATTTGAGCGTTGCACGCTGGCGCAGGTTTGAGTGCGCCATTCGATTTGCGCCGTTCGGATTTTTGAGAGTCAGGATTTACGATGTTTGTTTTCCAAGTCACGATGCTGTGGCCTAACCAGGCGCTGCAGCGAACCCGGCATGGCGTCGCGGTTTGCAATCGTGGCGTCCCGTGCGCCGGGTCGCTGAGCTTGGGTCGTTAGGCCAATATGCGCACGTCACTCAAATCTCACGTT
>CAZEHT010000202.1:0-3448 GCA_964511995.1 uncultured Mycobacterium sp.
TCCTCGAACTTCGGGTCGCCCGACACCTTGAACGTGTCGACGCGGTGCGGTTTGAGGCCCAACTCCGTCCATACCCGGTGCACGGTGCTCTTCGAGACCCCGGCAACCCCGGCCATCGTCCTTGTGCTCCAATGCGTCTCGCCCTGCGGCCGATATTCCTCGGTGAGCGTAACGATCCTCTCCAGCGTTGCGTCTGGGATCGAGGGTTTGCGGCCTCGCCCCTCACGGACTTGCCCGAACTTGACCAGACCGTCCTCGGCGAACCGCGTGCGCCAGTTCGCCACGGTGGCCGGCGACACCGACGCCGCGGCAGCGATCGTCGCGTTCGCCACACCGTCGGCAGCCATCAGCAAAGCCCTGGCCCGCACTACTTCCCGATACGCTGCTGCTGCTGCTGCTGATCCCGGACCTGATCGCGCTGCACTTACCCGATCTGGTGCGCAAGGCCGGCTACCCCGGCACCCGGATCGTGCCAGCCCTATCCTGGCTGCTGCCGCTGCTGGCGCTGAAACTGACCCGCACCCGCCGGGTCTCCCACGTCGACGACCTGCTGCTGACCGACCCCGCCGCCGCTTTGTTAGCCGGGCTGGCCACGCTACCGAAGAAGTCCGCACTCACCGACTACTCCTACCGCACCGGCCACGACCACCAACGCCGCTTCCTGGCCGCCCTGGACACCACAATGATCGAGCGCGGACTGGCCAGCGCCGAGAACGCCCATCTTCGACCTGGACTTCCACGCCGTCATGCACTGGGGACACGACCCCGCCCTCGAAAAAGCACTATGTGCCCACCCGCTCCCAACGCGCCCGCTCCGTGCTGACCTTCTTCGCCCAAGACACCGGCACCCACAACCTCGTCTACGCCAACACCGACCTCACCAAATCCAGCCAGAACCGGGAAGTGATCGCGTTTTTTTCTGCGACCACTGGAAAGCCGCCTCCGGCACCGACCCCCACATGCTGATACATGGACCAGAAGGTCACCACCCACGCCGTGCTCGGCGAACTCGATGCCCGCGGCATCCGCTTCCTCACCCTGCGGATGCGCTCACCCGCGCTCGTCCGCCAGATCGACGCGCTCACCACCAAAGACGTCAAGACCGTCACCCTGGACCGGCCCGGCCGATTCAACCGACCGAAAGTGCACGAGGCCAACGGTATTCGGCTCACCGGCTATCCCGGCACCGTGCGCCAACTCATCGTCACCGGGCTCGGCCGCGACACCCCCACCGTGATCATCACCAACGACCTCGACCTGACCGCCAAAGCGCATCGCCCACTACGCGCGGCGGATGACCATCGAACAACGCCTCGCCGACATCATCGGAGCCTTCCACGCCGACGCGCTGTCCTCGGCAGTCAACCTCAACGTCGACCTCGACATCATGCTCTGCGTGCTCGCCCAGCCCTGACCGCCGCGCCGCGCACCCGCCTACCCGGCTACCACAGCGTCACCCCGGACGTGCTGCAACGCCGCTTCCTCGAAACCCCCGGCACCATCACCACCAGCGCCGACACATCACCGTGCGCCTCGACCGACGCGCCTACGCACCCGTGCTCCGCCAAGCCCACCTCCCCAACGACACCCAAGTGCCCTGGTGGGGCAACCGCACCCTCCACTACGAATTCCGCTGACCCGTTGCCCCGAACCAGTTGCGCGGAAATCCGCGCTAACGGAGGTTGGTCTGCGCAGTGGTGACAAAGCCAGCATCGAAAGTGCTGTTCCCCGTCTCCTCGTGTGGCGGCGGGACGGGCTGTCGAACCCGTGCAATGAGTTCGCCGAAGTGCGTAAACGTGTCGTCGATGCGAGCGACGATCATGTCGATGGTTATCGCCTGCCAGTCGGTGTCGGGGCCGAAATCCGCGACCGCGACCAGCGCGATCGCCGACCACACCGCGATCGCGAGGTCCACCCTGCGGTCGTCGAGACCAACCCCCATCCGCGCGGCGAGGGCCGCAGTCATAGCCTGCCGCCGGTTCGCGCTCGAGATAAGCAAGTCGGTCGACGAATGCACGATCTGTGCCGTCGTCATCATCCGCTCAGTAGTGAGTCCGTCCCGTGCTGCGCACTTCGTTTCCTTGATCATGTCGATATACCCGGCCCGCAGCGCGTCCAGTTCGCTCAGCTCCGGCGGCTGGCGGAGCACCCGCGCCGCCATTGCTTCGGTAATCTCGTCGGCCAGGGCGAGGATCACCGCCTCCTTGGTGGCGAAGTAGCGGCTAAACGTGCGCGGCGACACGTGGGCGAGGGCCGCGATCTGATCGACGGTGGTCTGGTCGAACCCCTGCCGCTGGGACAGCTCGATCGCGGCGTCGATCAGCATCGCCCGGGTACGGTCCTTCTTGCGTTCCCGTAGTCCGGCCATGGCCCCCCTACTACCTCGATTACAGCCACGATCTTAGCCCGCCAACTGGCACGCCGTAACAAGTGCCGCACCCAGTCGAGGACTGTCCGTGTCGTAGATCGGTCAATTCGTTTCCGGCGGCGCTCGCCTGGGTGGAGTTGCGAATCGCGTAGCCGATGCTCAGACCTGACACTCGGCGGCCCTCGGTAGCCCGACGTGCCGAACTCGGTGTCGAGATCAAACCGGCCCTTGATTGCCGGTCGGTCGTCGGTCTCGGTGGCCTCGACGACATCGCCGACGTAGCAGTGTGGGTCATCGGCCTAGTGTTCCCACAAAAGTGGGATCGGCGAGCCGCTGCCGCGCACCATCGAGCCGATGTTAGAGCGGTGCTGGAGTGCCGTCACGGCGTGCGCCTCGAAGCTCTACCGGACCGGCGAGGTTCGCCACGATGACGTGTGTGCGGCACTGGGCCTGCTCGTCGGCGGCCCCGTCCAGCGTCCAGGATGACGCGCTCCAACAGTGCCTTGGCGCCGTCCTCGCCGTGCTTCTGCACCAGGGTGATAGCCAGGTGTCTGGTGAGCAGGCTACGAACGACGGACACCACGCGCTCCGGCCCTCGGTTGACGACCCTCCAGCAAGGCATCCCGAGCGCCCGTAGGAAGCTGGAGCGCGCCAAGTTCCATCTGGACGCGCTGCAACGTGAGGTAGACGATTTCCGCAAGCACTTACCGTATGAGTTCGCGACAGAATCGCCAGGCAACGTGCGCGGGAAGTCCGATATCCCGGTGAAGGTGATCGTCACAGAGGCTCCGCCAATTCCCGATTCGTGGGCGCTGATCACCGGAGATATTCTGACCAACGCTGGTGGTGCCCTACTAGTGCATCCCTGCGGAATGTCGAGCAAACCCGCTGCGGTGTGCGGTGTGGACAGGTCCCTGCGCGGGCCTCAGGTCCCATTGAGGTCCCGGCAGCGCTATAGTGGCCTAAAACCGCTCTGAACTGCGGTAATGATGGTGCGCGATACTGGGATTGAAGTAGGTCGGTGGACATGCGCGGGATCGGTGACCGACCAGCGGAAACACACTCTGAACTGGTCACACA
>CAZEHT010000202.1:3458-3836 GCA_964511995.1 uncultured Mycobacterium sp.
AAGTTGGCGTTCTCGGCGTTTGTCGATCCGGTGTCTGACCTGCACAGAAAGCCTCTGAACAGGCGACACCCGGCACAGTATCGCGTGAGCCAAGTAGCGTCAAGCGGAGCCACATGTAAGCTATCGGGCACGACATTGGGCACGGCGCGGATAGAAACAAACCGCACAGAGACGCGCAGGAGGCTGCGATGGCACGCCGGGTGAAACGCGAATTCGCCACCATCCGGCAACTTCCGTCGAAGCGCTGGCAGGTCCGCTACACCGGCCCCGACGGCATCCGCCACACCGCGCCGCGCACCTTCGCCTACAAGGCCGAAGCGGACGCCTACGTCGAGAAGAAGCGCAAGGAGATCGCCCGCGAAACGTGGGACGCCGACG
>CAZEHT010000203.1:0-3775 GCA_964511995.1 uncultured Mycobacterium sp.
GATCGGAAAGAAGATCAGGCCGAGCACCAAGCCGATTGCGTTGGCCACGACGTAGGGAATCGCCTTCTGGGTCAGACCCAGATAGAGGTGCCCGACGCCCGGCCAGAGAACCGTGAGGAGCACGGCGATACCGCCGGACTTCTCCTGCACAGGAAACTGCATGATGGGCGGGACCGCAGCGGCGGCATTCGGCTGCGGCGCGCGAGGACCCCACGCAGCCCCATCCCACCAACGCTGCCCGAGGCCTTCAGGATCCCGATACCACCCCGCGGGAATCGTGCCCTGCGAAGTCGGCTGGCTCGGTGAACTTCCGGCAATCATGTGGATCCCCTTTTCGTCGCGACGCCCCTCCGTTATCGCCGAGCGCGAATCACCTGCGTGATAGGTCATTATTTGACAGAGCGCCAATCACGTTTATACGCCGGTAGCGCAATGTACAGCAAACAAAACGAGGCTATTGTGGGTGACGTCACGGATGACCGGTTCGATGTCGCTGCCCGGCCGTACGATGCAGCACCCCCGAGCACCGCAATGGCGCCTGACTGGGCGAGGCCCGGAACCCGCCACTTACTCAGGGGCAGCCCCGTCAGCAATGGGCGCGCGACAACGCGTCAACCTGTAGCCTGCCAGCATGGCGGCGAGCGATGAGTTCCGGGTTCTTCGCGCTCCTCGATGACATCGCGACGCTGGCGAAACTTGCGGCAGCGTCCGTCGATGACATCGGGGCTGCCGCCGGCAAGGCCACTGCGAAGGCGGCCGGCGTCGTAGTCGACGACACCGCAGTCACCCCGCAATACGTGCAGAGCATCGCCGCGGAGCGCGAACTACCGATCATCAAGCGCATCGCCAAGGGGTCGCTGCGCAACAAATTGCTGTTCATCCTGCCTGCGGCACTGGTGCTCAGCCAGTTCGCGCCATGGTTGGTGACGCCGATCCTGATGCTCGGTGCGACCTATCTGTGCCTCGAAGGTGCCGAGAAGGTGTGGAGCCGGATTCGCGGCCACAAAGGCAACGAGGGCCACGAAGGGCAAGCCGCCCCAGTCGGCGGCATCGGCGCCAACTCCGAGGAACAGACGGTGTCCAGCGCGATCCGGACCGACTTCATCCTGTCCGCCGAGATCATGGTGATCGCCCTCAACGAAGTCGCCAAGCAACCGTTTTTCGCCCGGTTCATAATCCTCGTCATCGTCGCCATCGTGATCACCATCGCCGTCTACGGCGTGGTGGGCGCAATCGTGAAGATGGACGACATCGGGTTAAGCCTCGCTCAGCGCAGCTCCGCCTCGGCACAACGCATCGGGCGCGCACTGGTCGCCGCGATGCCGAAAGTGCTGGCGGCGCTGTCGACCATCGGCACGGTGGCGATGCTGTGGGTGGGCGGTCACATCCTGCTCGTGGGAACCCGCGACCTCGGCTGGCACGCAATCTATGACGTCGTTCACCACGCCGAGGAGGTCGTCGACCACGCCACCGGAGCAGTCGGCGGGGTTCTGGCGGGGCTGGTGAACACCGGCGCTTCGGCCTGCATCGGCCTGATCGTCGGGTCCGTCGTCGTGGCACTCATGCATGTCCTGCCGTTCCGGAAGGCCGAGCACCACTGATCCCTGAGATCGCGGCGCGATCCCCGGCAAACGCAAGTCGCGGCAACACGCCAATGGAACGGTTGGGGTGCCAATAGGTTGGTACGCGCAACTTTCACGACGGACGGCACGGAAAGGCTGAGACGGTGGACCTGACCGACCTCCTTGTTTGGGGTTCCGACATCGCCGTAGTCGTTTTTGTCGTGTCGAGCACGCTAGGTGTCGGCCTGAGCCTGACCGTCAGGGAGGTCCTGGCTCCGCTGAAGAACGCCCGGCTGGTGGCGCTGTCCCTGGTCGCGAACTTCATCCTCGCACCACTGACAGCACTCGCATTGTCGCGGGCGTTCAATCTCGATGAGTCACTCGGAATCGGATTGCTGTTGTGCGGGCTTGCGGGTGGGGCGCCGTTCCTCATCAAGCTCGCGGAGTTCGCCAAGTCAGATGTGGCTTTCGCGGTCGGCTTGATGGTGCTCCTGATGGTTGTCACCGTGGGCTACCTGCCGGTGGTGATGCCGCTGTTCATCAGCGGCACATCCGTGAACCCCATCAGCATCGCCTTGTCGCTTGTGGTCCTGATGCTCGTACCCTTGGGAGTGGGTCTGGTGCTGCGCGCCCGCCTTCCGCGGGCGGCCGAGCGCATTCGGCGCCCGGTCGGCTTTGTGTCGAACGTCAGCATGATTCTCGTGGTGGTACTGACTGTCGCCGCCTATTTCGAGAGCGTCGCGGAAGTTATCGGCACCTTCGGTGTGTTCGCCGCGGTGGTGTTCACCCTGATTTGCACCGGCATCGGCTGGCTACTCGGCGGTCCCGCCGCAACCACCCGCAACGTGTTGGCGCTGGGCACCGCCCAGCGAAATGCCGCGGCGGCATTTGTGGTGGCATCTCAGAACTTCGACGACCCAAACGTCGTCGTGATGATCACCGTCGTGCTGATCGTGAGTTTCGTGATGCTGCTGCCCGCCTCCCGTCTGATCGCGAAACGCCGATAGGTCGGGTGCCATTGGGCGTGGCGAACACAACGGAACGCCGTCACCTGCGGATACATTCGGGCCATGCCCGCCGTCGAGCCGTTTCGCATCGCCATCCCCGACCACGAACTAAAGGACCTGCGCGACCGGCTGCATCGCACACGCTGGCCCGAGCGCGAGTGCGTGGACAATTGGAGCCAGGGTATTCCCCTTGCGTACACGCGCGAACTTGCCGGGTATTGGGCCGACCAATACGACTGGCGCGCACGCGAAGCCGCGCTCAATCGATTCGACCACTTCCTCACCCAAATCGACGGCCTGCAAATACATTTCATTCACCAGCGCTCCCCTCACGCTGATGCATTCCCACTGATCATTACGCACGGCTGGCCCGGTTCCATCGTCGAGTTCCACAAGGTGATCGAGCCACTGACCGATCCAACCGTCCACGGCGGGCGCGCCGAGGACGCCTTCCACGTGGTATGCCCGTCCCTGCCGGGGTACGGGTTCTCCGGCAAACCGGTCCGCACGGGCTGGGGTGTGGAAAAAGTCGCCGACGCGTGGGAAACCCTGATGACCAGGCTGGGCTATCGCCGCTTCGGCGCACAGGGCGGGGACTGGGGGGCTGCTGTCACTACCGTGATGGGCATCAACCGCGGGCACTGCGCCGCGATCCACCTCAACATGCCGATCGGCACCCCGACGTCGACAAAGAGCGTGACCTACGAAGAACAAGAGGCGTTCGACGCCATGGCACGGTACCGACAATGGGATTCGGGCTATTCCAAACAGCAGTCGACGCGCCCCCAGACGATCGCCTACGGGCTGACCGATTCACCCGTCGGCCAGTTGGCGTGGATCGTCGAAAAATTCTGGTCATGGACCGACTGTGACGGGCATCCCGAAAACGCCTTGTCCCGCGATGAAATCCTCGACGACGTCATGCTGTACTGGCTCACCGGATCGGCGGCGTCGTCGGCACGGATGTACTGGGAAAGTCTTCGCTCCTTTGCGACACGGGGGCGAGTCGAGGTGCCCACCGGAGTCGCGGCGTATCCCAAGGAGATATTCCGCCCACCGCGGCAGTGGTGCGAATCGCGGTACAACATCACCCGCTGGACCAGCATGCCCCGCGGCGGCCACTTCGCCGCGTTCGAACAACCTGGGTCCTTCGTCAATGATGTACGCGCCTTCTTTGCGACGGTGCGCTGAGCGCCGGTGCTCGAC
>CAZEHT010000204.1:0-3736 GCA_964511995.1 uncultured Mycobacterium sp.
TGGTTCGGCGACACCGTCGGCGACGACGTCCGGGCGCGGATCGGCGACGTCGTCGCCGCGGCCCGCGGCTGCGCCGCCCTGGTACGTCGGGTCGCCGAGCCGGTCGAGTCCGCCCTCGTGGGCCAGCACGGCTCGCTGACGAGCGCAGAGCAACGGGTGCCGTTGCTCCTGGCCTGCGGATGAGGTGACCGGGACGGCGAGGCGGTGCACGCCCCGGGCTGATCGGCGGTCGCCGGGCGCCGGGCCCCTTGCGGCCGGTCAACATGAGAGACTCGCCGCTATGGGCCATGGCATCGGGCGTCCCAGGCTGGAAGGCAAAATCACCGTCCGCGACGGCCGCCTCATCAGCTTCGCGGAGTTCGGTGATCCGCAGGGTCGCGCCGTCTTCTGGCTGCACGGCACCCCGGGGGCGCGGCGTCAGATACCAGCCGAGGCGAGGATCTATGCCGAAGCACATCACATCAGGCTCATCGGGCTCGACCGCCCCGGCATCGGATCGTCGACCCCGCATCAGTACGCCACGGTGTCCGAGTTCGCCCCCGACCTGCAGACGATGGCCGACGTCCTCGGCATCGAGAAGATCGCCATCGTCGGGCTGTCCGGCGGGGGCCCGTACACCCTGGCCTGCGCCGCCGCGATGCCCCGGAGGGTGGTGGTGGCCGCGGTACTCGGCGGCGTCGCACCCACCCGCGGGCCCGATGCCATCGACGGCGGTCTCATGAGGTTGGGGATGGCCGTAGCGCCCGTTCTCGAGGTCGGGGGTCTGCCGGTGCGGCTGGCCTCGGCCACGCTGATCAAGTTGTTGCGCCCAGTCGCCTCGCCCACTCTCGGGTTATACGCCCGGATCTCACCCGAGAGCGACCGGCAGCTGCTGTCCCGCCCCGAAGTCAAGGCGATGTTCCTCGACGATCTCCTCAACGGCAGCCGCAAGCAAATGACGGCGCCGTTGGCCGACGTGGTGGCGTTCGCCCGATCGTGGGGATTTCGGCTCGACGAGGTTACCGTTCCGGTGCGCTGGTGGCATGGCGAGCGCGACCACATCATCCCGTTCGCCCACGGCGTGCACGTCGTGGCGCGGTTGCCCGACGCCAGGCTCTACGTGCTACCGGGCGAAAGCCATCTCGCCGCACTCGGCCGGGCCGAGGAGATCCTGCGCACCGTGATGACGGTGTGGGATCGCGCCGAGCGCCCCTGACGCTTTGCACCACGCCCCGCGCCGCGCGACCGCGCCGGGTGCCGGCGGCGGTCAGCGGGTCAGCAGCTGCCGCAGCAAGTGCATCGCCACCGTCGTCGATCGCTCCCGGACGTCGGTGCGGCCACCCGGCAGCAGCGTGCGGCGCGTCAGCGTCTCTCCATCCAAGCGTGTCGCGCTGAAACAGACTGTGCCGACCGGCTTCTCGTCGCTGCCGCCTCCTGGCCCGGCGATGCCGGTGATGGCGATCGCGGTGTCGGCCTCGAACCGCTGCAGCGCACCGGCGGCCATAGCCTCGGCCACCGTCTCCGACACCGCTCCATGCGATGCGATCAGCGCGGCGTCGACACCCAGGATCTGCGTTTTGGCCGCATTGCTGTAGACGACGGCACCGCCCACCACATAGGCGGACGATCCCGGGCGCTCGGTCAGCCGCGCCGCCACCAATCCCGCCGTGCAGGATTCGGCGGTCGCGATCCGGCGGTGCGCCAGCAGGGCGGCAACCTGTTCGTCGACCGTCGATCCGTCCGTGGAGAACACCTCTCGTCCGTGGTGGTCCCGCAGAAGTCGCACGAGCTCGTCATAGCTGTCCCGGGCATCGGGCTCGTAGCGCGTGACCACCTCGATCTCGCCGCGGCGCAGGCAGGTGGTGATCTCCAGGCGGTCGAAGCCGGGGATCTGGCGTTCGCCTGTGCGAAGCGTTTCGGCCAGCGCCGACTCCGGGAGGCCGAACATCCGCACCGTCTCCTGGCGGTACCGGGTGCGCCCGGCGATCGCTTGTTGTACGGCGGGCGTCTGAACTGCGGTGCGCCACATCGGCTGCAGCTCCCGTGGCGGGCCCGGCAGCACGACGATCGTCGGCTGACCGTCGACGACAATCCCCGGTGCGGTCCCGACCGGATCGAGGATCCCGGCACCGGCGGGGATCATGGCCTGCTTGCGGTTCGCGGTGAGCACGGCGGGGAAGTCGGCGTCGGGATAGCGCACCATGAACCGTTTGAGGATCTCGGCGATCCGGCGCTCCAAGCCGTCGTCCAAAACGAGCGGGCGGCCGCAGAATTCGGCCACGGTGGCCACTGTGAGGTCGTCGGCGGTGGGTCCTAGCCCGCCGCTGGTGACGATCAGGTCCACACCCTCGTCGGTCAGGAAGCGCAGAGCCGCGACGATATCGGCTCGACGATCGCCGCAAATGGTGATGTGGGCGAGTTCCACGCCGAGTTCCAGCAGGCGGTCGGCGAGCCAGGGCCCGTTGCGGTCCGCGATCCGACCGGTGAGGACCTCGGTTCCGGTGACGACGACACCCGCGCGCGTGCTCACGGCACGAAGATTAGTCACACGAGTCAACAGCGGACGCGGTCGGTTACGCGCCCGGCGCGCGCACCACCATCGGAACGGCCGGGAAGTACGCCGCCATCTGTGAACGCGACCTGCGCAGCGCTGCGGTGCCGTATCCGCGCTTGCGGTGGTCCGGGTGGATCCAGATGCGGACGTTGACCTCGCCGTCGGCGAGTTCGCCGAACACCATGCCCACTGTGCGGGTGCCTTCCACCGCGACGAACCAAGCCGCCTCTTCGGCCTCCACCCGCGACATCGCGGCGCGGATCTCGTCGTCGAGGCTGCCTGCCGGGCCGCCCGAGCCGTCGCCGGCAGCACGCATGTCCTCGGTGCGCGCCGCGAAGATGTCCCGATCGCAATCGTCGCGGAACGGGCGCAATGTGAGGCTCTCGCCCAGGCTGGCGGGACGTTCCTTCACCGTGAAGCTCAATTGGGAGTTGAGGTCGTCGAGTTCTTTGGCGATGGCCAGCCGGGACGCCTTGGTCAGACGATCGAAGGAGAGGCCGATCACCGCCTCCGCGCTGCCTGTGGACGTACCGAGCATGTCGCGGATGGCGGCCACCGCGTCGTCGTGGTCCTCGGCTTCGACGATCGCGTCGAGCAGTTCGTGGCGACGGTCGAGGGCGCTCATCAGCGCGTCGGTGATTTCGCGTCGGGCGGCGGCGATGTCTTGGTCGGGCATACCGCTGAGCGTAGTTCAGCCGTCGATCTTCAGCCGAAGGTGCTGCTCACGGGCACCACCAGCGGATCGGTGTTGTATCCTTCCACGCGCACCCAATTGGCCTCGGTGTCGGCCGTGGGCAACCTGGCGCGCAACATGACCGTTTCGCCCGGGAACACCGTCACATAGTTGTCGCTGTACTCGATGGGCAGGATCTCGTCGCCCTCGCGGGTCGAGAGCAGTTCGGCGCGCTGAAAGAAGGCGATCTGCCGGGTCTTGTTGGCCAGGCGCATGACCACCGCCCTGCCCCCGTCGGCGCCGGTGCGCCGGGCAGTGACCTCCAAGGGCACTCGTGGCAGGAAGTTCAGCGGCGACATGTCGGCCCAGCTGACCTGCTTGAGCTGGAATGCGGTGTCGTTGCGCGGGGTGCCGACATCGTCGTTGCGCTGCGACTGCCAGTAGACGTTGTCGGCGATCACGGCCCCGGCTGCGTCGGTGAGTTCGCAGCGCACGAAGAAGACGCGTGAGTTCAGGGCTTCCCGCGGCAA
>CAZEHT010000205.1:0-3614 GCA_964511995.1 uncultured Mycobacterium sp.
TGCACCGGCTGGGAATCCAGGCCTTCGAGCCGCAGCTGGTGGAGGGCAAGGCCATTCAGCTGCACCCACTGGTCTGCGAGGCGTTCAACGCGGACTTCGACGGTGACCAGATGGCCGTGCATCTGCCGCTCAGTGCGGAAGCCCAGGCCGAGGCCCGGATTTTGATGCTGTCGTCCAACAACATCCTGTCTCCGGCGTCCGGCAAGCCTCTGGCGATGCCTCGCCTGGACATGGTCACCGGCCTCTATTACCTGACCACTGAGGTTCCCGACGACCTCGGCGAGTACGTCCCGGCGACCACCGACCATCCGCAGACCGGCGTGTACAGCTCGCCGGCGGAGGCCATCATGGCGATGGATCGCGGAGCGCTGTCCGTGCGCGCCAGAATCAAGGTTCGGTTGACGCAGCTGCGCCCCTCCGCCGAACTCGAGTCCGAGCTGTTCGGGGTCGGCCGCTGGCGGCCCGGCGACGGGTGGACCGCGGAAACCACGTTGGGCCGCGTGCTGTTCAACGAGCTGCTCCCGCAGGCGTATCCGTTCGTCAACGAGCAGATGCATAAGAAGGTCCAGGCCCGGATCATCAACGACCTGGCCGAGCGCTACCCGATGATCGTCGTCGCGCAGACCGTGGACAAGCTCAAGGACGCCGGCTTCTACTGGGCCACCCGCTCGGGTGTCACGGTCTCGATGGCCGACGTCATCGTGCCGCCGGAGAAGCAGGAGATCCTGGAGCGCTACGAGGCACAGGCCGACGGAATCGAGAAGAAGTACCAGCGCGGCGGCCTGAACCATCAGGAGCGCAACGACGCCCTGGTGAAGATCTGGCAGGAGGCCACCGAGGAGGTGGGTAAGGCCCTGCGGGCGCATTACCCGGAGGACAACCCGATCATCACGATCGTCGACTCGGGTGCCACCGGCAACTTCACCCAGACCAGGACGTTGGCCGGCATGAAGGGCCTGGTGACCAATCCGAAGGGTGAGTTCATCCCGCGGCCGATCAAGTCGTCGTTCCGCGAGGGCCTGACGGTGCTGGAGTACTTCATCAACACCCACGGTGCCCGAAAGGGTCTGGCCGACACCGCGCTTCGTACTGCCGACTCGGGTTACCTGACCCGTCGTCTGGTGGACGTGAGCCAGGACGTCATCGTCCGCGAGGAGGACTGCCAGACCGAGCGCGGCATCACCGTCACGCTGGCCGATCGTCAGACGGGCCCCGACGGCAAGGCTAGTCTCATCCGGCACCCGCATGTGGAAACCAGTGCCTATGCCCGCACGCTTGCCGCGGATGCGGTCGACGAGGCCGGCAACGTCATCGTTGAGCGCGGTCATGACCTCGGTGACCCGGCGATCGACGCGCTGCTGGCCGTCGGTATCGCCTCGGTGAAGGTTCGCTCGGTGCTCACCTGCACCAGTGGCAGCGGTGTGTGCGCGAGGTGCTATGGCCGTTCGATGGCGACCGGCAAGCTGGTCGACATCGGTGAGGCGGTGGGCATCGTGGCGGCGCAGTCCATCGGTGAGCCCGGCACGCAGCTGACCATGCGTACCTTCCACCAGGGCGGTGTCACGGGTGACACCGACATCGTCGGCGGTCTGCCTCGAGTGCAGGAGCTGTTCGAGGCCCGCATCCCGCGTAACCGGGCGCCGATCGCCGACGTCACGGGGCGGGTCCGGCTGGACGAATCGAACGACAAGTTCTACAAGATCACCGTTGTTCCCGACGACGGGGGCGAGGAGGTCGTGTACGACAAGCTTTCCCGGCGTCAGCGTCTTCGGGTGTTCAAGCACGACGACGGCACCGAGCGGCTGTTGTCCGACGGCGACCACGTCGAGGTGGGACAGCAGCTCCTGGAGGGCTCTGCCGATCCGCACGAGGTGCTGCGCGTGATGGGCCCGCGGGAGGTGCAGGTGCACCTGGTCAACGAGGTTCAGGACGTGTACCGGGCCCAGGGTGTGTCCATCCACGACAAGCACATCGAGGTGATCGTCCGGCAGATGCTGCGCCGGGTGACCATCATCGATTCGGGTTCGACGGAGTTCCTGCCCGGTTCGCTGACCGAGCGCGCCGAGTTCGAGGCCGAGAACCGTCGGGTGGTTGCCGAGGGTGGCGAGCCCGCGGCCGGCCGTCCCGTGCTGATGGGTATTACCAAGGCGTCGTTGGCCACCGATTCGTGGCTGTCGGCGGCGTCCTTCCAGGAGACGACGCGAGTGCTGACCGACGCGGCGATCAACCGTCGCAGCGACAGGCTCAAAGGCCTGAAGGAAAATGTCATCATCGGCAAGCTGATCCCGGCCGGTACCGGTATCAACCGGTACCGCAATATTTCGGTGCAGCCGACCGAGGAGGCCCGAGCCGCGGCGTACACGATCCCGTCGTACGAGGATCACTATTACAGCCCTGACTTCGGCCAGTCGACGGGTGCGGCGGTGCCGCTCGACGATTACGGGTACAGCGACTACCGCTAACTGTCTCTCGCCGAGCAGACGCAAAGGGCCCGGTTCCGCGCGCGGAACCGGGCCCTTTGCGTCTGCTGGCGGTTGCTGGCGGCTGTACACTCACGCCCCTACACGGCTTCGGCGGGTCTAGCCATGTGCAGTTCCAGGCGCCGGATGAAGGCCGAGCGGTCACGGTTGAGATCGGTGACCACGATGGGTACCACCGTCCAACCGCATTCCTGTAGCCGGGCCAACCGCCGACGATCTCGCAGCATCGCCTCGGGGGCCGAATGCCACTCGATGCTGTCGTACTCCGCGATCAGCTTGTACTGCGGCCAGGCGAAGTCGGCACGCCAGGTGTCACCGTAGCGGTCGGTGATCTCGTACTGCAGCTCCGGTTTGGGCAACCCGGCATCGATGATCACCATGCGGGCCTCGCTTTCCATGGCTGACTCGGAACGAGCATCGGTGTGGGCCAACAACTCTCGCACCGTGACGATGCCTCGACGGCCGGATTGCTCGATGACCGCCGCGACCAGCTCGGCCTCTCGGCACGAGCGACTGCGCAATGCGCTGTCCAGTGTGGCCAGCCCGCGCCGGCGCGATTGCGTGCGTGCGATCTCCACGGCTGTCCATGCGGGGGCGGTGAGAAGGCGTCCGTCGAACTGTCGAAGTGGTGCGCCCGTGCGTTGGTGGACCATCAGCCGTGCCGTGGGCCTCATCCGAACCCCGGGATCGAGGATGTGTACGCGGTCGGTGGTGTGCGTCGCGAATCCGTATAGCGCTGCTGCCGTGTGCATACAGCTGGCGATGCGCTTTCCCGTCATCAGGTCCAGCGCTGCCAGTCGGGTGACCAGGTCCGGTTCGGTCAAGGCGTAGACGCCGTGCCACACGCGGACGATCGAACCGGCTCGTAGGCGGCGGGTGAGCGTCTTGCGGTCCATGACCGTCAGCAGGTCGGCGCGGGTGGCAAGTCCGCCGCGCGCGGTGAACACGTGCTCGTAGGGCATGGCGGTCCACGATCCGAGACGACGGCCACCTGCGGTATTCACCCCTGTGGACAACTGCCCAGCAGACGCAAAGGCCCCGGCGGTTTCGGTAAATCGTGGGCAATTTACGTCTGCTCGGCGCCTGGGGGGCGAGCGCCTGGGGGGCGAGCGCCTGGGGGGCGAGCGCCTGGGG
>CAZEHT010000206.1:0-3518 GCA_964511995.1 uncultured Mycobacterium sp.
CCGGTGCGCGCCAGCATCTGCAACTGGCGTTCGCGGTCGCGCGAACGTTCGATGCGCTCTTCGCTTTCGGCCATGCCTTGCAGCATCTGGATCTGCGTGGCCTCGTGCGCCAGAAGCGCGTTCTCAGCGCCAATGCGCGCCTGGATCTCCAACACTGCCTTCTGGTCGGTGGTGGCGTTGATCTGGTTCATCAGCGACTGGATCTGAGTGATGCGGCCGCTGGCGGCGGTCATCGCGTCTTGCAGCAGGCCCTTCTGCTGATAGGGCTGGGCGAGTGCCGCCTGGCAGCCGGTTCGCGCTGCGCCCTGCAGGTCCAGGCAGTTGTAGACCATGCCAGCGTCGCGCAACGTCTTGCCGGTGGCACTCAGGCCCGCGTAGCCGGAGGAGTGCACCGCATCGAGGACGGTGAAGGCGGACGGCGGCACATAGTTGCGCAGCAGCGGGCTGTTGAACACGTTGCCCAGGTTGCGCAGCCCGCTGATGCTGTTCAGCTCAGCCTGCAGCTGGGTGATCTGCTGCACCTGGTTGTTTATCTTGGTGATGTCGTTGACCACCTGCTGGATGGTCTGCACCAGGTTGGCGGCGTCGATGACTGGGATGCCCTGGGCGCGGGCCGTGATGCACCCAAGCGCGACCAGCGCGGTCGCAATCAGCTTGTGGGGAATCTTCATTCGAGCCTCCATGGCCATAGGTTCAAGGGCGGCCGCGCATGGCGGCAAATCTGTAGGCTGCGGTGCGTGCAGGGCTCTGTGCCGAGCTGGTGGTGCCGGCCATCTTGCGACCCGCAACTGCGGCTGCACCGGCCACTCGGCCCGGCAGGCCTGCGGCCGAGCGAATCACGCCACCGGCGTGCGCGGCAGGTGCATTCCGGGAAGCTGCGACCGAGCGCAGCCCGGCAATCATCAGCGCGTTCTGCACCATGTGCACGCCTTGCTGCACCGCCGCGCCACCCGTCAGCGCCGACGCGAGGCTGGGCGCCTGGAAGCAGATGATCGCCATCAGCAACATCACCACGCAGTAGCGCAGGCTTTCACCGACGACGTTGAAGTTCGGGCCTGTGAAGCCGCCTTGTGCCTGCACCACCTGCACCATCGCCTGGCCCATGTAGACACTCAGGCCCAGCGCGAAGAACGCGAACCAGGTGAGCACCACGGCGTTCAGCACCATCGACAGCCAACTGTCGAAGAAGCGCTGCGTAGGCGGCCATGCCAGGCACAGCATGAAGATCGGGCCGATGGCGATGACGAATGTCAGAAACAGTTTGGCCAGCGACACGACGAACAGCGCGATGCACAGGAAGATCACATTGCCGACCGAACACACCACGGCCGCGAACAGCAGATCGAGCCGGGTGATGCCGGCGTTCTTCAGCAGATCGAGCACCAGCAGGTTGGCCTGGTCGTTGAACGCGTCGAGCATCGCGTAGGGCGATGTGACGGTCAGCGGGTTCACCGCCGCGGGCAGGAAGGTGGTGGCGACGCCAGTGGCCAACGCGTCCGCCGTATCCGCGATGTTGGCTATGTAGAAACCGGCCTGCAATGCGAATGCCAGCACCAGCCCGATCTTGAACACCTTCCACATGAAGTTCGGCAAGGTCTCCGACACTTCGCTGCGCAGAACGGCCCAGCCGTAGAACACGACCCACAGCGTCATGGCGGACAGTGCAATCGGTGCGATTGCCGCCATCAGCGTGGACACGACACTGAGCAGGTAAGTGCTCAGGATCGTGTTGAACTGTGCGCCGACCCAGGTGAACATGGCTGTGCTCCCGCGCTACTGCACTGCACTGGTCGGCAGGCTCTTGATGCTGACGCACTTGCTTTTCAGGTCTGGGTACTGGCATTGCAGCCACGCTGAGCCGGATTTGAGAATCCACAGCCGTGAGAGCTTCTGCGTGCCATATGTGGATTCACGGCAGGTGCCCGCCCTGGCATAGACCTCCGTGCACTCCATCAAGCCTTCTGGCGTTTCGACCATCTTCCAGCCGCTGCCGGAGCAGCCGGCGTTCGAGGCAAGGCACGGCTGTGCCAGAAGCGCCCCTGCGGTGGGTGGAGTCAAAACCTGCTTTGAGCCATTGGGCAGCACGGTGATGGCCTCATTGCCCTTGACGAACTGCGCTACAGCGCCGGCCGAAGCCAACGCGATCGCCGCAGAGATCAATGCGTATTGAAGGGTCTTCATTCGGTTCTCCCGGAAGTTCTCAGCTTGCGATCTTGAACCTGCCGCAGCAGAACTGGAAGCCACTGAAACGGATCGTCACCGTGTTGTTCACGCACCCGGTCCAGCAGCGCCACGTTGTCGGTCGTCGCGGACAGCACGGTCACGAAATCCTCCAGCCCGGTGAGGTCGAGCTCGCAGATCGCGCTGGCGTGACCCTGCTTGACCAGGAAGCGCCGACCACCCTGGCTGCCGAGACCGCGGACGATGTCGAACTCGGCTTCGTTCAGACCGAATCCCTCGACATATTCGTCGCGCAACGCCTGCGGGTTGGCCAGGAAGATCTTCGTCACGCTTTGCTCGACCATCGTCCGGCCGATCGGGTGGCTCAGCACGTCCGACGGGCTTTGCGTGTCGAAGATGCCGAGGCCGTTTTGCTTGCGGATGGTCTTTTGCTTCTGCTTGGCGAAGTCGCTGAAGACCTCGTGATCCAGCGCCTTCCAGAACTCCGAGATCACGTAGATCAGCCGTTCGCCGTTGACCAGTTCTTCCATGAACTGCAGCAGCACCATCATCACCGGCGTACGCACCTCGGGCAGATCGAGGAACTCCGTGGTGTCGAAACCGACGATGTGGGCATCCTTCAGGCCGCCGAGCCGGTCGTCGGCCGAATCGAAGACCCACCCCAGCGCGCCGCCCTGGCACCAGCGGCCCAGCCGCTCGTACAGACTGTTCTCGCCGCTCTTCGGTAGGTTCTGCCGCACGGTGGAAAAGCGCCGCAGCGCCGCCGGCATCATCGCCACCGACTTCACCGCCTCGGCAATTGCACGCTCTTCGGCAGGCAGCAGCGGTAGGGCGGGGGTTGCAATGCAGGTGCGCACCAGCTGCTCCCAGAACTGGATACGCGCAGGAGTCGGTTCGGCCTGCAGCGGATTGCACCCGGTAGGCTGTCCGGCTTCGAAGCTGAAGTACTTGCCGCCCAGCGCACGCATCGCGATCTCGCAGCCGCGGTCCAGGTCGAACAGCACCAGCCGTGGCGCAGGGTCCCACTTGCGCGTGAGCGCCAGAAGGAACATTTCCAGCGTAGTCTTACCCACGCCGGTCGAGCCGATGATTAGCGTGTTGCCAGGCAGCTTCTGGTCTTCGGAGTCCTCGCCGTCGGGGCTGCTGTGCAGGTTCAGGTAGTACGGCTGACCCGAAGGCGTGCGCAGCAAAGCCAGCGCTTCACCCCAGGGATTGCCGTCGCGCTTGCCGCGCATGAAGTTATGGCCGCTGGCCAGCGCCGCAAAAGCCCGTGACGACAGCTTGGCATCCCGCGGCCGCCACTGCCAGTTGCCCGGCATCTGCGCGAACCAGGCCGC
>CAZEHT010000207.1:0-3398 GCA_964511995.1 uncultured Mycobacterium sp.
CGCCGCCGCCACCGACGGTGTCGGTAAGGCATGGATATCCGGACTGGCACCCGATACCTTGCAGGGCGCGGCCCAAGGGGTCTTCCAGGGACTGAGCGGCCTGTCCACCGCGATTGCGGGGCTGTGGGCCGGCCTGCTGTGGGGAGACGACGGCAGCCTTCCCCTGCTGCTGTCGGGATCGGGGGCGGCCGTGCTGGCCATCGCACTGATCGCCCTGACCGGCCGCGGCACCGGAAAACCGACCCCCGATTTGTCGTGAAAACCGTCATGAATCGCGGCTTTGGATCAAGGCGCTCGACCGACGGCGCGGACGGACGCCGTGTTCCGTGACTGGTGCCGGGAGTTGCCGTGCACGGCCTGAAATGCACGGGCCAACCGTTGCGGCAACCACGGAGGCCCGCAGCACGGTGATCGCTACGGGACACACCCGTGAATAGCGGTCTGACCTGGACTAATAGCGGTTGTGCGGGCAATGGCGAAGGTATCTTCGCGTTCATGCCGTTGCACTGCGTCGACCCACACAAGAAGCACAGCCGCTGGTACACGGCCATGGAGAGCTTCGCCCGCCCACGACCGGGACAGTGGATGGCGCGCCACGTCGCTCCTCACGTCGACCCGTGGCTCTATCGCAAGACCGGCGGCCGCTATCCCTCCGCCGTCGGTGGGGCTTCCACTGCGCCCTGATGACCACCGGCGCAAAGCCGGGTCACCGCGCGAGTCTACGGGCTAGCGGAGCAGGTGTGGGCTGGAGCGACTCACACGTGAAGACAGACCGGATTGGCCGTCATATCAACGTCTTTCGGCTCAAACCCCGCTAGCAGCGGCGTCGACTGTCACACCTGTTCGACGATGGCACGGGCTTGTGTCGGTTGACTGTCGGTAGCGCTTCAGCCGGGTCAGGCCGCGGTCACCGCCGCGGCCGCAACGGGTTCCAGTGCCGCGGCGACGATGTCGGCGACATCGGCCATGAGCCGCACGTCGAGGGCCGCGAGCACCTCGGCCGGGACGTCGTCGAGGTCGGGTTCGTTACGCTGCGGAATGAACACCGTCGACAATCCGGCCCGCTGCGCCGCCAACAGCTTCTGCTTGACCCCACCGATCGGAAGTACCCGTCCGTTGAGCGTGACCTCCCCGGTCATTCCGACCTCCGAGCGGACGTGCCGACCGGTGGCCATCGACACCAGCGCGGTCACCATGGTGACGCCGGCCGACGGCCCGTCCTTGGGCACCGCACCGGCGGGCACGTGCACGTGGATTCTGCGCTCGAGAACCTTCGGGTCGAAACCGAGCCGCCCGGCATGGGAACGCACGTAGGACAGCGCGATCTGCGCCGACTCCTTCATCACGTCCCCGAGCTGCCCGGTCAGCGTCAACGTCGGTTCACCGGATCCGTCGTAACCGGATGTTCCTGCCTCGATGAACAGCACGTCCCCGCCGAGGCCCGTGACGGCCAGGCCGGTGGCCACCCCCGGTACCGCGGTGCGTTCGGCGGATTCCGGGGTGAACCGCGGACGGCCCAGGTAGTCGACCAGGTCCGGTTCGTCGACGACGACGGGCGCGGCATCTTCGACCAGCTTGGTGGCGACTTTGCGCATCACCTTGGCGAGCAGGCGCTCGAACTGGCGGACACCCGGTTCACGGGTGTAATCGGCAGCGATCTTGCGCAACGCGGCTTCGGTGATGCTCACCTCATCGCCGGTCAGGGCCGCACGTTCGGCCTGGCGCGCAAGCAGGTAGTCCCGCGCGATGGCGACCTTGTCGTCCTCGGTGTAGCCGTCGATCGTGACCAGCTCCATGCGGTCCAGCAGCGCCGAGGGGATGTTTTCGACGACATTGGCCGTCGCCAGGAATACCACGTCACTCAGGTCGAGATCCAGGTCCAGGTAGTGGTCGCGGAAGGTGTGGTTTTGCGCCGGGTCGAGCACCTCCAGCAGCGCGGCGCCGGGGTCGCCGCGATAGTCGGAGCCGACCTTGTCGACCTCGTCAAGCAGCACAACGGGATTCATCGATCCGGCTTCGCCGATGGCCCGCACGATGCGGCCCGGCAGCGCACCGACGTACGTGCGCCGGTGCCCGCGGATCTCGGCCTCGTCGCGCACGCCGCCGAGGGCGACGCGCACGAACTTGCGGCCCAGCGCCCGGGCCACCGACTCGCCCAACGATGTCTTTCCCACGCCCGGAGGGCCGGCCAGCACCATAACGGCACCCGAACCGCGCCCGCCGACCACCGCCAGACCGCGATGGGCCCGGCGCGCCCGCACCGCCAGGTACTCCACGATGCGGTCCTTGACGTCCTGGAGTCCGTGATGATCGGCGTCCAGAATCTGCCTGGCCGCTTTCAGGTCGGCGGAATCCTGCGTGGTGACGTTCCAGGGCAGGTCCAAGACGGTGTCCAGCCAGGTCCGTATCCAGCCGCCTTCGGGGCTCTGCTCATTGGCACGCTCCAGCTTGCCGACTTCGCGCAACGCGGCCTCGCGGACCTTCTCGGGAAGGTCGGCGGCATCGATACGGGCACGGTAGTCGGTATCTCCTCCTTCGCCGTCCGGCCCCAATTCTCCGAGTTCCCTGCGGATCGCGGCCAATTGCTGACGCAGCAGGAATTCTTTCTGCTGGCGGTCCATTCCGGCGCGGACGTCCTCGGCGATCTTGTCGTTGACTTCGACTTCGGCCAGGTGCTCGCCCATCCAGTCGATCAGCAGGCGCAGGCGGCGCGCGACATCCTCCGTCTCCAGCAGCTGGCGCTTCTGGACGTCGGTCAGATAAGACGCGTAGCCGGACGTATCGGCCAGCGCCGAGGGGTCCGACAGGCGGTTGACGTAGTCGACGATCTGCCATGCTTCCCGGCGCTGCAGCATGGCCAGCAGCAGTTTCTTGTACTCGGCGGCCAGCGCGCGGGTTTCCTCGGTGACCGGGGCTTCGGGGACTTCGGTCACGTCCACCCACAGCGCCGCACCCGGACCGGTCGTTCCGGAACCGATGTGGGCCCGGCGTTCACCCCTGACCACGGCGGCCGTTCCGGTGGCACCCGCGATGCGTCCGAGCTGCACGATCGAGGCAATGACCCCGTGGGTGGGGTAGCGGTCGTCGAGGCGGGGAGCGATCAGCAGCTTGCCGGAATCGCTGGCTTGAGCGGCGTCCACCGCGGCCTGCGCGGCGTCGTCGAGAGCGATCGGTACCACCATTCCGGGCAACACGATCGGGTCCGCGACGAACAGCACGGGCAGGGATGTGTTTTCAGGCATCGAATCTCCAAGGTTGACTCTGATGCGCTCAACCTCGCCCGGACGCCGTTTGTTCCCACCACGTGCAGATAACGCCGCTCACAGCCGGTCTGTGCTTTCCACCCGCGCTGTGCGACGGTGAGGACATGGCCGACGAATTCGATCTCCAGCGCTTCG
>CAZEHT010000208.1:0-3386 GCA_964511995.1 uncultured Mycobacterium sp.
CTATGCCGACCCCACAACTATGCCGAGGGTGTAGCGGCATGAGCCACAAACCATTGCACCGGAGGCGATCTCGGTGAGCGCGTGGGTGACGGGGTCGGCATATCATCAGAGGCTTTCGAGGAAGGCGAGCAGCTTGTCGCGTGGCCGGTATCGGCCTGGCACCGTCGACGACGGCGCGGTGGCATCGAGTGCGCGTTGTTTGATGGACATGTCGGCGTGCAGGTAGATGCTGGTCGATCGCAGGTCTGCGTGACCGAGCCACAGTGCGATGACGGCCGTGTCGACCCCAGCCTGCAACAACGACATCGCGCAGCTGTGACGCAGCACGTGGGGATGAAGCTCCGCCGGCCGTATCGTGGGACAAGTCCGTGCGGCGGTAGTTCCGTGCAGGCGAACGAGGCGTTCCACCGCGTCGGTGCTGAGCTGTCGTCCGGTGCGGGTCGGGAACAGCGGCTGGCCGCCTTGACCCCGGCGCTCGGCGAGCCAGACCCGGAGCACCGCCTGGGTGGTCGTGGTCAGAGGAACAGCCCGATGCTTTCGACCCTTTCCGAAACATCGGACGCTGGCCCCGTCGCCGAAAACGACGTCGCCGCAATCGAGTCCGGTCAGTTCCGACACGCGCAGCCCGGTCTGCGCCGCCAACAGCAGCAGGGCACGGTCTCTGCGGCCTTCCCAGCGACCGGTGTCGGGTGCGGCGACCAGAGCGTCGACCTCGGTCGCGGTGAGGAACGCGATGACTTGCTTGTCGAACCGTTTGGCCGGGATCGCCAAGACCCGCTGGATCACCTCGGCGTGCTCGGGGTGACGCAGCGCGGCGAACGCGAACAGCGAGCGAATAGCGGTCAGTCGCAGGTTGCGGGTGCGGGGGCTGTTGTGCCGGTCGCGTTCGAGGTGGTCGAGGAACGCGGCGACCAGCTCAGCGTCGAGGTCGGCCCAGTCCAGGCGGGTAGGGGCCTTGCCGGTGCGGCTTTGGGCGAACCCAAGCAGCAGTTTGAGCGAGTCGCGGTAGGACGCAACGGTGCGGGGGCTGACCTGGCGCTGCTTGGTGAGCCTGTCGGTGAAGAACGCTTGCAGTGTCGGGGCGATCAGACTCATCGGATGCTCGTCTCACTGGTTGCTTCCAGACGCCGTGCGGCCAGCGCCAACAGCTCCGGCGCGGCGGACAGGTACCAATATGTCCACCGTGGGTCTCGGTGCCCGAGATAGGTCGACAGCACCGGCAGGCGGGCGTCGACATCCTCCCCGGCCTGATACCAGCCGACCAACGTCCGAACCGCGAATGTGTACCGCAGGTCGTGAATACGTGGCGGAGAGGCCGCCTGAGCTCCGATTCCTGCACTGTCGCAGAGGTTTCGGAACACGGCGTGGATCGTTTGATACACCATCCTGTTGCCCCGAGTCGAGACGAAGAAGCTCACCGTCGTCGGTTCGTGGTGAACCTCGTCGCGCAGCCGGGCATAGCGTTGCAGCGCGGCCAGCACCGACGGCTGCAACGGCACCAGGCGTGACTTGCCGAACTTCGACTCGCGGATCGTCAACGTCGCATCGGTTTCGGCGACGTCGCCGCGGTCTAGTCGGATGGCTTCGCCGACCCGCATACCGGTGGCCGCCAGCAGCCCAATGACGGTTTCATGTGTTGCCGACGCGAACCGGGTCCGCAAGTGCTGAGCGCCCGTCACCAGCGCGTCGATGTCATCGGCGCTGAAGATGTATGGCTCGTGTCGTCGTCGGCGTGAACCGATCAGCCCGAACGGTGGGATCTCGGTGCGCGGGTCGAGTCCTGCCATGTGCCGGGCGAACCCGCGGGCGATGCTCATGCGGTGCGAGGCCACCGTGCCCGATGGGTCGACGTCGGGTGCGGTCGCCCACGCCAACGCGGCCGCGACGGTGACCGTCTGAACGCCGGCATCATCGAGGAAGGCGACGAAACGCGGCAGCAGCCGGTGGTATTCGGCCAGCTGGTGGCCCAGGCGGTTGCGCAGCCGTAGGTAGTCCGATGCGGCGTCGGTCAGCGCGCTCACCGTTGGTCTCCCGGCCAGGGCAGGGCGATCGTCCGCAGTGTTGCCACGTCGACCTTCGCGTAGAGCGCGGTGGTGGCCAGATCGCGGTGACGAAGCGTCTGGCCGATGTCGACCAGTTTCACTCCGCGACGCAGCATCTCGGTGGCCAGCGTGTGCCGCAAGCGGTGCGCGCCGACCCGGGGCAGCCCGGCCCGGTCGCATGCCCGGCGCGTCACGTCACTGACCAGGTCCGGCCTGATTCCTCGCCTGGGCGCCTTGCAGGAGATGAACACCGAGCGCAGCGAGGTTTGCGGCCGGACATTGGCCAGATACTCGGCTAGCGCCCGACCGACGTCGGTCGGCAGCGGCATCCCGTCTTCACGGGACCCTTTGCCGTGAACGATGATCCGGCCGCCGCGCCAGTCGATGTCACCCAACTCCAACCTGGCCACCTCGATCGAGCGCAACCCCAGCCGCGCGACCAGCATCAGAATCGCGTAGTCGCGGGCTTGGACCGGATCACCGCGATCACAGCTGTTCAGCAGCAACGCCACGTGCCCGGCGGGCAGCGCCTTGGGAATGCCCGTCTCGCGCCATCCCGCCACCGGAGGAACCGCCGTGGTCAACAAGCGCGGCGTCAGCCCGCGCACGAACAGGAACTTCAGCAGTGACCGCAGTTCGGCCACCCGGCCCTTGGCGGAGCCGACGCTGACTCGCTCGCTTTCGCGCAGCAGGAACGCCACCACTTCAGCCCCGGTCAACGCCGCGGCCTCGACACTGTCGCCGACCGAGTGCAGCTCAAGGAAGCGGCGGGCCAGATTCTCATATCGAATGACCGTCGACTCCGCCAGGCCGCGCTCGGCAACAAGCCATCTGCGGTAATCGGCCAGCAGCCGCGCCACCGGCGACTCGGGTTCGGGTGGTTCGGGGATCACGCCCTCGGCCCGCAGGTACCGTAGTAGCGGCTCAAAACTTTTGACGCTCGGAATCTTTCGCCTTCCGCGGGCCTGACAATCGGCGCGGAACTCAGCGATCGCCGCGGGCGTCAGCTGATAGGCCTGCAGGTCGCGTTCCTGCATCCATCGGCCCACCGCGCCGACGTCCTTCAACATGTTGCGAACCGTCAGAGCGGAATACCCCTGCTCCAACAAACTCGATTGGAAACCCGAGACAAACGGCCCGGCACGACCGGGCTTCCTCCTCGTCCCAGACATGGATCTCGCCTCCGTCTCGGAGCACCATGCTCCGACACCAAAAGCGTCGACACCTGACCGGAACTATGCCGATCAATCACGATTGCTGGAACAGAATCAACACACACCGCTGAAGGTTTCCGGCTCATGCCGCTACACCCTCGGCATAGTTGTGGGGTCGGCATAGGTCGAG
>CAZEHT010000209.1:0-3375 GCA_964511995.1 uncultured Mycobacterium sp.
CGTGCCCGGTGGCCCCCAAAACACAGATCAGCACTATCGGAAACCCTCTCACTCGATGGATGCGACTCGGGGCCGAAAGCCTCAAGTTGCACGGGGACGGGGCACCTCGTGGCCGGCGAAGACGCTGCCGGGGAAGAAGCACCCGCCTTGTGGGTCAGCATGCCTTGGATGCGGTGCAGCGACCAGGCGCATCGTGACGGTTGGTCTTCGTCAAGAACTTCGGCATGTCCGCGACTTGGCCAGGATGAGCAGGATCTCGGCGGCCGGTAGCGTCCCCGCCAAGTAGGCGCCGAGCACCGAAAGGATGACACCGGCCCCGATCAGCACCCGAACCCCCATTGTTTCACAACCGATTCCGGCACCGAGGCCATGGAGGGACGCGCGACACCGGCCAACTCGCCCTACGGCATCACACCGTAGGAGGTGAGCGTACCAACACGAACACGGCGAGCACCGAAGGAATTCGATCACCGCGTCCCGGCCGACGTCCTGGCGTTTGCGGGCGAACCGCAAGTACACGCTGGCCGCCTCGACGCCCAGGATCACAAATACCGTGATCAGCATGGTACGCACGGCAGATACGCCCGCGTCGACACCCGACACCGCGCTCAGGAAGGCGCCGCAGGATTCCACGGCACCAGCGGAGACGTCACGGTGGCACTGTCAGTGGCGCACACCTTCAAAACTCGTGACGGTCACGTGAAACTCTGCAAGGGTGTGCTTCGCCGGTGTTTGGCGATGGAAGGGGAGCCGGTGGATTTGGCGAGCTGGACGTTGGGCCTCTCACTCATCGTGTTGACCATCACGATCCACACGACCGGGGTGGTGCTGATGGGATTCGGCCTCGAATCGAGGATTCGGGTCCGCATCGAGAAGCGCAGGCGTGGTGGGTTGCGCGAGATTCCCATCGTGGTCGGTCACATCGGGGCGGTCGCGGTGATACTGGCCGCTCTTCACGGGTTGGAGGGCGTGTTGTGGGCGTCGGCCTACAGGTGGCTCGGCGCGTTCGACTCCTTTACCGACGCGTCGGTCTATTCCTTGGGCACCATGACCACGTTCGAGTCACCGGGGTTAGCGTTGCCCTCCCGGTTGCGGATGGTAAGCGCGCTGGAAGCGGTCAACGGGGTGCTGCTGTTCGGCATCAGCACGGCGTTCATTTTCGCGGTCATGCAGGCGTATTGGTCGATGCTCCGGCCGAGACGAACGGTGGAATGACCCGGTGAGGTTGTCCACCATCGCCGTTGAGAGCGGAATCCGCATCTACCGCGTCTGACCTCCACCGGATCGATCGTGCGGGCGCTGTTATGCGCCGGACGGTGAAACCTCTTCGTCGACCGAGTGGTCGCAGTCAACCCTTGTCAAAAATCTTGCAGCGCACCATACCCATGCGTCGGCAGGCTGCGTCCGCAGCACCGAAGACGCGTGCCGCCAACAGGTGGTTGTCGGTTGAGCCGCCACCATGGCCAGGCAGTCGAGGGCGAACGGGACGACCAGGTTCGGGCCAAGGTGGGATGCCAGCTCAAGAGCCTCGGACCCGTCACGATCGGCAGCGTCGAGTTCGCCCCGCGCGATCAGGACGCGGGAGCGGGATGTCAACGATGCCGCACGACTGCACGCCGTGGTCGCCGAAACCACGTCGTCGGCCCAGCGGCGGGCGGCGGCGAGATCGCCGCATGCCAACGTGGCCAGCGTTGACCAGCGCTAGATCGGTGCCCTCTGGGGATATATGCCGGTGATCTTGCGCGCGCTTCGAAAGCGTCCTGTGCAGCGCTCGCGTCGCCCGCAGCCAGGTGCACGATCGCGAACCCGGTGTACCGGTGTAGACGATTGCCCATGGTGGAATCGAAGAAATCCTTCGCGCGTTCGAGGGCGACTTCTGCCGCTGTTCGTGCGTGGTCCGGGTGGCCCTGGTAGGCGAGCGTGATTCGCCTCCATATTCGCCGCGTGCACGGAGAACATTGCATCGTCGGCCGCCGTGTATTCCGCGCTCACCTCACGGAATCGAGGAAGTGCCCCGGTCAGAACGCCACGCAGGACTTGAGATCAGGCAAGGATGTAGCGGCATTGCCGGGCCACGGAGCCGTCGCCGATGCTGTCGGCTACCCGAAGTCCATCCTCGGCCGCTGCCTGTGCCGCGATTGGTTCACCGAAGAGCGTGTGACCAGTCCACCGATGCGCGCAACATCTGCCGATGGCGCACTGCGGTACGCGCCGCCTGTCAGCAGGTGGAACTGGTCGTGCAAGCTGTCCACGATCTCGGCCGGTGACAGGGCACGGACCCTTGCGGCGGCCAGGTCGATCGCCAGTGGCAGGACGTCGAGTCGGCGGCAGATCTCGGTAACGGTTGCGGCGTTATCGGGGGTGATGCCGAAGTTGGGCTTGCTCTTCGAGCTCGGTCACTGAACAGCTCGATCGCCTCATCGGCCAGCGACAGCGACGGCACTGGCCAGCTCACCTCACCGGCGACGCCGATGGGTTCACGACTGGTTGTGAGCAACGTCCACGCGGGCCACCGGCCAACAAAGCGGTGATCAATTCGGCGCTGACGTCCGGCAGGTGCTCGCAGTGTCGGGAAGTATCAGCATGTGGCGATCACGTACGAACCTGCGGAGTGCGTCGATCGTCGGTTGGCCTGGCTGGTCTGGGACGCCCAGCGCACGTGCCGCCGTCACGGGTGCCGCGTCGGGATCGGTGATCGGCGCGAGATCGACGTACCAAACTCCGTCGGCGAACGCCTCGCGGACGTCGCTCATATCGGCCTTGCGCCCGATGAAGCTCGACAGATGCGCCGGAAGATTTACCGCCGCAACGGCAGTCGCTATCCGAAGCGGCGGGAACTCATTGTGAGGACCGGGTGGCAGAGTTGCACCACCCGTTCGGGGCGGGGTAGGTCGCGCAACGGGTGGGCGCCGGGGTCGTCGAGCGTGACGTCGGCGGTAAGCTGATCGACGACAAGAGGTTCCGTCCCGCAGGCGTCGCCGCCAAACGACGAGCTCGGTGGACCCGAAGTCGACGGTGCGGCGATCACGCCGGCCAACATCTACAAGGGCCAACGCTGGAGCGCGGCGCGCGGCTGTCTGCCTCGCCAGAACGACCTGACCGTCATCACCAAGGCCCTGGTCGACCGCGTGGTCATCCGCAACGGTCGCGCGGTCGGAATCGGATACCGCCGTCGCGGACGCGCGTCCAGGTTTTCGCCAGCCAGGAGGTCGTCCTGAGCGCCGGCGCCTTCGGCACCCCACAGCTGTTGCAGGTGTCCGGTATCGGACCGGTGGATCATCTGCGCCGGGTCGGGGTCACCCCTGAGGTCGGCCTCGCCGACGTCGCAAACCCAAAGTGGTTGCTGCAGTGGCTGTTACGGCACAGTGACAAGTT
>CAZEHT010000210.1:0-3343 GCA_964511995.1 uncultured Mycobacterium sp.
ATCGTGGGGGCGCCCCACTTCTTCTCCAGGACGACGTTGCGGCCCTTGGGGCCCAACGTCACCTTTACCGCATCGGCGAGGATGTTGAGGCCCCGCTCGAGGCCGCGACGGGCCTCTTCGTCATACGCAATTATCTTGGACATTGCGAAGTGTTTCCTCCGGATGGGGATGCACGTGTGTGGTCGGTGCGGCGCCCGCGACGGACGGCTGGGGATGTGCTCCGCGTTCGCGGCCCCTGCCTCACCTTCCCGACCTAGCACTCACCGGTCGCGAGTGCCAACTGCCTTTTTAGCACTCGACCTTGGCGAGTGCAAGGTCGAGTGCACACGCTGGGCCTGGGCGGTGCGTCGCTGCGCTCGCTGGTCGAGTCGCTGACCCAGCCGCTGCGCGACGCTCGGTGCGGCGAGGTCCTGCGGCGATTCACCGACGTTCAACGGCCGGGCACGGCGGTCCAGCCCCAGCTTGGGCCGGGTTTCGCGGGTCTGCCGCTGATTCTGGACGTTGCGGCGTATCTCGCCGTCATAGAGGAAGGGCCGGGTGTCCCCGGGTTCGTCGTGGCGCCGGTATGCGGCGTCGATGACCGGCCGGAGCACCCGATCGACCTCGTCCACCTGCTGGTCGGGGATGCCGACGAGACGAAGCGGCTGCGTCAGCGGGAGATCGCCGGTCGGCACCAGGTAGGTGGTGACGTTGCCGTTGACCGTGACGTTTTCCGGCGGCACGGTGGCCGGATCGGCGGCCGCGATCGGCGGTCCGTGCACGAAGACCACGCCCGCCAGCGCGTTGAGGGTCGCCGGGATGTTCCATGGCCGATCTGGGGGATCCGCCCAGCCGTCGTATTCCCCGATCACGATGGTCGTGGGATAACTGGATTGCGGAATGCGGCTGACGCGGTAGTTGAGGACGGGGATGTAGGTGCCCTCTTTGAAGTACTCGGCGACGCCCGCTTCCGGCGGGGCGATCAAGACGAACCTGAGGTTGTCCGGGGCGTCGGGGCTCTCGGCCACCTGCGCAGCGACCCTGGCAGCCACCATCGATCCCATCGACTCACCGATCACCACGACGTCGCCGTCGGTTGCGTCGAGCGCGGCCCGGGTTTGCCGCACGCCGTCCCGGATTGCCCTGTTGGAGGCCAGGGCGTTTTGCGAGTATTCGATGACCTGCGCGTCGTCGTCGTCGTGGAAGTGAATGCCGATGACGGGATACGTCGTTGCCACGATCGGATAGAGCGGGTTGATCGCCTTGAAGACGGTGGCTCCCGGGACCAGCACCGCTTCTTCGGCCCGGACCACCGCGCCGGCCGCCACCGAAGCGCCCAGCAACAGTACGATGACCGCGATTGCCGACATCAACCGCCGATACCAATTGACCATCGCCATCCCTCCGTCCGTCGGCCACCCCCGCCGTGCGAGCACCTTACGACGATCGCGCATGGACTGCCGAATCAGCGTGGACCGCCACCCGAGCAGAATGCCGACACGCCGCAGGAGATGATTCGGCGCAACCCCTTGCCCTAAGCTGCGTTCCGGTCGGAAGGAGTCTGCGGGTGCGGGCTGAGGCGGTGCCCAGCACCCGGACTTTGCGTGGCTGGCAACGACGGGCGCTGGTCAAGTACCTCGCCGCCAAGCCCCGCGATTTCCTGGCCGTCGCGACGCCCGGATCGGGCAAGACCGCGTTCGCCCTGCGCATCGCGGCCGAATTGCTGGCCGAACGCACCGTCGACCAAGTGACCGTCGTCGTTCCCACCGAACATCTCAAGATGCAGTGGGCGCTGGCGGCCGCCGCGTCCGGCATCGCACTGGACCCGGCGTTCTCCAACTCCAGTGCGCATACGTCGTCGGAATACCAGGGTGTGGCCGTCACCTACGCACAGGTGGCCAGCCATCCGGCCCGGCACCGGGTACGCACCGAGAACCACAAGACGCTGGTGATCTTCGACGAGATACACCACGGTGGCGAGGCCAAGAGCTGGGGCGAGGCCATGCGCGAGGCGTTCGGTGACGCGACCCGTCGCCTGGCGCTCACGGGCACGCCCTTCCGAAGCGACGACAACGCCATCCCCTTCGTCACCTACAGTCCCGACGGCTCCCCCGGTGGCCAGGGCCTTATGCGCTCGCATGCCGACCACACCTACGGTTACGCCGAAGCGCTTGCCGACGGGGTGGTGCGGCCGGTGGTGTTCCTGGCCTACTCCGGCGAGGCGCGCTGGCGCGACAGCGCCGGCGCGGAACATGCCGCACGACTCGGCGAGCCCCTCTCCGCCGAGCAGACCGCCCGCGCCTGGAGGACGGCCCTCAATCCCGCGGGCGAATGGATGCCGGCGGTCGTGTCGGCGGCCGACTCGCGGCTGCGGCAGCTGCGCGTACACGTTCCCGATGCGGGCGCCATGATCATCGCCTCCGACCAGAATGCCGCCCGCGCGTACGCCGACCTACTGACGACGATCACCGGCGAGACGCCGACCGTCGTGCTTTCCGACGACCCCGGCTCCTCGGACCGGATCACCGCGTTCTCGACGGGCACCAGTCGCTGGCTGGTCGCGGTACGCATGGTCTCCGAGGGCGTCGACGTGCCCCGGTTAGCCGTGGGCGTCTATGCCACCAGCGCGTCGACCCCGCTGTTCTTCGCGCAGGCGATCGGCCGGTTCGTTCGGTCACGGCGACCCGGCGAAATCGCGAGCATCTTCCTGCCGTCGGTGCCCAGCCTGCTGCAGCTGGCCAGCGAGCTCGAAGAGCAGCGCGATCACGTGTTGGGCAGGCCCGACCGCGAGTCCGGGGACGATCCGCTGGACGCCGAACTCGCGGCACAACGCCGAGACGAGCCGGCCGAGCTCGACAACGGCTTCGAGTCGCTGGGCGCCGAGGCGGAGCTGGATCGGGTGATCTTCGACGGCTCGTCGTTCGGCACGGCCACCCCCGCCGGAAGTGACGAGGAGGCCGACTACCTTGGCATCCCGGGACTGCTGGACGCCGAGCAGATGCGCGATCTGCTGAGCCGCCGCCAGGAAGCGCAGTTGCAGCGGCGCGCCGCCGTCGCGGACACGCCTGACGCCCTGCCGAAGTCCACCCACGGCCAGCTGCGCGAATTGCGCCGAGAACTCAACGCGCTGGTTTCGGCGACGCATCACAAGTCGGGGAAGACGCACGGCTGGATTCACAACGAGTTGCGCCGGCGCTGCGGTGGCCCGCCGATAGCCGCCGCTTCCCGGGACGAATTGCGGTCACGCATCGAGGCCGTGCGTCAACTAAACCGCGAGCTGTGATTTGTGGTGTGTGAGCCGCGGCTAGTCGCGGCTCACACACCACAAATCACAGGTCGAGGCCGAGGATCTCGGGCAGGTCGG
>CAZEHT010000211.1:0-3328 GCA_964511995.1 uncultured Mycobacterium sp.
CCGGAGCCGGCCATCTGCGCCTGATAGGTGTCGGACGCTGTTTTGAGCGGCTCAGCGCGCGCCAGACGGCCGATAATCGACTCCGGGACCGGCGAAGCCTTGGCGACCTCGATGACGGTCGTGGCGGCCTTCGCGAGCCGGTCGGTGTCCCGATCCGGTAGTGCGATCACACCGACCGGGACGGCTTCGCCGACTGCCACCGTGGCTTGCGCGGCCCACGCTGTGGCGGCCAGGGCGGCGGCTCTGCCGGTGTGGATCGCCAAGACCGCGGCCAGGGCGGCGGCCAGCACATCGTCGCCGAGCTGGTCAACCTGCCACCACAACGAGATTGCGGTGGATTCGGATTCGGCGGCCAGGGCGAGGACCGCCACCTGGTACGGCGTCATCCGACGAGCTTGGTCAGGTCGACGGCCTGCGCGTCGAGCGCTTCGGCCCTTCTCGCGGTGCGAATCTCGGCGACCTGATCGTCGGAGTACCCCAACCGCTTCAGCGCGTACGAGGCGGGCAGCAGGCCGGCGGCGAACAGTTTCGTGACGGCGTCAGCTTCGGCCGCTACCGATCGGGTCGACGGATCGGCCCACTCCACTCGAACATCCACCCGCAGCGGGTCAGCGCCGTCCCGCACCGCGACGATCAGGCGGGCCAGGTCCTCATAGGTTCTGCCGAACTGCGCCTGCTTGGTCTCAGCCCTCGCGGTCAGGGACGCCTCGGCGCTGCGGATCGCGTCGGCCGAACTGGGGTTGTCGTGCATGATGCCCAGGTAGTGCGGCGGCAACCCGCTTACCGCGGAGGCCATCGTCAGCGCGATGTCGACCGCCCGTTCGTAGCCCGCCAGATCAGCGGCGTCGAGCTGCCCGAAGCGGGCGGCGTCGTTCTCGGCGATCATCATGCGGTCGTTCTCCGGGTACGGGTTGACATCCTCGGTCTCCCCCGTCTCCGCACCCTCGGCGGTCAGGACCGGACGCTCCTCCAGGGCGATACCGCTGGCGAATCGTCGTGGTCTGGCGGCCGTTTCAGACGACACGAGAATGTCGGACAACAGCTTGTTGAGCATGTCCGTGACGGGCATCAGGTCTTCGATCTCGCTGACACCCTCATCCAAGATGCGATCCGCGTTCAACAAGCGGACAACGGGCGGCACGCCCAACGGGTTGGCGATCTCGTCGACCACCTTGAACCCGGCCGTGGTCGCACCCGTGTGGTTGGCGCGGTACCGGGTGATCACGTCCGGGCCGTACAGAACCGCCTCGGTGGTCGTCGTCGTTTCCCACCGTTTGATCGCGTGGGTGAGGCGACGGGTACCGGGGTCACGCAGCGCGGCCATCTGGTGCGCGGACTCCACTGTGACCAGCGGCCGGCCGTAGGCGTCACTCCAGCAGATCAGGTACGCCTGGCCCAGCAGGAGCCCTTCGCGGTGCGCGGTGCGCGACAGCTCGTCCATGTCGCATCGCTGCCAATCGGCCCACACGTCAACACCATTGAAGCCGGTCACCCGCAACCGTTCGGATAGGGCGGTGATGGCCAGGCGGGGCAGATTCGCTGCGATCCGCGCGAACCGGTTACCCAACGCCTCGCGGGCTTCCGGGGCCAGAAACGAAAGCGGTTGCCGCCCGGCGTAATACTGTTCCAGCATGTGGTAGCGGGGCTGGTTCTCGTCCAGCTTCTGAAGTAGTTGTTGCAGTACATCGCTCATCGTCTGTAGCTCCTAGCTCGTTTGTTCTTCTTATGGGTAGCGCGCCACGTGGCGCGTGAGTGCGCCATGACAAGGCAAGCGGCGCAGTCGATTTTGCGGGCATGCCGGGACCGGGACGCCTTGTCCAAACGCATCCCCCGCGGGTCCTCCCGGATCACCGCAGCCGCGACGTGAGCGGCCAGGATGCTGTTACCGGAGTGGGTCAGGGCACCGTTGACGCACGCCTTGTACAGATCGGTGGTGGCGGCGGTCAACCGGCTTGGGGAGTGCGGGAACTCCACGATCGGCAACCGCTCGGCCTCCAACGCCTGCAACGTTCTGGTGAACCGGAACGGGTCCGCGCAAATCTCGGCGACCCGCCACCGCTTACACGCTTCCCGGATCGTCTGCTCGACCTCGGCGACGGGCACCCGATAGTCGGTGTCGCCCTTCGGGTCCCACACCCGCACCACATCGAAGTGCGGTTCCGGTGAGACAGTGGCGACGACCAGGGCGGTGGTGTCACCGTTGTAGCTGCCGTCCATCGCCAGGACCACATCCACCCCGACCGGCACCGGCTCACCCGTGGACAAGCTGTCCCAGACACCCGCAGGCAGGAACGCGCCGCCGTTGTCGATGGGCAACTGGCAGAGACGAGCACGCCTAAACGTCGCCTCCCGAGTCTTCGGCGGCAACAGCGCGTACATCGCGTCACGGTGCAGAAAGTCGTCCAACGCGGGATTGCTGACTTTCCAGCAGTGTTCGCAGTCGACCGGGTGGTCCTCGAACCCGGCCGCGGAGAACTCCCGCCACACCAGACTCTTGTCCTCCGGGTGCTCGACGGCATGCGAGCGCAGATCGAGCAGCACCTGATCGTCGATGCGGGGGCCAGGCGTGCCGATGCACACCAGCGTCGATGTCTTCCGCTTGCCCTGCGCCAACGTCAACACCTCGTAGGAATCCCGGTTCGCCACCCCGGCCTCATCCAGGATGGCCAGCGTGTAATCCAGGCCCTCAAGGCTTTTCGGCTCGGCCGGCAGGCAATGAAACTGCGAATCCGAATGCGGGATCACCAGGCGTTCCTTGAACACCTGGCACCGGGCCGCCAGATCGTCGTCCAGCTCGACCATGCGGCGAGCGATGTTGAACACAATTCCGGCCTGACGCTCATCCACCGCCACCACGCACACCGTGGCACCCTCACCGCCCTCGAACAGCTCGTAGACACCCCACGCCGCCATCAGTGAGCTTTTGCCCTGACCGCGCGGCAGCATCCACCCCGCAGTGCGCGGCCGCGGGGCGGCGTCGAGGACCGAACCCACCAGATCGCGCTGCCAGTCCCGCAACCGCAACGCCGAACGGGCGCCCGTGCCCTTGGTCACCTTCACGTAGGTCTGGCAGAACTTCGCGAACCGCGCGGAGCCGGTCGACCGCGGCCGCCACGGCAACGGGCTGTCGTCGACAGCAGCCTTCGGGCCGGCCTTCACCTGTCCTCCTCGTCCCCGCCCCGGAGGCCCAGAACGTCGAACAACGTCGTCTTGTCGTCGTACGGGCCGGCGGCCTCAAGTTCAGCCAGCCGCAAGCGAATACGCTCCAAATCGCGGGCAGCGCGCCACCGCAGAAGATGCGTCACACATACCCCCCGGTGTGTAACGC
>CAZEHT010000212.1:0-3300 GCA_964511995.1 uncultured Mycobacterium sp.
ACCAAGCGTGCTATCGACGACGCCGCTGGGATGTCGGCGCCGACTCGTCCGCGCAAGGCGCAGTGAGTCGATTGGGGAGAGACGTCGAGGTCAGGGGTGGTGCCGCCCCGGTAGCATGATTTACCGAGGAGGTGGAGCGTGAAGCGCCAATCGCCAAAAGAAATCGTCGTCACCGAGGTGGCCGTCAAGAAGGCGGTCGCCCGGGCCACCAAGGCGTCCGCCAAGTTGGAGAACCGCGAAGTTCCCACTGGCTACGTCCGCCCTGCTGATGTCGCACGCTACATTGCCGCACGGCAGACACCGAAGCGCTGATGCCGCTCACGCCGGGCTACGGCGAGACCCCGCTGCCGCACGATGAACTTACGGCCTTAGTCACCGATGCCGTCGAGATTCTCGACAAACTGATCACCCGCGCCGTGTTTATGATCTCGAACAGGGCTTCCAGGACCGGGTGTCCGATGAGCTGATGCCCGCGGCGATCGACGGCTCCTTATCGCTCGACGAGTTGCTCAGCGACCATTTCGTGCGTGATCTTCATGCCCGGCGCTCTACGGCGGCATCTGGGAGTGGGCCGGCCGGTGGAGAATAACCGAGGTTAACATAGGCGTCGCGCCCGAGCAGATCGCTGTCGAACTGCGCAACTCACTCGGCACCATCGCCTATCGGTGGGAACACGCCAGATGACCGATCAAAGGCGAGTTCTGGTGTGTGACGTCGGCGATTGCATCGGCGGCGGGTTCATTTCGCGCAACACGCGAGCGTTCATGGTCCGGTAGAGCCGTTGCCGATCTGCGTTCTGGCCTTGCCGAGTCGGTAGGCGTGCTCGAGGGTGGCATCCATCGACACTCCCCGTTGCTTTTTCAGCGCGATCAGCCGTGATGGGGTCACGTTGTGGCTATGACTGCTGGAATCCGCCCTGTCCCCCTGGGGCCAGTTCAGGTTGACATCGCCACCCGCACCAGGTTCGGGGCGTCAGCCTCGATCGGCGGCACCGAGGAGATACCGGCGCGCTTGCGCGCACTGGTGACCTTGACCTGCAGGCCCTTCTCGCGCCACAGCCGGTGGATCTCCTTCCTGTTGACCTCACGCCGTTCGTCGTAGCGCAACGCCGCCCACGCCCGCCGGAAACCCATGACACGGGTGTTTGCGCGCGTAGGCACGCAGCCAGGCGCTCATCTCGGCGTCCCGATCGGCAGGGGTCTGCGCAGCGGGCAGCCGGCGGTAGGTGAAGCGGGCCAGCCCAACTGCCTTGCACGCCAACCGCTTCAACATCCTCAACGTTTCCTTGAGCACGTCCACGGCGCGACGCTTGGCAGCCGGGCTCAAGATTTTCCCTTCGCCACCTCCCGCAGCACGTCCTTCTCCAGCTCAGCCTCGGCCAACAGCGGCTTCAAGCGGCCGTTCTGCTCGCGCAACTACTTGAGCTCCTTGGCGGCATCGGTGTTGGCCGAATCGGGCCCCGCTCGTTCGCGAGAGTGCAACTATGGATGCCCGTACTCGCAAAGCGCGTGACGGAAATGTCGTCTTGCGGTAAGTGCGGTTGGTTGGTTGTCGGCGTCCTCGCGCGGAAGGTCATCATGGGTGGTTTCGGAGTGTTGGGTCTATGGGGGATGCTGGCGCTGACTCTCGTCGGGGCGATTGCGGTCGCACTTGGCTTCCTGTGGCTGTCCAAACGCACGCTTGGGAAGGACGTCGGCCCGACGCACAATCCGTCGTTGTCGCCGTTTCTTACTGTCGTCGGCCTGGTCTTTGGAGCTTTGCTCGGGTTCACCGTGGTTGTTGCCTGGGAACAGTTTTCCTCGGCCGAGGCCAACGTCGCTCATGAGGCGTCGACGCTCACGACGATGTACCGGCAGACCGTCGCGATGCCCGACCCCCAGCGGACACAACTGCGTCAGCAGCTCCGCAGATACGGAGAGGCGGTGTCGGGTTCGGAATGGGCTGCTCAAGAAACCGGCGGTGGGACCAGCGACACGGCAAGGGCCGCCATCAGCGAAATGTATCGCCTCTTCGGCAATCGGCCCGCAGGCGTGTCGAGCCCGGTCGATGGAGAGTTTCTCAGCCAGTTGACCGTATTGGCGGCCGACAGAAATCAGCGCGCTCTGGACCAGGAACCTCGAATTCCGACGCTGTTGTGGGCTGGCCTCATCTTCGGTGGTGTATTCGTTGTTGCGATCGCTGGTTTTGTCTATCTCAGCAGCAGGCGTGCTCACGCGGTTCTCGCGAGCGGGGTCGCCGTGCTGCTGGGGTTGCTATTGTTCGTCGTTTATTGGCTCGACCATCCCTTTGGAACCGAAATTGGTGTCACACCGGCACCGTTTCATCATGCGGTGGAGGTCTTCGACGTCATAGACCGTGAGACGTAGTCGGGGGGAGCACTGTCGACCGTCTCGCACGTGGGCACTGGTCTGCCAGGCGCTTGCTCGGATCCAAGACCACGTTCCGGTCCTCCTCAAGATGCCGGCTGAAATATTCGGGAGATGAGGCGTGCTGTCAAGGTACGCGCCGGAGCCGGCCGACGCAGTGGAGTCTTCATCCGACGAAGGCTGCGAACCCAGCTAATCGAATTTGTTGGCCCACGATGTCAGGTACCAGGCTGGGGCACGTCAACAAAATCCAGCCGCATGCCGCCCAGATGGCGGGGGATCGACTCCCGGTTCGACTCCACCACCGACCGCAAGGCCGTCGAGATCGCCTCAATGATCGACGAGCACACCAGGGTTTCGCTGCTGAACATCGTCGAGCGTTCCATCACTAGCCAGCGGGTGGTCGACGAGCTCAACAAAGTGGTTACCGCCCGCCGGCGGACCTCCGAAGGTGTTCACGATGGACAACGGCTCGGAGTTCATTTCCGAAGCGCTGCAACGATTCTGCGACGGCAAGACCGGCATGGTTTATATCCCGCCGGGCTGCTCGTGGGACGAGAGCTACATCGAATCGTTTTAACAACCGCCTGCGCAAGGAGTCCCTCAACCCGCAACCATTGGAACATCCTGCTGGAGGCCCGCGTGGCTCTGTCTCGCCCACGCGGAGAGCGACTCGTTCCGGCGGATGGTGCAGCGCGAACTCGGGGCCCTTGCCGGTGATGCCACCGGGATAGCCCAGGCCAGAGAGACCCTGTTGTGCGACCGAAAGCGATACTACCCCGCACCAATTCACCGCTTCCCATTGCGGCCGGCAGTGCCACGCTGACAGCACGACGGCGGGACCAGATGCCGGCCGTCGACAATGCCGTGTGAGCCATGGCGGATCCGACACGGTTACGGCCGCTACTAGCGTGGCACCCGGCCCTCCGCCTGC
>CAZEHT010000213.1:0-3229 GCA_964511995.1 uncultured Mycobacterium sp.
CCAACGTCCCGGGCAACATCAATGTGCCCAACGTCAATGTCGGCGACGACATCGCTGACATTGTCCCGGACTTGAAGGTCCCCAACGACGTCGCTGACATCGTGCCGGACTTCCACCCGCCGAAAGTCAACGTGCCGAACATCAACCCGCCGAAAGTCAACGTCCCTAACGTCGGTGGCGGCGGGCGTGGCCGCCGGTAGCGCGGCCGAGGGTTAGCGCTGGGTTAGCGCAGCCGGTGACCGCCGGGCAACGCCGAACGTGTTCGGTGGCGGCGGGACCCTGCACAGAAGTACCGGCCCCCCTCGCAAGCGAATGTGTGCGGTTTCGCGCCGGATGCGCGCGGATACCGGGGTGGTCGGCGGTGCGGCCCGATGGCGCCGTTGTCCCGTATGGCGTTTGGCGTGAATCGGGCGGCAGTACCTGCAGGCCGCGCTGTGCGGTATCAGAGCGCGCGGCACATGCGAGCGACCGATATCGGCAGAGCGTGGTTCTGGGGAGAAGTCTGCACCGCGCACAACCCGGTCGGCCGGTTCGTGGTCGGGTTCTCCGGCAGAGAAAACGTGACGAAACTGGATCGGCAACAAGTCGACCATCTGCGCTTCGACACCGCCCACCCCACCAGAATCCCGGGCGACGCGCAGGATCTGATCCGGCCACGGGTTTTCGCGCAATGAGTTAACCGCAATGCAAGAAAATCGCGACCGATTCTGTTTAGCTGTGCATTGTAGTAGTCGCTACTGACGAATGGTTCATCGTACCTAGTCAAAGGAGTCCGACATGTTGCTCAATGCCCGACTGGCCCACCGCGCGGTTGTCGGTGCGATCGGTTTCGGCGCAGTCGCTAGTGCATTGATCGCTGCGGCCCCGTCAGCGCTGGCCGATCGCCCTCCCAACTGCACCGCCGGTGACCTGGCGCAGGTAGCGTCGAGTGTCTCAGCGGGAACATCGGTCTACCTGTTCACTCACCCGTGGGTGAACGACTACTTCACCAGCCTTGCTGACCTGCCGCGCGATGAGGTCCGTCAACGGGTGCGGGACTACCTGGCGGTCAATCCCCGGGAGCAGGCCGAAATCCAGGCCATCCGCCAGCCGCTGGTGGATCTGCGCACCCGCTGCGGCACCGGTACCAACGTCCCGACACCTTAAGAGCGGTGCGGCTCGGGCGTGAGCGGCCCCGCAGGACAGCGCAGGCCGCACGCTGACGCACGGGCAGTGGCACACCACCCTCGGCACCACCTGGCGCATCGGCCAGGTTGTTGTCAGGCCCAAACGGGTCGGCGTGTTAAGCGCCGCCACACGCCCGTGGGGCTGATCCGGCCTCGAGGGGCGACCCGAGGCGCAGGGTTCCCTCAAGTTGTGGCTGCGGCGCTTGGACACCGCCGTTGCCTCCCCGATGTCGGCCCCGTCTCGCGCTTACTCGTATCGCACGGGGCTGGTCCGTGGTTCATACGCGGGCATGGACCCGGTTCGATCCGACGGCCCGGCATCAGGTTGACGTTGCCGCCTGGCGCGAGATGACTTGCAGGGCTTACCGCCCCACGTCATCTCCGTCAACGAACTGGACCCACCGCGCGACGAGGTACTGGACTCTACGACCGCCTCCTGCTGCGTGCGGGAATTCCCACGGTCGGCCGCATCGTCGCCGGCACCTGCCACGCCGCGACATGAGGTGCTCCGGCACCATGCCCGACGACTACACTGCGACCGTCCCAGACATCAGCGGCTTCGCGAAATCGCTCACTCCATAGGTCCGACTACGCCGTGCGGTCCATGACGTCGAACGCCTCAACGGCGTGATGAAACGGTGCCGGCGTGACGCCGATTTCCGTTCCAAATGGATGGTCGAGCCAATAGACGACGAACAGCAGCAAGCCCATCAGCACGGCGACCCCGCTCGCCAGGGCCGCGTGAGCACGTCGGTTGCTGAAATTGACGAAGCCCGCGATCGCAATCAGGAGCATGGCACCGAAGATGAGGCCGGTCCACAACAGCGTCGGAATGCGAGGTTCTTGGTCCAGGACACGCTGATCTCTGTCGGTCGTCAATACGCTCAGCTTACTGAGAAACTCCCCATCGACTGGACTCGACGTGCCGGCGGCCCGATCGCCGAACAGGCGATACATCTCGGTGATGGCGGCTCTTGCCGTGCCGCTCGTGCCACCGCCGGTTTCTTGAGCGGACCATTCCGGACCCGATACCGCCTCTGCGTACTTACGAAGCTGCTGGCGCAGCTGGGTCCGCTGGGGATCCGGCATCGCGACGGTCTGCCGGTACATCGTCGTAAGCGTCGACGCCTCATGAGCGACGTTGGCCTCGGCCGAGGAAAACTGTTCCCACGCAACGACCACGGTGAACCCGAGCAGAGCTCCAAAGACCAGACCGACGACAGTAAGGAACGGCGACAACGACGGATTGTGCGTCGGGCCGACGTTCTCCCCAAGCATGCGTTTCGACACCCACAGGAAACCGAGCGCGACCGCTATCGCCCCGATGAGAGTCAGCACCAGCATCGCCCATAGACCCAACACTCCAAAGCCGCCCACAATGACCTCCCTTGGCCTCGATTTTCACGCTATTGACCGTGTCCGAGTGTCGTGAATGCGAAAGGTGCACTGCCTCAACGATAATCGATGTTGTGAACAAGCGATCATCCAGACAAGGAGTGACCTGTCAGATGCAGGCTACTACGGATTGGTCGAAAGGGCCTTCGGGTCGAGGTACGGGACAAGGACTCATCGCCCTGGCCATGCTCGCCGTCGGCGGCCACCGCCCCCTGCCCGACCGAACCGAACAGCCACGGAAGGGTTCAGTAGAGCCCGTTTTTTCTCTCGGGAATCTCCCCTGAATCTCCCCGTGTAGGGTGACGTGTGTCTGACTTAGCCGCAGAGATGCCGCGTGAGATTACCCAACTCATGGCGTCTCCCCGGTGGGTTGGTTGTGCTGTTGCGATGGTAGTCCAGGCGTTGCTGCCGAGCGCGGTCGAGACCCGTCGCGGCGGGCTTGCCGGATGGCGTCTCTGCGGCCTTGGTGTTCGTCGTCGGGGGTGAGGTAGCCGATCGCCTCGTGCAAGCGAACCGAATGGTATTCCGTTCGTACTCTCACTCATTCGGTTTCCAGCAGGGTTGGGTCGGTGATGGTCTGCAGGTGCGGCCACTCACCCTTGATGTGACCGAAGAAGGTCTCGATCCACGCCTGATCCTGCGGGGGTATGCGGGCGGCCGTGGTGCTG
>CAZEHT010000214.1:0-3228 GCA_964511995.1 uncultured Mycobacterium sp.
CAGCACCGCCAAGGCATTAGGCGATAGCAAGCGTGGCGACCACCACAGGGGATTCGAACAGCGCCACCGCACAGGGTTACGGCAGTACGGCCACGGTGAACGGATATCACAACGTCGCCTCGGCCGACGGCAGAGACAGCAGTGCAACGGCGACAGGAGGAGTTTTCAACTCCGCCAATGCCATTGGCAATGAAACACCACGGCGCTTCCGGGTTTTGCGTAGGTAGATATCGGTACGTCTGGCCTGGGGTTCCGTTGGGGTGGAAGGGGTTCGGGCCGCGCCGCCTACGGGCGCATCCCTCACGCGTCAGGGCGCTTCGCGTCGCTTCGCGGTGGCCTTTCGGCCACCCTTGACTCGCGAGCCTCTATGCACCCTCTGACAGGCGAAAAGGGCAGGTCAAGGACCTGCCCGCGGCAACGCCGCCGGCCAGACAAAACAAACCGCGCATGCTGAAAACCCGCCCATGGAAGTGTCGGAGGAGCCCACAGAATTCCCGGAAGAACCCATTTAGGGCGAAGCCATCGCCGAGGACGGCATCCTCCAGCTCGATTGTCCGTTCATCGATGGCGTGGGGACGGGACCGCGCCGAACGCAAAGTACCAACCGATCCAACACCGCCGCGTACGTGGCGCGGGTGTTTCACGCAACGATCGAAGAACGACGGAGGGCTGAGACTCGGTCACGGTATGCGCAGCGACATCGGCGATGCCTGCACCTACCTCATGGACACCTGGGAGAAAGGCGACAAGGTGTTCATCTTCGGCTTCAGTCGCGGCGCCTACACGGCCCGGGCGTTGTGCGGGATGTTGTTACCGGATCGGGGTGTTGTGGCCGGGATCGGAGAACCTGGTTCCGTATGCGGTGCAGGTGTACGCGCACACGCCGGGCAAAGATTCGGTTCTGACGCGCGATGAAGGCTTCTCCGAACCCGATCCCCCGGCCGGGCGGTGCATGTGGCGCTCTGGCGGGACGGTGAACTGGTCGCCGGTGCGGTGGCATTGCCGGCCCAGGGCGTCATCTTGGCCGCCCCGGACCGCCTGGCGCCGCCGCTGGCCCCGGCGACTGCGCGTATCGTCGTATCGCGCACCCGACCCCCGGCCATCGCGCTTGAGGTCCGCGACGTCTTCGGCGGCGAGCTCATCGAAACAGGTTCGGCGGGAGCGAAAGTCGCCTCGGTGGTGCAGGGACTCTCCGATGTCTACGTGCACGCCGCCGGTCCTTGTGAATGGGATTCGGCGGCACCGGTGGCGGTGGCGCGGGCAGCGGGGCTGTACACCTCGCGATCGGCGGTTCGCCGCTGCCTACAACCAGGCCGACCCTGAACTGCCCGGTCTGATCGTCTGCCGACCCGAATACGCCGAGGCGGTGTTGCGGGTCACCGCGTAGCGATAGCGTGGTGTGATGACCCAGCACCCGACGCTGCATACATGCCGATCTGTTCGCGGTGGTGCACGACGCGGCGACGCTGCCGGACTGACGCCAGCGGAATCGTCACGAAATCGGTGAGGTGCCGGACATGCGCGGTATCCGAATAGGCAGTGCCCGTTTCGCGGTCGGCATCACGCTGGCGCTGGCTGGCTGCTCAACCGATTCCGCCACCGAACCAACGACTTTCAGTACGCCGACGATCACTTCGGCACCCGCGAATTCGGCCCTGAAACCGATCAAATCGTCCGCGTTTCAAGCCGTTGTGGAGCAGACAGCCAGGCAGATGAGGGTTCCCGGCGCAGTGGTCGTACTACGCACCCCGCAGGGGAACTACACCGCGACCGTGGGTACCACCGAGTTGGGTGCACAAACAGCGCCGACCACCGACACACACTTCCGGATTGCTTCCAACACCAAGACGATGACGGCGGCGTTGATCGTATTGCTGGCTCAGGATGGGAAGCTGCGATTCTCCGATCCGGTGGCCGAATATCTGCCAAATGTGCCGAACGGCAACAACATCACGATCGCTGAACTGCTCAAGATGCGCAGTGGGCTGTACAATTACACGGCCGATCCGGATCTCGCATCCACACTCGATGCCGATCCGAGCAGAGTGTGGCGGCCCGACGAGGTTTTGGCGATCGCGTTCCGACACCCGCCCCAGTTCGCCCCGGATGCGTCGTACGACTACTGCAACACCAATTACGCGATGTTGGGGCTGATCGCCGAGAAGGTCGCCGGGCTGCCACTGGCCGATCAGATTCGGGACCGACTTCTGCGGCCGGTTGGACTCCTGCGGACAACGCTTCCGGCCGCCGCCGTCGCTGGCGCCATGCCCACGCCGTATTCGCACGGTTATATGTACGGCAAAACGCGCTATGCGCTCGCCGACGCCGAATACCCGGCGGACGTCCAGGCTGCGGCGCGTGCCGGAACGCTGGTCCCCATCGACTACACCCACCAGAATTCGTCGTACGCCACGGCCGCGGGTGGAGCGATCTCCACCGCCGACGATCTGGCTACCTGGATCCGCGCGCTGGTGTCCGGACAGGTGTTCAACGCCGACTACCACCAGCAGTGGCTCACCAGCGTGCAGGCCGAGGATCCGGAAGCACCCGACGGCCAGAAGTACGGCTACGGAATCTCCTATCAACGGTTCGGCCCGAACGCGGCGATGTATTACCACGGCGGGGAACTGCCCGGTTTCAACTCGTTCATCGGATACGACCCGGAAAACAATGTCTCGCTGGTGATCTGGACGAACCTGACCCTAACTCCCGAGGGCCGGACCACCGCCAATGCCATGCTGCCGGCCATTCTCGACCAGATCTACCCGGGTCTGGTGCTGCCGACTCCGGCCGCACCCACCACCACGAGATGACAGTGCGGTCCGGTGATGATCGCCGGGACAGGTCGCGAGGATTTCCGGACTGGTCCGGTCCCCCGCCGCCGACGGGTCGTCGTCATCTTCGAGTAGTTCCTTGGGACGGTGCAGGCGGTTGACGTCGGGTGCGCGAGTGACACACCAGCGATTAACTACGTGAAAGATCCAGGCCGCCGGCGGCCCGATCGAGCCCCACCGCCTCGTAGGCAAGGCACAACGCATCCCAAATACCCCGCCCGTGACCCGGTGATTTCCCATGGGCCGCTGGGGATTCCAACCTCATCCAGCCCCAAGTGTGCTTCCCCCGTTTTTCCGGAGACTTCCGAACCAGGTTTGATCTTGCAAACCGAGGAAGGTAGTCATGGGAACGAGGAAGTATCCGGTCGAGCTGCGTGAGCGCGCGGTACGGCTG
>CAZEHT010000215.1:0-3225 GCA_964511995.1 uncultured Mycobacterium sp.
GACATCCAGCGCTGTTCCAAGGGCCGCTGGACGTCTTGCTCGATCAGGTTGGGATAGGAGGTGAGGTCGGTGAATTGCAGACGGCCGGATTGGAATCCGATCATCGCGCCGGCCCGGCCACCTGATTCAAGCTGCTCGGTCAGAAACTCCACGCAACGAGCGGTAAGCCTGGTCGTCTGAATCCGATCGAACGCCGACGGGTCACCACCCTCCTGGACATGTCCGAGGATCGCCTGCCGGGCATCGAACAGGTCGCCGCCCTCCTTCTCGAACAGCGAAGTGATGAATCCCGTGGTGTAGACGGGGTCGGCACCCTCGCTGCGGATGATCAGACCGAGCCGCTTGCCCGACCGGAAGCCGTCCGCGAGGGCGTGGACGTCGCCCGTCAGATCGTCCAGGGTGATGCCTTCTTCAGGCAAGTAGATGCGTTCGGCGCCGGTGGCCAACCCGCTGAACAGTGCCAGATACCCGCAGTCGCGGCCCATCACCTCCACCACGAATACCCGGCGGGTGGCAACCCCGGACTGCCGTATCTTGTCGACGTCGGTCACGATGCTGTTGAGCGCCGTATCGCTACCGATACTGAGTTCGGTCCCCGGGAGGTCGTTGTTGATCGTCATCGGCAGACAGACGATCGGAACGTCGAGGGCGGTGTGCTTACGCCGGTGCCGGTGCAGCTCGTAGGCGGCCTGGTAGCCGGTCCATCCGCCGGCCATGAGCAGACCGTCGATCCGGTGGGCGGCAACCTGCTTGGCGATCTCGGCGACGGCAGCTTCGCTGGGGACATAGCGGCTGGTGCCGAGCTCGGCTCCCCCGTGGGACACCCAGCCGCTGACGTCCATCCAGCCCATCTCCCGGATGTCGCCTTCGCGCAGGCCGCGGAATCCGTTCCGCACCGCCAGCACGGAGTAACCGCGGTCCAGGCCGAGGCGGACGGCGGCGCGCACCGCGTTGTTCATCCCCGGCGCTGGACTACCGCCGTGCACCACCGCGATCCGAAAACGTCGACGACCGGGCGGAGTGGGCCGCGGCGCGGCTTGCTGTACCGTGCGCAGGATTTGATAAGACTCCCGAAAACTACTGCCGCGCAATAGCATTGCACCGTCGTAGTCGTTGTCCTTGATCCGCCCGGAAATCGCCTGGGTCCGTGCCACGCAGTCCATCAGCGGCGACGCCACGATCCTGTTCCCACCAAGCCCGATCAGTTGGGGGGTTGCGTCGGGCTCATCGGCGAGGAGTCGCTCCACGGCGGCGTGGCCTAGTAGCGTTGCCAGGTAGCGGTCGAACGCGCTCGGCGCCCCGCCGCGCTGCACGTGACCGAGAATCGTTATCCGTGTGTCTTCGCCGAGTTCCTCCTCCAGCAGTGTCTTGATTTGATCGGCGGTTATCGGGTTGCCGTTTCGGTCCTGGGCACCCTCGGCGACGATGACGACGCTTTGGCGTCGGCCGATGCTGCGGCCTTGCCCGATGTCCCGGCACATCTGGTGCGCCCAGTCGTCGGCCGGTGGTTGCTCGGGAATCAACACCCAGTTGGCCCCGCTGGCGAGTGAGGCCATGAGCGCGAGGTAGCCGCAGTGCCGTCCCATCACCTCGACGACGAACGTCCGCTGATGGCTGGCCGCGGTGCTGCGCAGGGCATCGAGAGCCTCGACGATCCGGTGCAGCGCGGTGTCGGCGCCGATCGTCATATCGGTGCCAACCATGTCGTTGTCGATCGACCCGACCAGACCAACGAGGCGCAGGACGGGATGGGTTTCGGCGACAGCCTCAGAAATGTCTCCGGACTCGACGAGTTCGGAGAGCAGGCTGGACCACTCCTGACGAAACAGATCCGCTCCGGTGAGACTGCCGTCGCCGCCGATGACGATGAGCGCGTCGATGCCACGCTCGACCATATTCAGTGCGGCAGCCCGGCGGCCCTCGCGGGTCCGGAATTCTTTCGACCGGGCGGTTCCGATGACGGTACCGCCCTGCTGCAGGATGCCTTCGACGTCGGCGGGTTCCATCCGCTGGATCAGATCGCCGCCGAGGACCAGACCCTGGTAGCCCTCGTGGATCGCATACACGTCGACACCGTGGTACAGAGCGGTTCGGATAACCGCGCGCACGGCGGCATTCATCCCGGGGGCGTCACCCCCGCTGGTAAGTACGCCGATGCTGCCCGGCGCTGAATGCGCCTCAGCCATGTCGCCGGCCTCGACGATCAGGGTTGAGTGGTTTTCGGGATGAAAGGGGCATTGGCTGTCCTACTCGTTTTGGAGGGTTAGGTTACCTACTCTTGGCGACCGACGCCGAGTGATCAACTGCCCGGCCCGGTGTTTCCCGCGTATCGGCGTGTCCGTGCCGGGGAATCTGCGGACACACTGACCCACTCACGATGACGCGGACTGAAACAATTGCCCAACAACGAGTTTCAGTGGGTTATACAGCTGTCTCCCTGAGCGATGCGGCAGCGGCGCGGGCTCGCCACGAGGTGGCGGCGGCATCTCGGTAGTCGATCTCGCGTTTCGCAATCGGGGGGTGGCCAAGGCATTCGGGCCACCATCTGGAACTCCGTTGCCTGGCTGTGAGGCACGACAACTGGCAGACCCTGAAGGCAGAATGAACATCGTGGTCACATCGCTTGGTGCCGACAGAGGCCCGGACGACTCCGAAGGATCCGAAGGACCGGTGAACAGCAGCGCTGTCGGCGGGTCGGTGGCGACGGAGGCCAGCACCGCTGTCGCCGGATCGGCAGCCACCGTGGCGAGCACCGCCGTCGCCGGCTCGGCAGCCACCGTGGCGAGCACCGCCGTCGCAGGGTCAGCGGCGACGGTGGCCAGTGCCGCCGTCACGGGGTCGATCGCCACCGCTGCCAGCGCCGCCGTCGCCGGCAGCATCGTCACCGCCATGTCGCTCGCGGTCGTCGGCAGCATCGCATGTGTGGCGTGCGCGTTCTGCAAGCGTTGTATCGCATGCGTGGCCTGCGCCGGTTGCACGAACTGCGTCGGGTGTGTGGCGTGCTACAACTGCTCGGGGTTACGCTTCGCGGTCGGACGTCACGACATCCACGTCTGATTCTTGGGTTGCGCAGGGAATCAGCGGGTTTGCGTAACGCGACCCGTCGGACGAAAGTCAGCACGGTCAGCACCCCCCACGACGCGCGGCGAGGCGTCCGGGGCCCATGGGTCGCCGTCAACGCGAGAAGCACAGGCATAGCCGTCCGCATCACGATTCGTCGAAGTG
>CAZEHT010000216.1:0-3208 GCA_964511995.1 uncultured Mycobacterium sp.
GCGCGGTCGCGTGCGGCACCTGATACCGGAACCCCCAGCCGAGGGCGTGGGAGGCCGAAAGCGCTGCCGCCGCCTCTTCCAGCAGTGGACACGCGTTATCGAGACGGCCGGCCCCGAGGGCGGCGCGGCCCGCCACGGCCGCACCGAGCGATTGCGCCGCGCCGGGCAAGTCAGCCGCTTGGTTGCGCACCCGCTCGGCCACCTCGAGGGCATCCGCGATCCGGCCAGCGAGCAGCAGCGCACTCACGTGTGCGTCGGCAATGTTGAACCTCATGTGCGGAGCGTCGAAGGAGCGCGTCGCGGCGGCGTATCCCGCGTCCGCGACGGCCACAGCGTCGCTGGTGCGGCCAGCGTCTGCGAATACGGTGGCGAGCACCCAGGCTATCTCCGCGCCGACGACGGCGGGCAGATCGTCCAGTTCAAGGCTTGCGGCAGCTTGCACCGCGGCGTCCGGTTGATCCATCGCAAACCAGTAGACGGTCAGGAAGGCGTCGATGTAGCTGCGCGCGTGCGGCGGAGTGGTGCGCGAGGCGTTGTCGATGAGTTGTTTCGCGCGGTGGGGGTCGCCGAGTGCCCACAGCGCGTTGCTGGCCCGCAGGAACGCTAATCTGGCCCGATCCTCGTCGGCCAGCTCGCTGGTATCGATCCCGGCGAGTACTGCGTCGGCTTCGGCGCCCCGGCCCAGCCACGACAGCGCGTGCGCGCGAACAAAATGGGGTTCCGGTCCCGCTCCGGCGCGGATCGCCGCATCCGCGAGCCGATCGGCTAGGGCAAGATCCGCCAGCCACACGGCGCCGCGCGCAGCCCTGACCAGGAGGTCGGCATCCGGGGCCAGATCGGAGTCCAGACGCAGCGCCGCGCGGCGAACCACCACCTGGATGTCGTCGCCTTCATCGGATGTGGCCAGTTCGGTGGCGACCAGTCCACGCAGCCGCCGCAGCCGGGTGGGTGCCGCGCGCCGGCGGCGTACTTCGCCGTAGAGCGGGTGCGCCACCCGCACGTGAACGCCTCCGACGACGGGCTCGAGCGTGATCAGGCCACGGGCGTCGGCCTCCTCGACCGCGGCCGGATCGGTCATGCGCCTCAGCGCCGCCAGTTCGACCGGCTCCCCGACCGCCAGCGCGTCGACCACATCACCAACCGGTGAGGGCAAGGCTCCGATGCGGGATTCGATCAGCTCGACCAGACTGGGCGGCATGATTGGGTCACCGACCCACCGCCAATAGCCGTGCTGCTGCACCAATCGGCCGTCGGCGACTTCCTGCTCGACGATGTTGCGCAGATACAAGACGTTGCCACGGGTCAGCGCCCACAGTCGTCGAGTTGCGTCGGGGTCCACCGATCCGTCCAGCGTCGCCGACAGTAGGGCGGTGGTGTCGGCGAGAGACAACGGCTGCAGGTCGAGCCGGTCGAAGCGGCCGCTCTTCCATACCTCCTGCACCCCCGGAGGAACGGGTTCACCGTCGAGAACGGTCAACACCACTTTCGCCGCGCCGCGCGCCACGATCTGATGCACCACGAACGTCGAGAGTTCGTCGAGCAGATGCGCGTCGTCTACGACGACCACAACCGCGGCACCCGACGAGGTCGTGGTGAGCGCCTCGATAACCCCGCGAAGCAATCCAACGGTATCGGTGACGCCGGGCGGGGTCCAAGCGGTGAACGCGCCCAGCGGAATCGCCCGTGCCGAGGACGCCGCGACCACGAGCCGGCCTTCACAGCCGCGCGAGGCGGCAGCGGAGAGGGCCTCACGGACAATGCGGCTCTTACCGACACCCGCCGCGCCGCATACGACAAGCCCCGCAACGTCCGAGGCGACGATGGCGACCTCGATAGCTCTCATTTCTCCCAAACGGCCGATCAGTGGCCACGGCAACGGCACACCAACAGATTAAGAGCGATCACCGCGCACACTGGCGCTTACCCGAACAATTACAGGTGCCGGGGCGGGTCGATTAGACAGCCAGCGCCAGCTCGGCGATATCGGCGGGTCGCACCCGACAGCAGCCCCCGACGATGCGCGCTCCCGCGGCAACCCACTGCGGTGCGGCGTTCGCAGCGAACCGCGACGGGCCCGCCCAGGCCCGGTCGGCGGCGTCCCAGCGTTCACCGCTGTTCGGGTAGACAATGACCGGCCCTTTGAAGACCTCACGGGCCACGGCGATGGCGGGCAATACATCGGAGGGTGCGCAGCAGTTCACCCCCACCGCGACAATTTCGGGAACCCCGGCCGCGACGGCGAACGCCTCGGCGAGGGGATGTCCGGCGCGGGTGGATGTGCCGGCGACGGTGTAGCTCAGCCACGCCGGCAGGCCGGCCTGATGGACAAGGTTCACCAGCGCCTCGGCCTCGTCGACGTCGGGCACCGTCTCGATCGCCAGCACGTCGGGCTCGGCCTCGACCAAGGCTTCCAGGCGTGGCCGGTGCCAGGCGGTCAATTCGGCGACGGTGAGCCCATAACGGCCCCGGTACTCGGAGCCGTCTGCCAGCGCGGCTCCGTAGGGCCCGATCGAGGCGGCCACCCAGCGACCGTCCTCGCCGACCTGGGCGCGTGCGCAGCGTGCCAACTCGACGCTGCGCCGCAGCAGCCGGGCGGTGTCGGTGTGGGTGAGACCTCGCGCGGCAAAGCCGTCGAACGACGCCTGGTAGCTCGCCGTCGTCGCGATCGCCGCACCGGCTCGAAAGAATGTGACGTGAGCCGCGACTACCTCCTGGGGCGCGTCGATCAGCAATCGCGCTGACCACAGCTCGTCGGAAAGGTCGTGGCCGCGCGCCTCGAGTTCGGTGGCCAGACCGCCATCGCTGATCAGCACGGTATCTTCGAGAGCGGCGAACCCCACGCCTTTACTCTAGGGTCGGCGGTAGGGGCGGCTCTCGCCCGAGTTACGGCGGCGACACGCCCAGGACACGGTCGGGCGTACCGAGCAGTCATCGACGATGGCAGGGGATATGTTCACTCAGAGCAGGGCACAAGCCATCAACAGGAAATCCCAAACACGCTATTCGCGATTATCGGTCGTACCTTGGAGCATCAAGCGGGTAGCGTCGGGAAGGACGTCCGAATGATTTTCGTATTTACAGCGAACAGGAAGTAGGGACCTCACCACCATGGCGCGCATCGGAGACGGCGGTGACCTGCTGAAGTGCTCGTTTTGCGGAAAGAGTCAGAAGCAGGTCAAGAAGCTCATCGCGGGTCCGGGCGTGTACA
>CAZEHT010000217.1:0-1789 GCA_964511995.1 uncultured Mycobacterium sp.
GCCGTCGGTCACCATCGCCAGCGCCCGGTGCCGGCGCGCGGAGCGTGTCCGCATCATCATGTCGGATATGCGCTGCGGCCCGACCTCTGGATGATCGGCCGCGTAGGCGAGAACGGCCGCGGCGTCGTCTCGTACCATTTCCGGGGTCTCTCCCGACAGCAGGACGGGAATGGAGCCGTCTGGCAGTCGGTGGCCACGCGATGTCATTGGTTCTCAACCGGGGGCATGGCAATGATCGCGTGAGCATTAGCGCCTCCGGCGCCGAAGGAGGACACCGCACCGTAGCGGAAGCCGTTCGTCGGTTCCCACGGATGCAGTTTGGTGGCCAGTCGCAGGCCCGTCAGGTCCCAATCCACCTTCGTGGTCGGGTTGTCGGCGAACAGGGTCGGCGGTACGTAGCCGTGCTGGCCCGCCAGCAGCAGCTTGATCAGCCCGAGGATGCCGGATGCTGCTTGCGCATGTCCCGCATTGCTTTTCACCGAACCCAGCAGGGCCCTCGACCCCAACGCACCGTAGGACTTGAACAACGCGATGAGTTCCACCGGATCTCCGGCCGGAGTCGCGGTTCCGTGGCCTTCGATCATCCCCACATCGGCGGGGTCGATCCCCGAAGCTTCGATCGTCTTGAGCATGAGCTGTTCCTGCGCGCGCAATCGGGGAACCAGAATCGGCTTGCCCTTGCCGTTGTGGTTGGTGCGTACGGCCAGGATTTGTCCGTATATGCGGTGCCCCAGCTGGCGTGCCCGCGATTCGCGTTCCAGGAGCACCATGCCCACGCCTTCGCTCCACACCGTGCCGCTCGCATCGTCGCTATAGGCGCGGCAGTGCCCGTCTTCGGACAGCGCGTGCAGCCGCGCGAACTCGTAGAAGGCGGCCGGCGACCCCATCACGGACACCCCGCCGGCGAGCGCCCATTCGCATTCGCCCGACCGCACCGCGGTCGCCGCGAGGTGCAACGCGGTCAACGACGACGCGCACGCCGAGTCGAGCGACACCGACGGCCCGTGAAGTCCGACGCAATGCGAGATGCGCCCGGCGGCGCCGAGCTGTCCGACGCTGGCGATCCGATGGCCGCTGTAGTCGTCCACGGTGCACGCCCGCGGGCCGTACTCCATCGGCGACATCCCGACGAAACAACCGCCGTCGGTCCCGTCGAGTGAGGCGGGATTGAGGCCGGCGTTCTCCAACGCCTGCCACGCCACGCGTATCGCGACCCGTTGCTGGGGGTGCATCGTGAGCGCCTCGCGGTGCGTGATGCCGAAGAAGGCCGGATCGAAAAGGGCTGCGGTGGTGAGAAATCCGCACGCGTCGCGGACCTGTCCCCAGCCGTCGTGCCGGGACAGCGTGAGCATATCGTCGATCGGCCAGCCGCGGTCACGGGGAAAGGGCGTGATCAGTTCCCTCGACTCGGCCAGCGCCGACCACAGCGCTGCGGGGGAGTCGATGCCACCCGGGGCCTCGACGGCCATCCCGGTCAGGACGATCGGGTCGTCGATTCCCGCGGTGCCGTTCATGACGTCTGCCCGCACCGGGTGCCCGGGGTCAGCAGTTCGGCGATGTCGTCGACGTAGTCGTGGAAGAAGAAGTGTCCGCCGTCGAACAGCGTGATCGTGACGTCGTCGGAGTGCGTGCGCCACGCGTAGATGTCGCCCAGCGTGATAACCGGATCCTGATCACCGCCCATGGCGTGGATCGGCGCCGCGATCCTGACGCTCTCGGTGCACGCATAGGCGTCGAAGGCCCGATAGTCGGCCTTGAGGGCGGGCAGTGCGAGTCTCATGACGTCCCG
>CAZEHT010000217.1:1889-3132 GCA_964511995.1 uncultured Mycobacterium sp.
CGGAGAAGTCCCCGAACGCCCCCGCCGCCAGCTCGGGCAGGGTACCTGGCGCGGGCTCATCCGCCCGGTCCTGACGTCCCGGGTACTGGAACAGGATCACCCGGTACCGCGAACTGAGTACTTTCGAAAATGCCCGGTATGCCGAAGCGCCGGCTCCCGCGTGCGGAAACACCAAGAGCACCGGACTGTCGGGTAGGGCAGGTTCGTGGAACTGTCGGGCCCAGCCCAATCTGCGTTGCATGCGCTACCGCCTCTCGATCACGTGGCGCGAGCGGGATCCGCCGCTCCTTGCCGCGGCACATCGTGGCCAACTCGAGTAGCCGCGGCCGGGTCGACGAAACAGTGAGTATCGACAGTTAGCGAAGGCTAACATAAGTTGTGTGCGCGTGACCGCTGACACCCGCCGGTGCCGCTTGTGCATTGGGGATCGTTTCTTGGGGAGGGCGCGGCAGGGCGGACTTACCGCCGTTCCCGGTCGCGGATCATGAAGACGGCCTTCTTTCCCGGCAGGTCGAGGTGGCGCACGTAGTGGAACCCCGCGCGTTGGAGGACGCGTACCGATCTCGCGTTGGCCACGTCTGGTTCGGCCACCACCCGGGAGGTGCGCGAATCGGCCTCGAACTGCCAGTCGGTCACCACGCGGATAAGCTCCCCGGCCAGTCCGCGGCCGCGGGACTCGGCCGGCCCCAGCAGCAGGTGCAGACCGGCGTCGTGCTCGCGAGCGGGGTAGTGGTCGGCCAGCGGATCCAGATCGGCCCGGTAAAGCTCCCAGTAACTCATCGGGATGCCGTCCAGGGTGCCCAGGTACGGCGTGGAGTGGGCGCTCCGGTGCTGGTCGAGAAGATAGGCCGCGACCCTCTCCCGAGACCACTGCTTCTTCCAGAATCGGGCGACTTCCGGATCGTTCATCCAGGTGTGCAACACGTCGAGGTCACGGTCCAGGTCCATCCGGCTCAGCCTGAACACACCCGAGAACGCCTCGTGATCCAGTACCGCCTGGCGGTTGCCGACGTACACCTTTGCTCAACTCCGCTTCTGTTGCGCCGAAATCGGTCACCGCGGTGTGTGCGACCGCCCCGGCGGCGCCCGGGTCGGGCCTGGCGCGACTGCGGGGTGGGTGAACAATCTCGGGCTGATCTAGTTAAGGTAGCCTATGCTAATTCGCGGATCGCTTGCTTTGGGGGCGCGCCATGGCGGATGAGGCCGGGACCGTCCAGCAGCGCCGCCGGGAGCTCCTTCGCCG
>CAZEHT010000218.1:0-3083 GCA_964511995.1 uncultured Mycobacterium sp.
CACCCACCGCCGGCGCACTTGGCAGCGAACCCGACCGCTTGGCTCGCTTCAACGACATCACCCGTGAACTACAAACGCTGCTCAACCGATCGGACTGGAATTCCGAAGACAAAACCCACCTCTTCACGCGTATCCAGTGCGTCCTTACCACGCTTAGCGCCCACGCCAACCCCAACGATTCCGAAGCCTCTGACGACGCCGACATCTACACCGCAACCGAAAGCCAACTCTTCGCCATCCTCGACGAAGAACTCGGCTCCTGATCCCCACAAGGAGCAGCAGTGTCGGGCAGTACCACGCACGTTGATTACCTGAAACGCCTGACGGCAGATCTACGCCGCACCCGACGGCGTCTCTCCGAGCTGGAGGGCAAGTTGTCCCAGCCGGTGGCGGTGGTGGGGATGGCGTGCCGGTATCCAGGTGGGGTGGATTCACCGGAGGCGTTGTGGGAAATGGTGGTTGCGGGTCGTGACGCGGTGTCCGACTTTCCCGCGGACCGGGGCTGGGACGTAGCGGGATTGTTTGACCCGGACCCCGATGCCCCGGGCAAGATGTATGTGCGACAGGGGTCCTTTTTGAAGGGCGCAGGTGATTTCGATGCCGGATTCTTCGGTGTCGGACCCAGCGAAGCGCTGGCGATGGATCCGCAGCAGCGGCTGCTGCTGGAGGTGTCGTGGGAAGCCTTGGAGCGGGCTGGAATTGACCCGTTGGGGTTGCGTGGTTCTGCAACAGGCGTATTCGCGGGCGTGATCCATGCCGGGTACGGGGGCCAGGTGGAAGGCGAGCTGGAGGGCTACGGATTCACCGGCTCGACGTTGAGTGCGGCCTCGGGCCGGGTGTCCTATGTGCTCGGACTGGAAGGTCCGGCGGTGTCGGTGGATACGGCCTGTTCGTCGTCGTTGGTGGCGTTGCATTTGGCGGCACAGTCGCTGCGGTCGGGGGAGTCCGACCTGGCTTTGGTCGGTGGGGTGACGGTAATGGCCACGCCCGCCGCATTTGTGGAATTCAGCCGGCAGCGGGCGTTGGCTGCCGACGGTCGGTGCAAGGCGTATGCCGGTGCCGCCGACGGCACCGCGTGGTCGGAAGGCGCGGGAGTCCTGGTGGTAGAGCGTCTTGTTGATGCGCGGCGGTTGGGGCATCCGGTGTTGGCGCTCGTGCGAGGTTCCGCGGTGAACCAGGACGGCGCCTCCAACGGACTGACCGCACCGAATGGGCCCTCCCAGCAGCGGGTCATCCGAGCGGCGTTGGCCAGCGGAGGGCTGACCGCGGCGGATGTCGATGTGGTCGAGGGGCATGGGACGGGGACCGTGCTGGGTGATCCGATTGAGGCGCAAGCGCTTTTAGCGACCTACGGGCAGGACCGGTCAGCCGATCGGCCACTGTGGCTGGGGTCCATCAAATCCAATATCGGCCATGCGTCGGCCGCCGCGGGGGTGGCCGGTGTGATCAAGATGGTGCAGGCGATCCAGCATGGCGTGCTGCCGCAGACCTTGCATGTCGATGTGCCGACGCCGCATGTGGATTGGTCGGCCGGGGCGGTTTCGTTGTTGACGCAGTCGCTACCGTGGTCCGCAGATGGTCCACGTCGGGCGGGCGTGTCGTCATTCGGGATTAGTGGGACCAATGCGCATGTGATCGTCGAGCAGCCACCGGAACCCGAAAGTGAAAATGTTGTCGCTGAACCTGATGAGGGGGCGACGGCGTGGGTGTTGTCGGCTCGCTCGGAACAGGCGTTGGCCAATCAGGCCAAGCTCTTGCTCTCGCACGTGGCCGCCCACCCGGATTTGAGCCCGGAGGATGTGGCTTGGTCGCTGGTGACGACCCGGGCGGTATTTGACCATCGGGCCGTGGTCGTCAGCGCAGATCGTGATCGCTTGGTGGCGGGGCTGATCGAGTTGGCCGCTGGTGAGCCGGGCGCAGGCGTGGTCATCGTGCGTGCTCGTTCGGCTGGCAAGACGGTGTTTATGTTTCCCGGCCAGGGTGCCCAGTGGTTAGGGATGGGTCAGCAGCTCTACGGCCGCTTTCCACTGTTCGCCCAGGCGTTTGATGAGGCGGTGGCGGCGTTGGACCCACACCTGCGGGTGCCGCTGCGAGAGGTGATATGGGGCAGCGATGCCCGGTTGCTGCAAAGTACGGAGTTCGCGCAGCCGGCGTTGTTCGCCGTCGAGGTGGCGTTGGCGGCGTTGCTGCAGCACTGGGGTGTGGTGCCCGACATGGTGACGGGTCATTCGGTGGGCGAGATCGCCGCGGCCTACGTGGCGGGCGTGTTGTCGCTTTCGGACGCCGCCAGAGTCGTCGCGGGGCGGGGCCGGTTGATGGCGGAGTTGCCCCCCGGCGGGGTCATGGTGGCGGTAGCCTCCAGCGAAGCGGAAGTGGCGCTGTTGCTCACCGACGACGTCAATTTCGCGGCGGTCAATGGCCCCAACGCTGTGGTGATCTCGGGTGCCGACGCGCCGGTGACCGCGGTGGCGGACCAGCTGGCGCAGCAGGGTCGGCGGGTACGCCGGTTGGCGGTGTCGCACGCATTTCATTCGGTCCTCATGGAGCCGATGCTCGAACAGTTCGCGCAACTACTGACCGGAGTTTCGGCCGCGCCCCCGCGAATAGGATTGGTGTCCAACCTGACTGGGCAGCTGGCCGGGCCCGGCTACGGGTCGTCGCAGTATTGGGTTGAGCATGTGCGCCAGCCGGTTCGTTTTGCTGACGGGGTGCGCGCCGCCGAATCATTGGGCGGCGGGGTTTTCGTGGAAGTGGGTCCCGGTCGTGGTCTCACCGCCGCGGTGGAGCAATCGTTGACCGCCGAACAGGCGATATCGGTGGTCACCCTGGCCAACGACCGCCCCGAAGCCGAGTCGGCGTTGGCCGCGCTCGGGCATGTGTTCACCAGCGGCGCCGGGGTGGATTGGCGCGCGGCGCTGGGTGGTGGGCACCGGGTCGACTTACCGACATATGGGTTTGTGCGGCAGCGGTTCTGGTTGCACCTCGGATCGCTGGGGTCGGGAAATGTGAGCCGCGCCGGCTTAACATGGGCCGGTCATCCGTTGTTGGGTGCGGTGGTTCAGCGACCTGATTTGGGTGGAGTG
>CAZEHT010000219.1:0-3066 GCA_964511995.1 uncultured Mycobacterium sp.
ACGCGGCTTCGTCCTGGTCCGCATTGGCGCGGCCCGCCGGTTAGCTGGTACGTTGACCTCATAGACACCACCCTCACCGGCCCGTCGCATGAAAATACATCGATCAATCACCGAGCCCATCCGCGAAGGCGCGAAGTGGGAAGAACGATGGGACGCCGAGGACAACGGGCTGGTCGCATGTTGGGAGCGGGGACGCGAGAAGCGCCTGAAGGATCCCTCGCTTGCCGCGCAAGTCACGGCCGGCCAGCTTGTAGTTCTCCCCTGGAAGGGTGGCGTCGAGAAGGCGATAAAGCAGAAGCAGAAATTCGGAACGCTCTTCTACCTCGCAATGTGGCAAGGGCTTCGGGGCGAAGACCTCAACATCGACCCGACCGAAGAGATTGTTCTGACCTGCGCTGCCACCGGGATGGCCGTAGTCTTCACGAGTGACATGGCGAAGTACGCTGAAGCGTAGACCAACTGGGGTAAGACCGATGCAATTCGTGGCCATTGACGTCGAAACCGCCAACGCGGATATGGGCTCAATCTGCCAGATCGGCCTCGCGAGGTTTGTTGATGGACAACTCGCCGAAGAGTGGTGCACGCTTGTCGATCCTGAAGACTACTTCGACGAAGTGAATATCTCCATTCACGGCATCGAATCAAGGATGGTTAAGGGACAGCAAAAGTTGCCCCAGATTGCCGACCGTCTTCGTTCAACGCTGGAGAGCACGGTCAGTGTTTGCCATACGCACTTTGATCGGATCGCTCTCGACCGGGCCTACGGCAAATACAACTTGAATCCGATAGCCACTACTTGGCTGGACTCAGCGCGAGTAGTCCGCCGGACCTGGAAGGAACTCGCGTGGAAAGGCTACGGTCTTGCCAACGTATGCAGCAGGATCGGCTACGAGTTCCGGCATCACGATGCTCTCGAAGACGCAAAGGCTGCTGGCTTTGTTTTGCTTGCTGCCCTGCGCGAGTCGCAGCAAGACCTTGACCAATGGCACCGCCGGGCAAACCAGCCGATCGATCCCGAGAGTTCGTCCTCTGGCGTAGCCGTGCAAAGAGATGGAAACCCTGAAGGCGATCTGTATGGCGAGGTTCTCGTCTTTACGGGCGCACTTGAACTGCCGAGGAACGAAGCCGCAGACCTCGCAGCGAGCGTCGGCTGTCAGGTCGCCCCCGGCGTGACGAAGAAGACCACGATCTTGGTAGTCGGTGACCAAGATGTCGCCAAACTCGCAGGCCACGAGAAGAGTTCAAAGCATCGCAAAGCTGAACAGCTTGTCGCCGAAGGCCATCGAATCAGGATCGTCCGAGAGTCCGATTTCAAGACACTCGTACGAACCGCGCGCAATGAGGTCTCTCAAGAAACTCCCACTAAGTAGCTGATCAGGAATGTCTGTTTTAAGCGGTCTGTTCAGTGGCGACCAGCCGCATACCCATTTTCTCGGCGCGCTTGGCCAGTTGGTGCAGCACCCGCTGGCGGTAGCGCTCCTCGTAGTAATCCTGACCTGATCGGTGTATTCCTCGCCCTTGGTCAGCATGGTGTAGATCAGCCGCGCCAGCTTGTGGGCGGCAGCGGTCACGGCTTTGGGTTTGTCCATGCGCGCCGACAAGCGCCTGAAGTAGGCGCCGAGGGCGGACTGGCTGCTTCGCAGCGCTGCCGCAGCCAGCCGCAGTGCCTGCGCCGCCCGGTTCGCGCAGCGCTTGGTTTTGCCGCTGATCGCTTTGCCGCCGGTGATCTTGGTGCCCGGGCATAGACCCAGCCAACTGGTGAAGTGCTTGACCGACGGGAAGCGAGACATGTCCGGGCCCGTCTCGCTGATCACGGCCAGCGCGGTGGTCACGTCGATGCCATCGATGCGGGTGAGGTCGACTGCGCACATGCGGAACAGCTGCGTGCGCAGGTCGAACTTTGGCGCGTTGCGGGCGCGCCCCCGCTTCTTGCCCTTGGCCGGGTCGCCATCGTGAACCTGCAGCACATTTAATTGCGCCTCGATCGCGTGGTCGACTTCAGCCAGCTGGGTGCCCACGAAGTCGAAGGCACCCAGCGCTTGCTTCAGCGCGAACAGGTGTTCGGTGCGCCAATTGCCTTGCAGGCTCTTGGCAATCTCGTCGTTGCTGGCGCGGATGCGCGCGTTCTTCAGCTTGGCCAGGACCTGACCATCGCGCTCGCCAGCGACGAAGGGCGCGCAGGATCTTCTGCCCGGTCTCGCCCGCCACGTCGGAGATGACGTTGGCCAGTTGGACGTTCATTTGGGTGAGGGCTTTCTGCATATGTTGGACATGCCGGCTCTGACTGCGCAGCAGCATGCTGCGCTGGCGCCATAGCGCGCGAAGAACGCACACCTGGTCGGCCGGGCGGAAGGCGCCACGCAGCAGGCCGTAGGTCAGCAATTGTTGCAACCACTGGCAGTCCAGCACGTCGGCCTTGCGGCCGGCGACGTTCTTCACGTGCCGCGCATTGACGAGCAGCACGGTGAACCCACGCGACTCCAGTAGCTCGGTGAAACTGGGAAATTCGCGTACCGGCTCGTCGTCCCGGTCGGGGGGTACGGCGACGAAGTGGGCTGCACTGCCGATGTCGATGCCGGCAGCGTTAGGGTAGGTGATTGTCAGGCCCGCCCGGGCCTTGCCGGGTTTACAGTCGAGACCCAGTTTGCGCTGTGTCATGGCTTGCTCCATCATCTGGTTTGGAAAGTGGTACCGCATCGGGTACGTCGTCATGCTCACTCTCTCAAACGGGGATATCGCCGCCGCAGCTGTGAACTGCCGTAGCGACTCCCCAATGTCGATGACGCAACCCAGGACCACGCTAACCCGCGGGCAGTACGCACCATTGCCAAATCGGTCTTCCGCGGCGCCGCTTTCCACCTTGCCACACCACCGCCGCCGCGCAGAGTTTCTGAGGCGCGATTTGCGGCACCGGGCCGATTACTTCGCTAACCCTGCGCTCAACCAGACGGGCCGACAGGTGACTTCAACTTGGCGAGCGGCGTCGCGGCCCGCCGGTTAGCTTGCACGTTGGCCGCGCCAGAATTGCCAGCGCTTGACATGCCATATATGGCATATGCATAATAT
>CAZEHT010000220.1:0-3014 GCA_964511995.1 uncultured Mycobacterium sp.
CCGGTTTCGACAAGGACGGCCTGGGGCTCGACGCGTGGGGCGCGCTCGGCTTCGGTTACGCCGAACTGGGAACGGTGACCGGGCAGGCCCAGCCGGGCAACCCGGCACCCCGGCTCTTTCGGCTGCCGGCCGATCGCGCACTTCTCAACCGGATGGGATTCAACAACCACGGAGCGGGTGAACTGGCGATGCGTTTGGCCCGGCACCGGCCCGCCGTCCCCATCGGCGTGAACATCGGCAAAACCAAGGTGGTTCCCGCGGCACAGGCCGTCGACGACTATCGGTCGAGCGCACGGATACTCGGGCCGCTGGCCGATTATCTGGTGGTCAACGTCAGCTCCCCCAACACCCCGGGGCTGCGGGACCTGCAGGCGGTGGAGTCGCTGCGCCCAATCCTCCAAGGCGTGCTGGCCGAGACGGCCACCCCGGTGTTGGTCAAGATAGCACCCGATCTGTCCGACCCCGATGTGGACGAAATCGCTGATCTGGCAATCGAGTTGGGGCTTGCAGGGATCGTGGCGACGAACACCACGGTGTCGCGCGACGGACTGCTGACCCCGGGTGTCGATGAGCTGGGCGCCGGTGGAGTCTCGGGTCCCCCGGTGGCACGGCGTTCCGGGGAGATCCTGCGCCGGCTGTACGCGCGGGCAGGCGACCGCCTGGTGCTGATCAGCGTCGGCGGTATCGAAACCGCCGACGACGCGTGGGACAGGATCGTTTCCGGGGCCACGCTGCTGCAGGGTTACACGGGCTTCGTCTACGGCGGCGGGCTATGGGTCAAGCACATCCACGACGGCATCGCCCGCCGCCTGCGCGAGGGCGGGTTCGCGTCGTTGGCCGATGCCGTGGGGTCGGCTGCGAAGTAAGCCCCTCCCCCGCGAGCGTGCGCAAACCCGGCAAGATCCGCGGCGCGTCGACCGGCGACACGCACGCTCGGCGCAGGGCGGGATTGCCGCAGGGCGGGGCTTGCGCGCGGGTGGGGCGTTACTTCTGCTCGTAGGTGCCGTGGATGACGGCCCGCGCGATGGCACTGGAGAACAGGTTGAAGCCCAGGTAGGCCGGCGAGGCATCCTCGCCGATGTCGAGCTTGTCCACCGGCAGGGCATGCACGGCGATGAAGTACCGGTGCATGCCGTGCCCCGCGGGCGGGGCGGCGCCGATGTAGCGCCGCACACCGGCGTCGTTGACCAGGGTGATGGCTCCGCCCGGCAGTACGCCGCCGTCGCCGATGCCGGCGGCCAGCTCGGTCACCGTGCCGGGCAGGTTCGCCACGGCCCAGTGCCAGAAGCCCGACAGCGTCGGCGCGTCGGGATCGTAGACCGTGACCGCGAAACTGCGGGTCTCCTCGGGGAAGCCCGACCAGCTCAAATCGGGCGAGACGTCGTGGCCGCCGGCCCCCATGATGCCGCTCACCTGGTCGTTGGCCAGCGGCTGACCGTCGGTCACCGCCGTGGAGGTGAGTGTGAACCCGGGCAACGCCGGCAAGAAGTCGTAGGGGTTGTATGGGAAAGCCATGTGGGTCGTCCTTTCGTAAGCCGTTGTGTCAGCAGATTTTCAGAAATTGTTCGAGGACCTCGGTACCGAAGGTCAGGGAGTCGACTGGCACCCGTTCGTCGACGCCATGGAACAGCGATGCGAAATCCAGGTCCGGCGGCAACCGCAGCGGAATGAAGCCGAAGCAGCGGATTCCCAACCGGGCGAAGTGTTTTGCGTCGGTGCCGCCGGACAGCATATAGGGCACGATGCGCGCGTCCGGGTCAGCGGAAAGCAGTGCAGAGTTCATGGCGTCGACCAGATCGCCGTCGAACGTCGTCTCGTAGGAGGGTAGTTCGGTGACCCATTCGCGGTCGACGTCGGGCCCGATGATCTCGTCGACCTCCCGTTCGAACGCGGCCTGCCGGCCCGGCACCACGCGGCAGTCAACCACAGCCTCGGCGATGGCGGGGATGACGTTGGCCTTGTAGCCTGCCCGCAGCATGGTCGGGTTGGCGGTGTCGCGGACAGTGGCGCCGACGATGCGGGCGATCGGACCGAGCTTGGCGATCGCATCGTCGAGGTCCGGGCCGTCGAACGTCAGACCGGTCTCCTCGGCGACGGCGGCCAGGAAGTCCGTCACGGCCGGGTGCACCACGGCCGGGAATCGGTGGCGGCCGAGCCGCGCGACCGCCTCGGCGACCGCGGTGACGGCGTTGTCGTCGTGCACCATCGACCCGTGACCGGCGCGGCCGCGCGCCTTGAGCCGCATCCACAGCATGGCTTTCTCGGCGGTCTCGATCAGGTACAGCCGACGCTCGCCGCCGTCGCGACGCGGCACTGTCAGCGAGAAGCCGCCGACCTCACCGACCGCTTCGGTGACGCCGTCGAACAGGTCGGGGCGGTGGTCCACCAGCCAGCCAGCCCCGTAGCGGCCGCCGGCTTCCTCATCGGCGACGAACGCGAACACCACATCGCGCGGCGGCGTGATGTTTTCGCGCTTGAAGTGCCGTGCGACCGCGATCATCATGCCGACCATGTTCTTCATGTCGACGGCGCCCCGGCCCCACACATAACTGTTCTCGACCGCGCCCGAGAACGGGTGCACACTCCAGTCGGCGGCCTCTGCGGGTACGACGTCGAGGTGACCGTGCACCATCAGCGCCCCCCGCGAACCGTCCGCGCCGGCCAGCCTCGCGAACACGTTGCCCCGCCCCGGCGCACCGGACTCGATGTACTCGGTGGTGTAGCCCGCCTCTTCGAGCAGTTCGGCGACCCACCGGGCACATCGCTCCTCACCCTTGGTGGTGGCCAGATCGCCGGTGTTGGAGGTGTCGAACCGGATCAGCGAGCTGACGAGATCGACCACCTCGTCGGCGGGGCGCACTGAGGTCACAGCTCCCTTTCCTACCATTGCGGGGAGCTGGGTTTGGGACTACCCAGCGCGATCCGCTAGCCTTAGCTGCCCAGCTTGCACGAGCGGGTTAGGTCCGAGTGGCGGAATGGCAGACGCGCTAGCTTGAGGTGCTAGTGCCCTATTA
>CAZEHT010000221.1:0-1488 GCA_964511995.1 uncultured Mycobacterium sp.
CGGGGACCGACGGCCTGGGTGATTGGAACATCCCCTGGGAGCAGTGGCGGGCCGGTAACGCCAGCGCGTAGAGGGGGTGCCCGCCAGACCATGTGGGAATGCCGCACGTGCGCAGGAGTCCAGATTCGCGCCGCGGCTCGCGCCCGCGCGGGGCTGGAACCCGCTGCGCTACTTGGAGCTGGCAACCGATATCTCCCTCGCGCCCGCGCGGGGCTGGATTAAGCTCCGTGCAGCGGGGTCATGAGGTTGAGGGGAATTGATGCCAGACTTCGTGGGTTACCCGGATGGGCCGCCGGAACACCGGGATGATCCGACCCCCAGCGGTGAGCCCGGTCCACCGCCCGGTTCGTACCCGAACACCAGCGGGGAACCTGGCCAGCGGGACGGCAGGGCCTTCCTCATCGCGGGCATCGCCGCCGGGGTCGGCATACTCATCGGTTGCACTGGAACGTGGGTCAGCCTCACCAGCATGTTCAGCATCGGTGGGCTTGACGCATCGAGATGGGGGAAAGTCGGCGTCGGTATCGGCGCTCGGCGCTGACCGCTTGACTAAACCGGCACGCCCGACCGGAACCGCACGCCGTGGCAGCCGCGCCTGAGTCGCCGCCCCGCACGCCAGGCCCGCATTCCCCACGTCGGCGGCCCCGGCGCTGCCACACAAGCCCACGTCAACCGCATCCGCAAGGTTGCAATAAGGGTGCATGGAGCCCGAAAGAGTGAGAGGTCAAGGGAGTGCAAACGCCCCCGACCTGCCGGGGTGGCTGACGGGGCTCGAACCCGCGACATCCAGGATCACAACCTGGTGCTCTACCAACTGAACTACAGCCACCATGGCTACCCGTCGGAGTCGTCGAAGAATCCGAAGTGCAGCGTGGACGATCTTAACCGTTCGAATGCCCTGTGACCGAATCGTTTATCGCCGACAGCCCGCGTCCGCGTGCACAGGTCGGCCGCTACCGCGGCGATGTCGCTGCTAGACGGGCCGGGCTGGGCAACGAACGCGGTGCGGCGGTAGAACTGCAGCTCACGGATGGACTCGTGGATGTCGGCCAGCGCTCGGTGGGTCAGCCCTTTTTCGGGCTGGCCGAAGTAGATGCGGGGATACCAGCGCCTACACAGCTCCTTGACGGAACTGACGTCGATCATGCGGTAATGCAGGAAGTCGTCGAGGGCTGGCATGTCGCGGGCGATGAATCCGCGGTCGGTCGCGATGGAGTTCCCCGCCAGGGGCGCCGTCTTGGCTTGTTTGACATGCGTACGGATGTAGTCGAGCACCATTGCCTCGGCCGTGGGCACATCAACGGCTGAGGCGCGCACCTCGTTGATCAGTCCGGAGCGGGCGTGCATCTGTTTGACGATGTCGATCATCCCCGTCAGCGCCTCGTCGTCCGCGTGGATCACCACGTCGAGTCCCTCGCCCAGAATGTTCAGCTCGCCGTCGGTGACCAGAACGGCGATCTCGATGAGCCGGTCGGCGCGAAGGTCCAG
>CAZEHT010000221.1:1588-2933 GCA_964511995.1 uncultured Mycobacterium sp.
CGCCGTCGGTGACCAGAACGGCGATCTCGATGAGCCGGTCGGCGCGAAGGTCCAGCCCGGTCATCTCACAGTCAATCCACACCAGTTCGTCGTGCACACGGCTCACATTAGGGCCACGCTGGCGACGCGACATGTCCGACCGGCCCATCGTGGCGCTGGCGACGCCAACCTGCGCGGGACAAGCAGTCGACAAGTAGTGTCGTGATTTCCGGCACCCGTGTACGGCGAGAGGACCCCGAGTCGTGAGCACCGAATCCACCGGAGCGACCCCCGCGCAGAAGATCGCGGCTGGCTACGTCGTCAGGGGCCGTGCGATGCAGCTGGGCTCCGTCGTCGTTGACGGCGCCGTCGATGCGGCCGCACAGATCCGCATACCGCTGGCGACGCTGAACCGGCACGGGCTCGTGGCCGGGGCCACCGGCACCGGCAAGACCAAGACGCTGCAGGTGATGGCCGAGCAGTTGTCGGCGGCGGGCGTTCCGGTGGTAATGGCCGACGTCAAAGGCGACCTGTCGGGGCTCTCGCGGCCGGGTGAGGCCGGCGACAAGCTGGCTCAGCGGGTCACGGACACCGGCGACGATTGGACGGCGACTGCCTTTCCGGTCGAGTTCCTCTCCCTGGGCACCGGGGGCGGCGGTGTCCCGATCCGTGCCACCATCTCCAGCTTCGGACCGATCCTGCTGTCGAAGGTGCTCGGCCTCAACGCGACTCAGGAGTCGACGCTGGGACTGATCTTCCACTGGGCCGACCAGAAAGGTTTGCCCCTGCTGGACCTCAAAGATCTGCAGGCGGTGATCAAATACCTCACCAGTGACGAGGGCAAGCCGGAACTCAAGGAGCTGGGCGGGGTTTCGTCGACCTCGGCGGGTGTGATCCTGCGCGCTCTGGTCAACCTGGAATCGAGCGGCGGCGACACCTTCTTCGGGGAACCCGAACTCAAGCCGGAGGACCTGATGCGTCTGGACGCGCAAGGCCGCGGCGTAATCAGCCTGTTGGAGGTCGGTGAACAGGCCGCTCACCCGGTGATGTTCTCGACGTTCCTGATGTGGATACTGGCCGACCTATTCACCTTCCTGCCCGAAATCGGTGACGTCGACAAACCCAAGCTGGTGTTCTTCTTCGACGAGGCCCATCTGCTGTTCACGGATGCTTCCAAGGCCTTCCTCGAGCAGGTCGAGCGGACGGTCAAGCTGATCCGCTCGAAGGGTGTCGGCGTCTTCTTCTGCACGCAGCTGCCCAACGATGTGCCCAACGATGTGCTGTCGCAGTTGGGTGCGCGGATCCAGCACGCGTTGCGGGCGTTCACCCCCGACGACCAGAAGGCCCTGTCGAAGACGGTCCGCAC
>CAZEHT010000222.1:0-2932 GCA_964511995.1 uncultured Mycobacterium sp.
GCACCGCTGTGGGCCGACGCCTCGTTCTCATCGGTCGCGCCGGTGCTGTCGAGCCGGTGCATCGTGGCAGCGGTACGTTCGGCCACGGTCGGAATGCCCATCGAGACCAGTGCCAGCGCACCGTTCACCGACGGTGAATGGCTGCTCTCGCACAACGGCGTGGTGGATCGCTGCGTGCTGCCCGCGGCGAGGACGGCGGAATCAACCGTCGACAGCGCCCAGTTGGCGGCACACATCTTCGACCGTGGGCTCGACGCGCTCGCCGGAACCGTAGTCGACGTCGGATCCGCGGATCCGAATGCCAGGCTGAATATCCTGGCTGCCAATGGATCCCGCATACTCGCCACTACCTGGGGCGACAGCCTGTCGGTGCTGCGCCGTCCCGACGGTGTCGTCGTGGCAAGCGAACCCTACGACGACAACCCCGAATGGCAGGACGTCCCCGATCGGCACCTGGTGGAGGTGCGTGCGGGCGCGGTGACGTTGACCCCGCTGGGAGAAGCGCCATGACGCTCGTGCTGGTCAACCATCTGGCCGCTGACCACGCCGTCCGCGCACTGCGCCGCGACGTCCTGCATGGCTTGACCGCCACACCGAAATCGCTGCCCCCCAAGTGGTTCTACGACGCCGTGGGCAGCGAGTTGTTCGACCGGATCACCCGGCTACCGGAGTACTACCCGACCCGGGCGGAGGCGTCGATCCTGGCCGTGCGTGCCTACGCTATCGCCGCGGCCAGCGGTGCCGACACCCTCGTCGAACTGGGCAGCGGCACGTCGACGAAGACACGGATGCTTCTCGACGCGCTGCGCGAGTGCGGCACGCTGCGCCGTTTCGTCCCCTTCGACGTCGACGCGCGGATGCTGAGATCCGCGGGCGCCAGCCTCGTCGGCGCATACCCGGGCATCGAGATCGACGCGGTGTGCGGGGACTTCGAGGAACACCTCGCTGAGATTCCCTGCGGTGGAACACGTCTCATCGCCTTCCTGGGCTCGACGGTGGGCAATCTGACGCCGGAGCCCCGCGCACGGTTCCTCGCGACACTCGCCGGGATCATGTCGCCGGGGGACGCCCTGCTGCTGGGTGTGGACCTCGTCAAGGAGATCGGGCGGCTGTTACGGGCCTACGACGACAGCGCGGGGGTCACCGCCGAGTTCAACCGCAATGTGCTCGCCGTGGTGAACCGCGAGCTCGACGCCGACTTCGACCTCGGCGCCTACGAGCACGTCGCGCGATGGAATCCGGGCGAGCGACGCATTGAAATGTGGTTGCGCGCCAAAGGTGCCCAGCGGGTTCGGGTCGCCGATGTGGCCCTGACGGTCGACTTCGCCGACGGCGAGGAGATGTTGACCGAGGTGTCGTGCAAATTCACCTGTGACGGTGTGGCCGGCGAGCTCGCCGCGGCGGGTCTGGTTCGCACCCATTGGTGGACCGATCCGGCGAACGACTTCGGATTGGCTTTGGCCGTCAAATGATTCCAGACGACGAGTTGGCGACCCGGTGGCGCGCCGCCAGGCCCGTCCCGACCGTTGTCCACCTCGATTCGGCGGCCTGCTCCCGGCAGTCCTTCGCCGTCATCGATGCGCTCGCACAACATGCACGCCACGAAGCCGAGATCGGCGGCTACCTTGCGGCCGATGTCGCACGCCCCGTGCTGGACGCCGGCAAGGCGGCGATCGGTGTGCTCACCGGGATGACGGCCGAGGACGTTGTCTTCACCACCGGCTCGGGGCACTCGCTCGACCTGTTGCTCGGTGCGTGGCCCGAACCGCGGACACTGGCGTGCGTGCCCGGTGAGTACGGGCCGGGACTTGCGACCATGGCCGCGAACGGCTTTCAGGTCAAGGCGTTGCCGGTCGACGGGCTTGGCCGCGTCCGATGCGACGCCGCCGCAGCCCAGCTGGAGCGGGATCCTGCGGCGCTGGTGCATCTGACGATCCTGGCGAGTCACCGGGGAGTGGCGCAGCCGGCTCGCGACGTCGCCGCCATGTGCGCCGCCCTGGGGGTGCCGCTGGTACTCGACGCCGCACAGGCGCTGGGTCAACTCAACTGCGCGGTCGGTGCGGACGTCGTGTACTCGTCTTCGCGGAAGTGGATGGCCGGCCCCCGCGGTGTCGGTTTCCTCGCCGTGCGGCCGGAGCTCGCGGAGCGGCTGCAGCGACGGCTACCGCCCCGGGCATGGGATGTGCCGGTTTCGGCGATGCAGAGCTTCGAGCAGGTGGAGGGCAGCGTCGCGGCGAGGGTCGGGTACGCGGTCACCCTCGGTGAGCATCTGGCGGCCGGTCCGCAGCGGGTACGTGAGCGGTTGGCGCGCATCGGCGCGGCCACCCGGACCCGTCTGGACGGGGTGGGCGGTTGGCGTGTGGTCGAGCCGGCGAATGAGCCCACCGCGATCACGACCCTGCTGCCGCCGGGCGGTGTCGACCCGGCGGCGGTGCGGCGTCGGCTGATCGAGGAACACCGGATTCTCACCACGGCGGCCGAAACCGCCCGCGCGCCTTTCGAATTGACCGGACCTGTGCTGCGCGTGTCGCCGCACGTCGACGCCACTGTCGAAGATCTCGACGCGTTGGCAGCCGCCCTGGAGTGAGATGCCTTCCTACCGCGAGAGCACGTAGCGCACCTGGGGGCGTCCCGCCCTGCCGTACTCGGTATTCCGGCCGGCCGGCCGGCCCGTCGTCGGCAAGCCGTTCCAGGTAGCGCCAGGCGGTCACCCGCGAGATTCCCAATCGCGCCGCCCCTTCGGAGGCATTGAGCCCCCCGGGGGGTTTCGCGCAGCGCGCCCACCACCAGATCGAGGGTGTCCGGCGAGACCCCCTTGGGGCCGTCACGCGTTGGTCGGCCGAACGCAGGGCGTTGATCGCGCGGTCGATTTCATGCTGGCCCGCGGCGGGGCCGCCGGACCCGAGGGCATCGCGATACTGCCGGTATTTTT
>CAZEHT010000223.1:0-2908 GCA_964511995.1 uncultured Mycobacterium sp.
AGGTCGTGACCGATGGATTCCTCCAGCCGCTCACGGGTCACGGGCCCGCGCAGACCCAGCTCCAGCAGGTCCAGGGCGTCCTGGCTCAGCAGCGAGAGGAACCACAGCGAGTCGGCGCCGGACCCGTCGACCACCAGATCGAATCCATGGACCGTCTCCACTCGTTCTCCCCGGCGGTCGGTGTGCAGGGTGATCCTGATCTGCCCGTCGCAGTCGACGGCATGGGCGACGCGCCCGCGCAGGTGCCTGATTCTGTCGTCGGCCAGCAGCGACTCCTGGGCGCGGGCCGAGAACACCCCGCGATCCGTGCGCGCGATGGCGTCGCGGCGCTCGGCCTGCGTCAGGCCGCGCCACTCCATGGGATCGGAGAACAGCGAGTTCTCGAAGAAGCCCTCACCGCGGGTGAACAAGGTCGCCTGCGGTGAGATCACCGTGACAGCCGAGCAACGGTGGTGAAACACCTCGCCGAGAATGGAAGCCGTTGATTCTCCGCCGCCGATCACCGCAACCCGGGCGGCGGCGATCCGATCGGGTCCCGCGGCGCGCCGCCAGAACTCCGCGATCGACCACACCCGCGGGTCGCCGGGCAATATCGAGCGGCCGGGCTGTCCGGGCCCGGTGATCATCACGGCGTCGGCCGGCATGCTCGACCCGGGCGTGTGCAACATCCAGCGCGAACCGTTCACCGAAATCTGAACTACTTCGCCGCCAACGACTTTCAAGCCCGCCGCATCGGCCACCCAACGCAGGTACCTGGCCCACGTCTCGTGCGTGGGCGCCGGCCGGTCGCGGTCGATCCATCCCGCGAATTCGCCGGTGCTGACCAAAAAGGACTGCCAGCTGTAGCGCATCAACCGCTCGTCGAGTTCGGCGTTGCGGCCCGGCACCAGCGCGGAGCGGTACGGGAATCCGACGTCCTTCTCCGGACTTGTGCCCAACCGCTGCCGACCGTCGGTCCACCCGCCCGGCGCCTGCCAGTTCGCCCCCACCCCGGCGCGTTCGACCGCGACGATTTCGGGGACGTCGACGCCCATCTCTTTGAGCGCGGCCGCTTTCGCGGCGACTGCGACGGCCTTCGCGCCGGCGCCCACGATCACGACCGTCCGCCTCATGACGCGGCCTCCACAAGACGACCCCGGTTGGGAGCCGCAGCCAACTCTGGCAGTGGGTCGTGCGCGTCGAACTGCGGGTCGGGCAACGCGTCGCGATCGAATTTGCCATGGGTGGTGATCGGGATCTCGTCGAGCACCTCGTAGGCCGCCGGTGTCATGTACCGGGGCAGAGCCGCGCTCACCCGCGTCCGCACCCGGCCCACGTCTACCGTGTCGTGGTTGGCCGACGGCGTCATATAAGCCACCAGAATGCGCCCCGCCGTGGATTCGCGGACCACCACCACGCATTGTCCGACGCTCGGATCGACCGAGATGGCCGCGGCAACGGCGCCGAGTTCGACCCTCAACCCGTTCACCTTCACTTGTTCGTCGGCACGACCGGCGAACTCGAGATCGCCGTCGGCGTTTCGCCGCGCCAGATCGCCGGTGCGATACAGCCGCCCGCCCGTCCGGTAGGGGTCGGCCACGAACCGCTCGGCTGTCAAACCCGGGCGGCCGCGGTAGCCGCGCGCCAAACTCGTTCCGCCGATGTAGATGTCGCCGACCACGCCGACCGGCACCGGCCGAAGCATGCCGTCGAGCAGATGCACGGCCGTGTTGATCTTCGGCGTCCCGATCGCCACTGCCCGGTTGCCCTGCGTGCCGGTGACCCGGTGTCTGGTCGACGCGATCGTGGCCTCGGTCGGGCCGTAGAAGTTCAGCAGCGCCGTGTCGAAGGTGGCGTGAAACTTGTCGGCGAGTTCACCAGACAGTGGTTCGCCGCCGACCGGGATTTTGCGCAGTGTGCGCCACTGCCAGACGCCGGGAAGCGACAGGAAAAGCCCGAGCATCGACGGCGACAGGTGCATGGTGGTGATGCATTCGCGCCGCAGCAGATCGGTGAGATAGCCGATGTCGCGCAATCCGCCACGGCGCGGAATCACCAGCCGCGCACCCCTTCCCAACGTGCCGAAAATCTCCTCGATGGAGAAGTCGAATCCGATGGAGGTCACCTGCAGCACCGCCTCGGCATCGCACGGCGGATATTCGCCGGCGAACCAGACGAAGTACTGTGCCACCGCGGTATGTGAGACCGACACCGCCTTGGGGGTACCGGTAGAACCGGATGTGTACATGACATAGGCCAGGTTCTGGGGCCGCAGCGGGCGCAGCCGGTCGGTGTCGCCAGGATTGTCCGTGGGGTAGCCGCCGAGAACACCGTGATCTTCAGCGCCATCGCGCAACACGAGTTTCGGGGCCGAGTCCTCGAAGATGAACTCGATGCGGTCGGCGGGGTATTCGGGGTCCACCGGCAGGTACACGGCCCCGGCCTTCGCGATGCCGAGTGCGGTCACGACCAGCTGCGGCGACCGGCCCAACACCACCGCAACGACGTCTTCGGCACCGATGCCGCGGTCGATCAGCCAGTGAGCCAACCGATTAGCGCGCTCGTTGATCTCACGGTAGGTGTGGTGACGGCCTTCGTATGTCACCGCGACCGCATCCGGGTTGACGGCGGCCCGGCGTTCCACGATTTCGCACAGGGTGCTCGGAGCCACCTGACGGACGTCCCCCCGGGATACCCGCTGCAGCCGGGCCGCTTCGCCGGCATGCAACATGTCCAGTGCATGCAGCGGTGTATCCGGTTGCCGCAGGGCACTTTCCAACAGGCGTTCCAGGTGCCCCAGCATCTGGTCGACGAGGATGTGGTCGAGGACGTCCACCATGTACTCGGCTTCCACACGTGCGCCGTGCTCCCCGATCTCGAGCGTCACGCCAAGCGGCCGCCGTGCCCTCTGCCCACGCAGCCTCATGCG
>CAZEHT010000224.1:0-2899 GCA_964511995.1 uncultured Mycobacterium sp.
CGCAGATCGTGCGGCGTGATCGTCGGGAACTCCGGTGTCCTCGCCTCGCCGGTCGCGGCGACTTCCTTCGCCCGTTGCGCGGCGGCTGCCGCCTGCACGGCCGTCACGGCCTTGCTGAACACCCGGGCCCGGTAGTTGGAGTTCCGTAGCACGCCGCCGCGCATGTCGGTGAACACCAGATCGTCGCGGCCCTTGCCGACCATGAGGGCGGCCAGCTCGTCGGCCAGCGCCGCCGGGAACGGCACCGAACGCCTTTCCCACGTCTTCGGCGTGCTCCACGCCAGACCCCCGGATTCGGTGACCGACCGCGACACGTTGACCCGCCGGCGCAGCATGTCGAAGTCCTGTACGCGCAGCGCCGCCATCTCGCCCCACCGCAACCCGGTGTAGGCGAGGAAACGCACGACCTCGGCTGCCGATCGACCGCCTCGGCGAGCGCCGCCACCTGCTTGTGACCCAGGTATCCGCGGTCGGCGTGCTTACGCTTCGGCAGCTTCACACCGTCACACGGGTTGCGCGGGATGCGGCTGTCCTCGACGGCCGCGCCGAGCACCTGGGGCAGCAGCCCGAAAGCGTTTTCGATCGTCGGCGCGCCGACCTCATCGGCCGCCATCTTCGACACCCACGCTCGCACCGCCGCCGTCTTGACGTCGATCACCGGCACGTCGCCCCAGTGCGGTTCTACCCGGCTGCCCCACGCGCTGCGCCTGGTCGCCGCCGTCTTACGCGAGATGTGGGCCTGGGATGCCGACCACGACGCATAGACGCTGGCGACGGTGACCTGGCCGGCAGCCGGTGCCACGTAGGTGCCGGTGGCGAACTTGGCCGTGATCTCATTGTCCAGCCAGGTCTGCGAGTCCGCCTTGCGGGCGAATCCCTCGGCGTGCTCGCGGCCCTGGTCGTCGACATACCTTGCGCGCCAACGACTTCCCTTGCCGTCGTTGACACTCTTCTCGGTACGTGTGTTGCCGTGCTCGTCGCGGACTGTCTTGGTCCACCGGTCCTCGACGCCGGCCCGTCGGTTACGCCTCATCGCGGTTTCTCCCCGCTTCCAGAACTTCCTTGAACAGCGCCCGCAACTCCGCTTGCTCACGCACGGTCTGCGGGTCCGGTGGCCTCAACTGCGCTTCGCTCGGCACCGGGAAGTCGGCAACTTCGATCAGCGCACGATGCGCGTCATTCAGCGCATCCCATGCGTGCCGACAGCGGTCCCGGAAGTCGATCCAGCCCTCGAAGTCGACCGCCGATACTTCCTCGGTGCGCTGACGGAATAACGTCGCGATGCCCCAGACCGAATGTGCCGATTGGCGTGCCACGTCGAGGTTCGCGCGGAACTTGAACAGCAGATCGCTCGACGGGTTCGACGTGCGGCCCAGCATCGCATCCACCGACACCTCGAACAGGTCCGCGATGGCTGTCGCCTCGTCGATCCTCACAGCGCGCTCGCCGCCTTCGATCTTGGCCACCGTCGAGGGGTAGATGTGCTCTAAGTCTCTGTCCTGCAACACTTTTGACAGATCCGGTCGCGACCACTTGCGTTGCTTTCGCTCATCCTGCAGCCGCTCCCTGAGCGCCCGGCCGCAAGCTGGTCTTCGCCCGCGATGTCCCGCGACTGCCCAGGGCGCTGCCCCGCTACCTGCCCCCGATGCCGATCGGCGGCTGTCGGCCGCGCTGCACGCCTCGCCGAACCGGCTGCGCGCCGACGCGCTGCTGCTGCTGCGCGCCACCGGGATGCGCATCGGCGAGCTGCTCGACCTGGAACTGGATTGTGTGCATGAGGTGCCCGGCGCCGGGTCATGGTTGAAGGTGCCGCTGGGCAAGCTCGATACCGAGCGGATGGTGCCTATCGACGATGAGACTCTGCAGCTCGTCGACCGGATCGTCGCGCACCGTTCGCCAGGCAAGCCGCTGCCGCACCCGCGCACCGGCAAGGCTGTCGAGTTCCTGTTCACCCACCAGGGACGGCGCGTCTCGGTGGACGTCCTGCGCGCCGAACTGATCCGCGCCGCCACTGATGCAGGACTGAAATCCATTACGCCACACCAACGTCGACATACCTACGCCAGCGCACTGATCAACCCCGGGGTGTCGCTGCACACGCCGATCACCCGTATATCAGACACGTCTCGGCAGAAATGAGTCTGCGTTACGGGCGGCTCTTCGACGAAACCGTGCGCACCGACTACGAACGCGCACTGACCCAGGCCAAGGCCCAGTTCGGGCCCGTGCTGCCATCGCGCACCCAGCTGCCCATCACCGACATCAGCGGCGGTGCCACCGACTGGAAGGACACCCCGACAATCAAGGCGCGACTGACCGGCGGATACTGCCTGCGCACCCCGGCCCAAGGACCCTGCGCCCACGCCAACATCCGCGAGCACTGCCCGAACTTCCGGACCGAATCGACCTTCCTGCCGATCCTGGCCACCCAACGCGCCGACGCCGCGGCGCTGGCCGCCGATGCCGACGCCCGCGGCTGGGGCGAGGAAGCCGCCCGCCACCGCCGCCTCATCGAACGCCTCGACCAGATCATGAACCGAACGGACACGCCGTGACCGACGAACCCACCGTTCGCGTTGAACACGCCTGCCGCCACTTGCTGACCACCGGCGACGCCATCACCTTCGACGCCGTGGCCGCCCACACTAGGCATCGGCCGCGCCACCCTCTACAGGCGACCTGAACTGCGCGCCATCGTCGAACAACATCGCCAACACGGCCGCGACGCGCTCACCCTCACCGGACTGCAAGTCCAGATCGACCAACTCCGCCTCGCCCTGGAAGCCGTCGCCGCCAAGACGTGCCGCCACGAAGAGCAACTCCGAAAACTTGACCGCTCCAACCGAGCCAAATAGCCCACCACACCTGTGGCCACAGACCACGAGCGATCCCGATTAGC
>CAZEHT010000225.1:0-2863 GCA_964511995.1 uncultured Mycobacterium sp.
ACGACCTGGGCGCCTGGAACCTGCGCCGGCTGGTGTGGGTGGCCGATGCCGGGTTCGCCTCGGCCGCCAACCGGGCGTATCTGACCCGCGGCGGCGGGCACTACATCCACGCCCAGAAGCTGCGCCGCACCAACGCGCAGGCCGCCGCGGCGCTGGCCCGCCCCGGTCGCTACCACACCGTCGCCGACAACCTGCGGGTCAAGGAAGCCTGGGTGGCACCCGGCGGCGGCACCACCAACCAGGGGGCGCGCGCGGAGCGGTTCGTCATCTGCCACAACCCCGAGGCGGCCTCCCGCGACGCTGCCGTGCGCGAACGGCTCGTCGAACACCTGCAGGGCCTGATCGAGGGTTCCGACGCCTGGCCGAACCGCCGCCGTGACGAGCTGGTCGGCTCCCTCAAAGCCAAGCCGGGGCTGCGCCGGCTGTTGCGGCGCACCAAGACCGGGCTGCTGCGCATCGACCGCGCCGCTGCCCAACGGGAAGCCCACTACGACGGCAAGTGGCTGCTGCGCACCTCCGACCTGACGTTGACCGGCAAGGACCTGGCCGCCGCCTACAAGCAACTGCTCGCCGTCGAGCGCGGCTGGCGTGACTGCAAGACCTCGCTCGGGCTGCGCCCGGTCTACCACCACCGCCAGGACCGCATCCGCGCTCACGTCCAATTGTGCTGGCTGGCACTGCTGCTCATCCGGGTCGCCGAAACTGCCACCAGTGAAACCTGGCGCAACCTGCGGCACGAACTCGACCGCATGCACCTGGTCACCCTGGCCACCGCCGACGGCCGCGTCGCACAACGCTCCGCCCTCACCAGCGGCCACAAGACCATCCTCGCCGCCCTCGACCTGCCCGAACCCCCCAAATACCTCGACTTCACGCCCGGCACCGAAGCAGCCGCCGACTGACAACCCGGCCCAACAGCACCCGGGTCGTGTATCACGACCCAAATCGGCTCATTCCACGTTTGCGCTGATCAACGCCCAAATCCGGTGATCCGTGTGCCCACCATCTACGGAAGTCGGGTATATGTAATTCGCCGAATACGTCACCGGCCGTGGGCCGGCGAGGCGCCTTCCGGGCGCTCAGTGAATGCGGTCACCGTGACCACCCCCCTTCGAACCCCCGATTTAGATGACTATCGCCCAAATAGCTATTTATCGCAACTTCCGTGATAAATGCTAGGTTCTACACCCATGGGCGACAAGCTGACAGCACCACACACTGACGCAACGGTAACAAGGGGGTCCGACAAGAAATTCCACGACTCGACCGGCCGCACCCTCACCGACTACCTCCGACCCTCGGTCGCCGTCGACACCGCGCTACTGACCCGGGACCCGCGGCGGGGGCTGGTGGTCCTGCAGGTGGCCCGTGACGACACCGGGAAATGGGCGCTGCCGGGCACTTTCCTGCACCACGGCGAGACGCTCGCCCAGGCGGTCGAACGATCGCTTGGCGACAAGGCCGGTGTGCACGGAATAAGACCGCGCCAGCTGCACGTGTTCGACGCCCCGGACCGCGACGATCGCGGCTGGGTGCTCTCGGTGGCCCACGTGGCCGTGGTACGCCCCGATCAACTTGAATCGCTGGGATCGGGCTCGGCCACAGAGGTCCGCCTCGTCCCGGTGGACAGGCCCGGCGAGTTGGTCTGGGACCATTCCGACATCGTTCGCTTGGCCAAACAGCACATCCGCTCGCGCTACCTGTCGAGACCGGACCCCGACAGGCTGCTCGGAAACAAGTTCACGCTGCGCGAGCTACAACTGGCCCACCAGGACGTCGCCGGCCACCAACTGCCGCGCGACAAGTTCCGCCGCACGATGGAACCACACCTGATCGCCACCGGCATCATCAACGACAACACCGGAACCCGGGGCAGACCAGCAGAGTTCTTCCGGCGCAAACCCTGACTCCCAACGCCCGCGACGATCGGCGCGTCGGGCGATGGTCACTACCAGGCCGGCGGTAATGCGCAGCTCCGACCAGTTAGCTTGAACCGCTGAAATCACCACTCGTACCTGCAGACGGTGCACAGCACCCCGGGCCAGTCCGCGGGCAGAATCGGACGCCAACAGTCGTCAGGAATCCCTTGCTCGACGTAACTGCAGGCTCCCCGCTCGTCTTTGATGAGCACTTCCGGCGCATCCCGTGCAGGCTGGTCGACCGTGCGGATCCGGAATGCCTGTCTTGCGCCCTCCCCGGTCAAGTCGATGAGGCGCAATGCATCCCGTGCAGCGACCATTCGAATGCAGCAAGATCCGTGCGGCCGCCACCGAGGAGTGCCCGAAGCGCATGTCTTTGTCGCGCCACCGATGGGCTTCGGTCAATCGCCACCTCGAGCCGGGTTGCGGGGTCGCCACGCAGCCGCCACACGTCGCGGGGATCGGAATCGCCCTCGAAGCCAAGGAGCATGACCAGCGAGTCCAGATCCACGAGACCCGGTTTGGTCAGCGTCCAGTCGACCACCGCACGGTCGGGCCGACCGTCCGCACCGATCCTTCCGAGCGTCGTCAGGACGGTGCGGGGTCGGTGTGAAGGATTATCGCGACGGGGTCGCCTTTGCGGGCTACGCCGAAGCCGTATCTCCACGGCCGGTACGGGGACCGGGACTCCAGGAGGGCGATGATCGAGGCCGTCCAGCCGGTCCCCTCGACGACGTGCATGCGCTTCTTTGTCGGTTGCTTCACTTCGTGATTATCCCAGAAGGGTACGACAATTCGGATCTGCGATGGTTTGCTGTCGCAGGCTTACGGAAGGTTGAGCCGGCTCGCCAGGTCGGGTCCGCCGACGTCGCGGATGAACTCGGGGTCGCCGCAGACGACGAGTTGGTCACGCGCCCGGGACAACCCGACGTAGAGCCGCTCAC
>CAZEHT010000226.1:0-2802 GCA_964511995.1 uncultured Mycobacterium sp.
CCGCCGTCCAGGGCGACCGGTGTGTGCCCGAGACGCTCGCCGCGCTGCGGGCGCTCGACGACGATCCCGAGGTCGACGTCATCATCATCGCGCGCGGCGGCGGCGACCCGCAGACCCTGCTCGGCTTCAGCGACGAGCGCCTGCTGCGCGCGGTGGCCGCGGCATCCACTCCCGTCGTGAGCGCGATCGGCCACGAGAACGACCATCCGCTCCTCGACGACGTCGCGGACCTGCGCGCATCGACGCCGACCGATGCCGCCAAGCGGGTGGTTCCGGATGTCGCGGAGCAGCGCGCGCTCGTCGCTCAGCTGCGCTCGCGCCTGACCTCCCGCCTGACGCAGCGCATCACGCATGACATCGCGCAGCTCGAGCAGCTGCGCTCCCGCCCCGTTCTGCGGGCGCCGGACTCGCTCCTCACCAGCCGTGCGCACGAGGTGGAGCTGCTCGTCGCGCGCGGGCGGGATCGCGTCGAGCGCGCCCTCGAGGCGCAGTCGCGCCGCGCCGCGGAGCTGCGCGCCACCCTGCGCGCACTGTCCCCCGCCTCGACCCTCGCTCGCGGCTACGCCATCGCGCATCTGTCCGACGGCGCCATCGTGCGCGAGGCGACGCAGGCGCCGGCATCCACCCCCGTCGTCGTCACGGTCGCGCAGGGGTCGTTCGCGGCCCGCAGCGAGGGGCCGGTCGAACAGGTGCGCGAGGACGGCGCGGCGATCGAAGACGGGAGCGCGAACTAGGATGGAGTCCATGACCGAGTCGAGCGGCGCCGTCAGCGACGTCGCGAGCCTTTCGTTCGAGCAGGCCCGCGACGAGCTCGTCCGAGTCGTCGCCGAGCTCGAGCAGGGCGCTCCGACGCTCGAGCACTCGCTGGCCCTCTGGGAGCGCGGCGAGGCGCTCGCGAATCGCTGCGAGGAGTGGCTGCTCGGTGCGAAGCGTCGGCTCGAGGAAGCCCGGGCGACGGCGGAATCCCCCCGAGGAAACGTGTGATGGCGAAAGAGCCCCGCATCGTCGCCGAACTCGGCCGCCCCGAGACGCCGGAAGAGACGGCTTCGCGCAAGGCCGAGTCCTCGCGCGTGTACCGCTCGAGCCAGAACACCCGCAACCTCGTCGCGGCACTGCTCGCAACCCTCGCCGTCGTCGCCGTGATCGTCTTCGCCGTGCCCCGCGGAACGCCGCCCGAGCGGGAGCCGATCGACGTCGCCGGCATCGCCGAGCGCATCGCGAGCGCCGAAGGACGCACGGTGATCGCCCCGGAGCTGTCGGAGGACTGGGTCGTGAACCGCGCAGCCGTCGACAGCGCCGGCTCGACACGGGCATGGACCATCGTCTTCGCACCCGCCGACGAAGACGCGCGCGGCTTCCTCCGCGCCGCGCAGGGGTTCGACGCCGACGAGGCCTGGCCCTCCCGCGTGCTGTCGGGCGCCGCGCCCGTCGACACCGTGACCCTCGCCGGCGTTCGATGGGACCGCTACGAGCTCGACCCGGCGCGCACGGGCAACATCTCCGTCGCGCTCGCCACGTCGGCGGGGGCAGACACGATCCTGATCTACGGCACGGCCGACGCGGCAGCCCTCGAAGACGTCGCCGCGGCGGTCGCCGACGACGTGATCACCCTCCGGGAGGACGCCGAGTGACCGCGCCGGACCGACGGATGGAACCGGACCAGGACCCCACTCCCGCGAAGGTGTGGGCCGAGATGCGGCGCGGGAACGCGCGTTTCGTCGCGGGCGAGCCCCGGCACCCACGGCAGGACGTCGACCGGCGCCATGAGCTCGCCGACGGGCAGCGCCCGCGCGCCGCGCTCTTCGGGTGCTCGGACTCGCGGCTGGCCGCCGAGATCATCTTCGACAAGGGCCTGGGCGACCTCTTCGTCGTGCGCAACGCAGGCCAGGTGATCTCGGACTCCGTCGTCGGCAGCCTCGAGTACGCCGTCGCCGTGCTCGAAGTGCCCCTCATCATCGTGCTCGGCCACGACGAGTGCGGCGCTGTCCGCGCCGCGATCGACAGCACGAACGCCGACTCGCCGCCGCTCCCGCCGCACATCTGGCGCCTCATCGCCTCGATCGTGCCCGCCGTGCGCCGCGTGCAGCGCGCCGAGACCGTCGACGGCGTCCTGCCCGAGACGATCGACGCCGAAGAGGTCGGACGCGAGCACCTGCGCGACACGGTCGGGGAGCTGCTCCACTCGTCGGAGCTCATCAGCGTCGCCGTCGCCGAGGGGCGCCTCGCGATCGTCGGCGCGAACTACCGCCTCGGCGAGGGCACCGCGGTCCCCGACGTGATCGTCGGCATCGCGCCCGGCGCCTGAGACCCGATACCCATCACGACACGAGATACGAGGAACGAAGACGTGACCGACATCGAGTACCGCATCGAGCACGACACCATGGGCGAGGTGCGCGTGCCCAAGAACGCACTGTATGCCGCGCAGACACAGCGCGCCGTCGAGAACTTCCCGATCTCGGGGGACCCGCTCGAGGCCGCCCAGATCGTCGCACTGGCGCGCATCAAGAAGGCCGCCGCGCTCGCCAACAAGGAGCTCGGCACCCTCGACGGCGCCATCGCGGACGCCATCTCGGGCGCCGCGGACCGCATCATCGCCGGGGAGTTCGCCGACCAGTTCCCGATCGACGTCTACCAGACCGGCAGCGGCACGTCGTCGAACATGAACATGAACGAGGTGCTCGCGACCCTCGCCACCCAGGCGCTCGGCACCACGGTGCACCCCAACGACCATGTCAACGCGTCGCAGTCGTCCAACGACGTGTTCCCGACCTCGGTGCACATCGCCGTCACGCAGGAGCT
>CAZEHT010000227.1:0-2773 GCA_964511995.1 uncultured Mycobacterium sp.
TGTCGGCGGACATGAAAAACTGCCCATAGGCGGTCACGAAAACGCCTGCTGGCGGCCACGGAATTGCCCGCTGGCGGTCATGAGGTTATGTCCACCAGCGGACACGAATCTGCCCACTGGGTCGGCCGTCGTTGTCAGACACGCCTTTGTTCGTCCCGATCGCCTCCGCTGATCGGGGCCTCTCCTCAGGTTCGCTCGATGGCGCAATCCACGCCGAGACCCCAAAGGAGAGGGCCATCAACTGTGAAGTCTGGGAAGGAAGCCATGGAGATTCTTGCTGCCTACGATCTGACCAAGTCGTATCGAGCCGCCGCCGAGTTGGCGGGCTGCTCACATCACACCGTCGCCCGGTTGGTCACCGAACGCGACTCCGCCGACCAACCCGCCCCACCGCGAGAGAAGCGGCCGATGCTGATCGACGAGTTCCTGCCGAAACTTGAGACGTGGGTGGAGGATTCGAAAGGCAAGCTACGAGCCGATGTCGCCCACGACAAGCTCGTCGTCCTTGGGTTCAGCGGCGATGAGCGCACCACTCGCCGCGCGGTCGCGCAGGTCAAGCGCGTGTATCAGCTCGGTCATACCCGGGTGCACCGGCCCTGGATCACCGAACCAGGCCTGTGGCTGCAGTACGACTTCGGTGACGGGCCGCTCATCGACGGAATCAAAGCGGTGTTGTTGTGCGCGTGGCTGGCCTGGTGCCGCTACCGGGTGGTGATCCCGCTGCGCGACCGTACCGCGCCCAGCGTGTACGCGGGCCTGGACCGAGTATTCCGCGAGATCGGTGGTGTGCCAACATATCTGCTCACCGACAACGAGAAGATGGTCACCATCGAACACGTCGCGGGGATCGCGGTGCGCAACCCCGCGGCCGTCTCGTTCGGCCGGCACTACGGGCTGGTCGTCAAGACCTGCCTGCCGGCCGACCCGGCCACCAAGGGCGGGGTGGAAAACACCGTCAAACTTGCCAAGGCCGACATCGTGCCCACCGAACACAACCTGGCCGAGCAGTACGAAAGTTTCGATGACCTCGAGGCCGCCTGCGCCCGGTTCGGCGCCGAGGTCAACGGCCGCATCCACCGCACCACCCGCCGGATCCCGGCCGAAATGCTGGCCGCCGAACGCACCCACCTCCATCCGGTTCCCGCCACCGCGCACACCGTGACCTGGGGTGTGACCAGGACGGTTCCAGACAACACCCCAATGATCTCGTTCGAGAACGGGCAGTACTCGGTGCCGCACGTCCTGCGCGGGCAGGTGGTGTGGGTGCGCGCCCACGGTGCCGGGGCATCCGAGCAGATCGTCGTCGTCCACCACGGCGGCGCGGGCCCCGTGGAGGTCACTCGCCACCGCCGGGCCCGGCCCGGATCCCCTGCGATCCGCGACGAGCACTTCCCGCCGCCCCCCGCTGGTGTCCTCGACCGCCACCCCACGGCCCGTACTACCGCCGAGCGCGCGTTCTGCGCCCTCGGTGACGGCGCTCGGCTGTGGCTGACCGAGGCCGCGTCCGCCGGGACGGTGCGGATCCGGGTCAAGATGGACCACGCGGTGTCGCTGGCCAAGCTCGTCGGCCCGGCGCGTGTGGACTGGGCGCTGGGCCACGCCGCCGCCTACGGGCGCTTCGCCGAGGGCGACCTGGTCGCGATCCTCGACGCGCACCCCGCCGGAGCCGAGGCTAACCCGTCCGTGCACCGCGCCGACGAATCCCGATCGCTGACCCAGGGCACCGCCGGCTGGGCCGCCCTCGGCGCACGAAACCCAGGACACCGGCAACACCAGGCACTGAACCCAAACCATTCCCACCCACAATCGACATTCTGAACCTGCTGTACCACAACATTATTCGCTATCGCTGCTCGACGAATCAACCAAAGGAGACCGCTGACCATGACCACCACCACCCCGGCCGCGCCGCCGCTGCCCACCGACCTCGAAACCCTGCTGCGTGGGCTGAGGCTGCCACACATCCGCCGCGCCGCACCCGACGTGCTGGCCACTGCCCGCGCCCAACGGTGGGAGCCCGCCGAGGTCCTCAAGGCCCTGCTCGCCGAGGAAGCCGCTGGCCGGGCACGTTCGGCGTTGGCCACCCGCCGCGCCGCGGCGGCCTTTCCCACCGGCAAGACGTTCGACGCCTGGAAACCCGGACTGTCCTCGATCCCGACACCCACCCAGCAGGCGCTGCGGACCCTGGAATGGATCGACCGCCGTGAGAACCTCGTCGTCTGCGGGCCCTCGGGCACCGGGAAGACGTTCTTCCTCGAAGCCCTCGGCCAACACGCCGTCGAACGAGGACGAAAAGTGTTGTGGCTCAACCTCGAAAACCTTGGAACCCTGATCCGCCGACACCGCGCCGACGACTCGGTGTCCAAGGCGCTAGCCCGGCTCCTGCGCGCCGATCTCATCGTGGTCGATGACATCGGCCTACTCGCGGTCTCCACCGACGCCGCCGAAGGGCTCTACCGACTCGTCGATGCCGCCTACGAGAAACGGGCCATCGCCCTGTCGTCGAATCTGCACCCCGCCGGCTTCGATGAGCTGATGCCCAAGACACTGGCCACCGCCACAGTCGATCGGCTCATGCACCACGCGCACCTCTGCCAAACCACCGGCGACTCGATCCGCATGACGCAAGCCCTCGCCGGAACCGGCATCAACCCCCTCGTCTGACGAAATTCCGATCCAGTGGGCAGGTTCGTGTCCGCCCATGGGCACATTCATGGCCGCCTACGGGCAGCTTTGCTGTCCGTCTATGGGCAGATCTGAATGTCCCTTGACA
>CAZEHT010000228.1:0-2728 GCA_964511995.1 uncultured Mycobacterium sp.
GTGATACTCGGTACCTGGTCGCTACCGCCCGCCTCGACCAGAAGCACTGATAACGAAAGATTTTCGGCGAGTCGCCGCGCGACCACCGAACCGGAGGTTCCGGACCCGCAGACGATGAAGTCGTAGTGCGGTCGGAGGGAATCGATGACGTTCATGGCTCCATTACACGTCCGCGGTGCGATCAAGTCCAACGATTATTTATGATGATCACCATCTATGAATTAGATAGTCTACGGGCATGGAACTACGCCAGTTCGAACACTTCGTCGCGGTCGCCGACGAACTGAACTTCACGCGCGCCGCGGCCCGGGTCCACGTCGTGCAATCGGCGCTGTCGACCTCGATCGCGAAACTGGAACGCGAACTCGGCGTCGCACTCTTCGACCGGACCCGGCAGCAGATCAGGCTGACACCGGCGGGCGAACGCTTCCGTACCCACGCCCAAGACGTGCGGCGCAGCGTGCGTGCGGCAGTCGGGTCGGTCGGAGACTTTCGCGGAACACTCTCCGGCACAGTCGAGTTCGGATCGCTGATCTCGTTCGGCCCGATGGACGTCGCTCGCGCTCTCGGAGACTTCCACCGCCTGCATCCCTATGTGCGCCTACGGCTGCGGCTGAGCCAGTCGGGCGCGTCGGCCTATTTGGCGGCGCTCATCGAAGGCTCGCTGGATCTGGCGCTGGTGTCGGTGCCCGACCGCTTTCCGCCGCAACTGGACATGCGGTTGTTGTTCGAGGAGCCGATGGTGTTCGTCTGCTGTCGCGATCACGCCATGGCGCGGCGAAAGACAGTCCACATCGCCGATCTCGCAGACGAGGATCTCGTCGGGTTCCCACCCGGATTCGGGCTACGACACCTCATCGACGGCGCGTTCCGCACCGTCGGCGCTGACCCGCACACGCGGTACGAGGTGCCGGCCGGATTCGCCGCGATCGCCGAGCTCGTCGGCAACGGCCTGGGTGCCACGTTCATGCCGGGTTCGGAGGCGCGAAGGTTCCGCAGCCTGCGGTCGGTGGAGTTGAGCGATCCCGTGACGTGGCAGGTGTTCCTCGCGTCCCCACCGGCGGCTCGGATGGCACCGGCGACCGTCGCGTTGGCGGACCTTCTGCTGGACGCCGCGGTGCGCGCCCGGGGGCGATGACGCCACCTGCGAGTTTCCCAGAAAAGTGCGACGCGGAACGCGGTGAACCTCTCCCGCCCCGCTTTCGTCCGACGACGTCACTAGCCACTGACAAGAACGGCCCGCACCTTGCTCACGCGAAGACAGCCGAACGGGTTCGAGTAAGGACACTTAGCTTAGTTGTCCGAAAAGTGGAGCTAAGGGGACTCGAACCCCTGACCCCCACACTGCCAGTGTGGTGCGCTACCAGCTGCGCCATAGCCCCGAGACGTGCCCATCGAAGTTACACCACCATGGGGGTATGCCTCAAAACCGCTGCTCACGGCAGCTCACCGCCGGCTTCGGGGCCAAGCGGGCGCATGGGTGTTCGCTCGGCGGATGACCACGAGCGGGTTTCGGGCGCCAAGACCCAACCTGCCGCCGCAAGCAGCAAAATCACCCCGCTCATCACGAACGCGGACTCGAACGACGAGTGTTCGGCGATTTGACCCACCAGCAGCGACCCCCCGATCGAACCCAGGTCGGCCATCATCTGGAACACCGCCACCGCGGTGCCGCCGCGCGCCTTGTTTCCGATGATGTCGGCGACGGCGGCCTGCTGCGGCGAGGTGAACATGCCGGTGGCGAAGCCCGCGAAGAAGGCCGTCACCAAGAACGTTGGCAGGCCGTCGGTAAGCCCGACGACACCCGTCGCGACGCCCGCCGTCGACAGCCCGCTGATCAGCAGGATCCGGCGCCCAACCCGATCAGAGAGATGGCCGCTGGGAATCACCGCACAGACATTTCCGATCGCGAATGTGGCCAATGCGACGCCGGCCATCTGTGAGCCCCGGCCCAGGACGTCGACCACGAAAAGCGGCACCAGTGCGACCCGCAGCCCGAAGGCCGACCAGCCGGTGGCGAAGTTCGAGAACAGGGCCGCCCGATACGCCGGGTGCCGTACCACGGCACGCACCGACACCGTGGGCTCAGTGTTCTGCGTCGGTGCCGTGACCGGGGAGTTCCGCAGGGTGAAGAACACGACCGATGCGGCGACAAGCAGTGCCGCGCCATAGATGAGGAACGGAGCGGTCATGCCGAGCCCCGCCGTGAGACTGCCGAGCACCGGACCTCCCACCGAACCGGCCAGGAACGCCGACGAGAACAGTCCCGCCACCCGCCCGCGGGAGTCCGGCGGCGAGATGCGGATCATCAGACCCAGTGACGACACGGTGAACATCGCCGAGCCCACGCCGCCAAGAGAGCGGAACAGCAGCAGCTGCCAGTACGTCTGGGCGAACGCGCACACCCCGGTGGACATCGCCACGATCATCAAGCCGCTGACAAAAACCCGGCGCTCCCCCAGCTTCTGTACGAGCATCCCGGCCGGCGGCGCTCCCACCAACCGCATGACGGCAAATGCGGTGATGACGAAGGTGGCGGCGCTGATGCTCACCCCGAAGTGCCGGGCATACTGCGGCAGCACCGGCGCCACCACGCCGAAACCGAGCGCCACGACGGCGTTCGCGCTTACCAGCAGCCAAACCTCGGACGGCAGGCCTGGCTTGACGGTTTCAGTCACGCGATGACTGTATTCACCACTTCCCGAGCCGCCTGCTGCACCTCCGCAAG
>CAZEHT010000229.1:0-2689 GCA_964511995.1 uncultured Mycobacterium sp.
TGGAGTTCCCCCGGTTTGCCGGAGACTTCGCTATCTGGTTTCGGCGCCCTCGGGTTGGAGGGTAGCCGAGTGAGGTTGCGACTGGCTGGCTTGCCAGGCCGCCTCGTACTCGTCGGGCGAGAGCCCATCGAGTCCGGCTTGGATGCGACGCGGGTTGTACCAGCCGTCGATATAGCGGAACAACGCCGCCTGCGCTTCCGCTCTGGTAGCGAAAGTGGTTGCGGGCCAGTAGATCAGTTCGATCTTCAGGGTCGACCACAGGTTCTCGGCAAGGGCATTGTCGAAGCTATCCCCGACACCACCGGTCGATGGCGCGATGCTGGCGTCGACCAATCGCTGGGTGAACCGCACCGACGTATACTGACCAGGTTAAACCGGTGGACGCAACACCTCACTGATGGAGGTGCTTTCGATGGGACGACCACCAGGTTGGGCGGCGGCATTGACGGGGCGGGCGGTGATGCGGTCGCCGGGTCGGCCTCCGGTACCTCGGAATCTCGAACGGGCGTTCTGGGTGCAGATCGCGGCTGGGCTCACCAGCGAGGACGCGGCGGTGGCGTGCGGCGTGTCGGCTCCGGTGGGATCGCGGTGGTTCCGACACGCTGGCGGAATGCCGCCAATCGAGCTGGCTCCGGTGTCGGGGAGATATCTGTCCTTCTCCGAACGAGAGGACATCGCGGTCATGCGAGCGCAGGGAACCAGCATGCGTCAGATCGCGATCCGGATCAAAAGGTCACCGTCGACGGTGTCTCGGGAACTCCGTCGCAACGCCGCCACCCGCAACGGCAAGCTCGAGTACCGGGCATCGACTGCGCAATGGAAGGCCGACCGCATTGCCCACGTTCGACGTGGTGTTCGCCGCGCGACGACCTAAAACGGCGAAACTCGTTGAGCATGAACACCTTCGTGAGTATGTGCAGGACAAGCTGTCCGGTGTTCTGCGAGACGAGAACGGAGAGGTGGTGGGCCCGTTCGCGTCGTGGAAGGGCCGCAACAAGCCGCGGCGAGCCGATCGCCGGTGGGCAACCGCGTGGAGCCCGCAGCAGATCTCCAACCGGCTGCCCATCGACTTCCCCGATGATGAGTCGATGCGGATCTCTCACGAAGCGATCTATCAGTCCCTCTTTATCGAAGGACGGGGGGCCTTGGAACGGGCACTGGTGGCGTGCTTGCGCACCGGGAGGGCACTGCGCAAGCCGCGGGCAAGGGCGAAGAAACTACGCACCGGATTCATCACCGACGACGTGACGATCGGCGCACGCCCGGATGAGGTCGATGACCGGGCCACAGCCGGACACTGGGAGGGTGACCTGATCATCGGCCTCAACCGCTCCGCGGTCGGCACCCTCGTCGAGCGGACCAGCCGATTCACGACACTGCTACATCTGCCGCGCAAGGACGGCTACGGCACAACTGCGGCGGTCAAGAACGGGCCGGCCCTATCCGGGTATGGATCAGAATCGGTTCGGGACGCACTCGCGGTGGCGCTGACACCGTTGCCGGATCATCTGCGCAGGTCAGTGACGTGGGACCGAGGTAAGGAACTGGCACGTCATGCCGAATTGACTGAAGCCACCGGGATCGCAGTCTACTTCTGCGATCCCTACAGTCCGTGGCAACGAGGGACGAACGAGAACACCAATGGGCTGCTGCGGCAATACTTTCCGAAAGGCACAGACCTCGCACGCTACGATCGCAGAGAAGTCCAAGCGGTTGCCGATGCACTCAACAACCGGCCCTGCAAAACACTCGGGTGGAGAACGCCGGCGGAAGTGCTTGCCGACCAACTACACTCAGACTCACGACACGGTGTTGCGACGACAGGTTGAATCCGCCTTGGCAGCCCTTGTCGCTGTGATGGATCAGCTGCCCGTCACGCACGAGCACCGCTATCCCAGCCGACCACCTTGTTGGCGAACGCATCGCGCACGCTGGCCAGCCACAACACCCCCTCGCCGGTGAGGATCCGGGTCAGGTCGGCGACCCACTTGGTGTTCGGCGCGGTCGCGGTGAAGTCACGGCCGAGCAGGTCCGGCGCCGCGGTGTGTCGCGGGTTCTGCTTGGTGGAGCCGCCCTTCCAGCCCTTGCGCAGGTAGGCGCCCCTGCGGCCGTTGACGCGCATGATCCGCTCGACGCGCTTACGCGAGACCCGCACGCCGCACCGCCGCAGCTTCAACCACACCCGCGGCGAGCCGTAGGTCGCCGCGAACTCGTGCTCGCCGCGGATGGCGTCGATCATGCCCAGCAGCTCGGCGTCGGCACGGGCACGCGGGCCCGGGTTGGTGCGTCGGGCCCGCCAGTCGTAGTAGGTCGAGGCCGGAATATCTAGCACCCGCAATACGAGATCGACCGAGAAGTCGTGCGCGTCAACGAAACTCATGACCGCCTCCGGGTCGGGTCGATCTCGGCCGCGAAATATGCGCTGGCCGCCCGCAACACCTCGTTGACCCGGCGCAGCTCGGCGTTCTCCTTCGCCAGGCGCCGGTTCTCCTCGATCATCGCCGTCGTCGGCCGGTCGTCGCGATCGCCGGCGTCGGCCTCGGCCTGGCGGATCCAGTTGCGCAACGCCTCGGGGTGGACATTGAGCTGCTCGGCCAGCCGCCGGATCACCGGCTTGGGATCCGACCCCCGATACAGCCGTACCGCGCGCTCACGCAGCTCGACCGGATACTTCCTCGTTCCCATGACT
>CAZEHT010000230.1:0-2655 GCA_964511995.1 uncultured Mycobacterium sp.
CTCGGGGTCGGGAATCGCCCCGGTGTCGACATCCACGCCCAGTGCGCAGGTATCCACATACGTAAGCAGTGTGACGTTGACCGCCGAGCCGATCGTCGGCCCGAAGGCATACTGCATGTCCACCGCCGCACCTCCGAAAAATATCGGAATCGGTATGCCCGGCACATTGCTCGCCACGAAGTCGACGTGGCGCAGGACCGAGCCGATGTACCAGCGCGGCATGAGATTCAGGGCGCCGGCGATCAGCTGCGTGTAAGGCAGCGATCGTTCGCCACGGACGCGCGCCGTCCGTCGGTGAATTTCCTTGATCCGCGCCCCGGCGTCGGCGATGCCTGCCGGAACATCGAAGCGCATGAGGGTGATTCGGTTGCCGCCCATAGGATCTCGGTCGGTGCGCAGATTCACCGGCATGGTGATGTGCAAGTCACCGACCGGAGCGCCGTGCTCCTCGTGGTAGCGGCGCAGTCCCCCGGTCACCCCGGCGAGGAATGCATCGTTGAGCGATCCCCGGCAACGGTGCCCTGCGTCGTGGAGCCGCGGCATCGGCACGTCGAGCACCGAAAGGTGACGAATCAGGTTGCGGTCCTTCATCAGTGGGGATCCGGTACGGCTGATGGGACGGACCGTGCGATACACCGATGCCACGGTTCCCGCCGCGGCCATCGCCGTGTCCCGCGGACGCAGTACGCCATTGAGGAGCATGCCGGGTGCTGACCTCGCCGTCGACGCGACGAGTTTGCCGACCAGTCCGGCATTGAACCGCAGCGTGTCCCGGTATCCGGTCACCATGTCCGATGGCTCCGGCGTCGACTGTTGGCGGAGTTGGGTGGGCCGGTCCTCCGGCGATGCCGAGACGTCGAACAGCGTCATTGCGATCTGCACGCCGCCGATTCCGTCGGTCAGGGCGTGGTGAAACTTGCACAGCACGGCGGCCCTCCCGTCGGCGAGGCCTTCGATCACCGTTGCGTGCCACATTGGTCGCGCCAAATCGAACGCTTCCATCTGGGCTATCCGGGCCGCCTCGAGAACCTCCTCGAGGCCACCCTCGCCCGAGGCGCCCGTGCGGCGCACGTGGTAGTCCAAATCGAAATCCGGGGCTTCTTCCCAGCGTGGTGGGGCCGGTGGCGGGGTCGCGATGACACGTTGCCGAAACCTCGGCATGGTGCTGGCGAGGAGTTCGAACCGGCCACGCACGCGGAGCCAGTCCGGTGATCGATCCAGCAGGATGACGGTGACGACTGTCGACCGCAGGTGCGGGTCGCTTTCCATCGCCCACGTAAATGCGTCGCTGTTGCGCATGAACTCCGCCATGTGTGCTCCTACGACGGGCGGCCACCGGATATCTATCACCACTATGCCTTCCCGGGCCTTCCCGGGCCTTCCCGGGCCTTCCCGGGCCTCCCCGGGCCTTTCTCGGCTCACTATGCCTTCAGCGGAGCCGCCTGGCGTCCGTCCCGGAATGCGCTTGGGCGTGGTGCTTCTGAAGCCGACACGCGCTGCACCCTGCATCGCACACGCGTGAGTTCTGTTCACCTGCGCCGTGGATCACTCCCGGACTCCGCTTCTGTCTTACCGGTAGACGTGCTCGGCCTCCCTGCCGCTAGCTCGGATTTCGACAAAGTGACAGTCGGAAGTGCTCTCCAATCGTGGCTCTTGGATCGTGGAATGACTGGCGCGGCCGCCTGCCGCGAAAAACTCCCGCAGCCCGCGGATGGCCTGCTACGTTTCTCCTTGTCAACGGCAGCAAACTCGTTCCATGCTTTCAGCAACTGCTTAGCATGTGGAGTGAAACTAGTTGATACCGGTAGTCAAGCGATTGCGACCGCAATCATCAGAGCGCATTACTTACCAAGGAGTTGGCCGTGTCTTCAATCGGAAGCGACGTCGAGCAGATCAGGGCATACACCGCGCAACTCCTCGACCTGACGCTCGACGAAGTCGAGTACATTACCCCTGAACTGCTCGCGCAACCGGTGCGCGAGCTTTCCGAACTCGATGCTCATGAGTTACCTCCGTACGAAGAGCTCGAAGAGGACCATTCTCGACTCGGTTTTGCTGGCGTCGTCCCCAACCGCGTCATGTTCATCAGTGAGATCCAAGGGGGATTCGTCCCCGGAGGGCTGCAGAACATCACCTATTTCGCGAATTGCGATCGCCGGACACGTTGGATCATGTGGAGTAACCAGTACTCACGATGGGAACGCAACGGAACATGCGGCGTCGGCGGCGGGCGGTACGTCTATCGCTACAAGCTGTGGTACCGGGCCTGACCCGCGTCAGACGTTGAGGTGGCACTGAGATCGGCGAATCGCCCGATTCTGCGCTCTCAGTACCACCTCCTGTAGCGGTTGGAGTCTCGCGGTCGGCCATGGACTGGACCAAGGGCATCTGGCCTGGGAACGCAGCCTTGGAGTCCGCTACGCGCGCGAGCTAACAGAACTGGTGCAGCTCATCGGAGTCATGCGGGACGACTCGGACGACCTCGTCCGCAAAGCGGCCAGCAACCATGCTCGTCGCCAAGCCGACTGGCACGATGGCGCTGCTGATCATTTCGACGCCGACTCGTGCCGGCGGAGGAAACATGAAGGTGGTCCTTAGAGCGGCGAATCGCCGGATTTGGCGCTCTCAGCACCTCGTCGCCGCGGTCGACGCGGT
>CAZEHT010000231.1:0-2596 GCA_964511995.1 uncultured Mycobacterium sp.
CACGCCACCAACAACTTCCCCGAGTTCACCGGCCGGCTGTGCCCGGCGCCGTGCGAGGCGTCCTGTGTGCTCGGGATCAATCAGGACGCGGTGACGATCAAGCAGGTCGAGGTCGAACTGATCGACAACGCATTCGCCGAGGGCTGGGTCAACCCGCTGCCACCGGACACCCTGACCGGCAAGACGGTCGCGGTGGTCGGCTCCGGGCCCGCCGGTCTGGCCGCCGCCCAACAGCTCACCCGGGCCGGGCACACGGTCACGGTATTCGAGCGCGCCGACCGGATCGGGGGCCTGCTGCGCTACGGCATCCCCGAATTCAAGATGGAGAAGCGCCACATTGACCGGCGGCTCGAGCAAATGGAAGCCGAGGGCACCACGTTCCGTCCCGGGGTCGACGTCGGGGTCGACGTCACCGCCGAACAGCTGCGCGAGGAGTTCGACGCCGTGGTGCTCGCCGGAGGGGCCACCGCGTGGCGGGATCTGCCCATCCCGGGCCGCGAACTCGACGGCATCCACCAAGCGATGGAATACCTGCCGTGGGCCAATCGCGTGCAGCATGGCGATCCGGTGCTGGGCGACGATGGTCAGCCACCGATCAGCGCCAAAGGCAAGAAGGTCGTCATCATCGGGGGCGGTGACACCGGCGCGGACTGCCTGGGCACCGCGCACCGGCAGGGCGCGGCGAGTGTCCACCAATTCGAGATCATGCCGCGACCGCCCGCCGACCGCGCCGATTCGACACCATGGCCGACGTACCCCTTGATGTTCCGCGTGTCCTCGGCGCACGAGGAGGGTGGAGAGCGGATGTTCTCGGTGAACACCGAGGAGTTTGCGGGCGCGGACGGCCACGTCACCGGGTTGAAGGTGCACGAGGTGGCGATGAAGGGCGGCAGGTTCCAGAAGGTCGACGGCAGCGACTTCGAACTCGACTCCGACCTCGTGCTTTTGGCCATGGGCTTCGTCGGGCCCGAAAAGGCCGGCCTGCTGACCGACCTCGGGGTGGAGTTCACCGACCGCGGCAACGTTGCCCGCGATAGCGACTTCCAGACCTCCGTACCGGGTGTGTTCGTAGCGGGCGACATGGGCCGCGGCCAGTCGCTGATTGTGTGGGCGATCGCCGAAGGCCGGGCCGCCGCCGCGGGGGTCGACCGCTTCCTGATGGGAACCACGGCGTTGCCCGCGCCCATCGCACCTACCGCTGCCCCGCAGCGGTAGGGACTGCCAGCCCGGCACTGTGGGCGTGACGTTGCTCACCAGCGCGGATGCGTGCAGCCCTATTGCCTGCCCCGGCTCCGCGCTGGGCTCGAAGAACGTCGGAGGCGGCCCCGGCGGCATTGATGGGCTGGTCACGACGGTTCCGGCGCTGATTGGCCGCAAGTATTCACAAAACCTCAGAAATCACTTCAATAACAATGAAAACATCATATGTTTTTCCGGCGCGCCTTCGAGGGTTTGCCAATAGTTCGATATCTAATGCTTATCGGAGGGCGTTGAGGTAGGGTAAGTCCCGGTCCGGCAACCGAAGACCGCAGGAGTGATCGCAGTGCACATCAACCCGATATCGCGGACGCGGATGGGAAGAATCGCCTGGTCATTGTTCCGGCATCCCGTCAAGAGCCGCGAATTCCCGGCCAAGCACGAGCGTCTGGTGACCGCGGACGATCTGGTTCGATTCGGCTTCTAGCAATGCGCTGGGTCCGTGCGCCCATGGTGTTCGCGGGCGTGACGCATACTTTGCCGGACTGTTATCGGTCCGTGATCATGGGTTCGTTATGAGTCCCGAGTCGCGGACGGCTTCGGCGAGAGGCTCCAGCACCGCTGGATCGTAGGGCGGTGGGATATAGACGATTGCGAGATCGAGTCCCTCTGAGCCCAGCGCTGCTGCCTGGGCGATTACCTCCTGATAGTCGCGGTCGGCGTCGAGACGCACATGCGCGGACAGCAGGATTTCGGCGGGGTCGCGCCCGATGTCGGCGCAGTGAGCCGCCAGTACCGCGCGCTTGCGGGCGAACTCCTCTGGTGTCCCACCGGCGAAGTTCCAATGGTCGGCATAGCGCGCCGTGATCTTCAGGGTGCGCTTCTCGCCACTGCCGCCGATGCAGATCGGGGGGTGCGGACGCTGCGGGCCCTTGGGTTCGTTGCGTGCGTTCTTGAGCCGGTAGTACTTGCCGTCGAAGTCGGTGATCTCCTCGCTGAGCAGACCGATCAGCACCTGACATGCCTCCTCGAAACGGTCGAACCGCTCGGAGACGGAGCCCAGTTCGATTCCGTACGCGACCGACTCTTCCTCGTTCCAGCCCGCGCCGATGCCCAACTCCAGGCGCCCGTTGGAGACGATGTCGAGTGCGGATGCCATGTTGGCCAGCACCGCCGGGTGGCGGTAGTGAGTGCCCGTGACGAGCACGCCGAGCCGGAGGCGCTGCGTGGCCTGCGCCAGTGCTGTCAAGGTGATCCAGCCCTCCAGACACGGTCCGGCGGAGTCGGAGAAGATGGGGTAGAAGTGGTCGAACGTCCATCCGGATTCATAGACGTCGATTCCGTCGGCGGCACGCCACACCGCCAACATGTCGGTCCAGGTGGTGTTCTGCGGGGACGT
>CAZEHT010000232.1:0-2546 GCA_964511995.1 uncultured Mycobacterium sp.
GCTCGGCGTCATGCCGGCACTGGGCTGCCCGCTGTGGTGAGGATCCCCGCTCTGACCCGAATCCGCGAGTAAGCGGGTGACTCGGGCTGTTGGTTAGCGATGGGTGCCGTTGCAGCCTGGGACAATTCGGTTGTTGAAGGCCGGATTATCGAGCAGGAAGCGGGCACCCATCTGGTGAGCAGAATACGCAATGAGGTGGGTAGGCGGGAGCGGCGGGTGCGGGTCGGCGCGCCGGATCCGAATGTGACGGGCAACGGCGGGATGGTCGCGGTCACCGAGCTGCTGGAACGGCTGGACGTGATCGGGTTGCTGGATGTGGCGGTGGGTCCGATCAAGCAGCGCGACAGGGGATTCGGGGCCGGTGAGCTTCTGGTCGGGTTGGCGGCGGCGCAGCTGTGCGGGCAGGATTTCCTGGTCGGGCTGGACCGGGTCCGCGCCGATACGGCGGGGCAGGCGCTGGTACCGGTACCGGGATTGGCTTCGACCACCGCGACCGGGCTGGCGCGCCGCTTCACCGACGAGCAGTGGCGGGCGGTGGAATCGGGGCTGGCCGCGGTGACCGAGCGGATGCTGGCGCTGCTGCCGCCGCAGCGGGCCGCGGCGCTGATCGAGGGCGCGGTGACGATCGACCTGGACACCACCGACGTGGAGGTGTACGGCCGCACGAAGGACGGCGTGGCCTACAACCATCAGGGCCAGCGGGTGGGCCGCCCGCACGTGGCCACCTGGGCCCAGACCGAGACCACCCTGGCCGCCGACCTGGGCAGCGGGGTCGACGATCCCCGCGCCAGCGCGGTCGGCCTGCTGGCGCGGGCGTTGGCCGGGCTGCCCGGGCGGGTGCGCCGTGAACGGGTCGCGCTGCGCGCCGACGCCGGCTACTTCGCCGGGGCGCTGGCCCGCGCCGCCCGCGCCGAGGGTGTGGCGTTCGCGGTCGGCGCCAAACGGATCGCCCCGCTGTGGCGGCTGCTGTCCGGTATCGCCGAAACCGACTGGCGCGCAGCCATCGACATGGACGCCGCCCAAGTCGCGGTCACCGACTACGCGCCCACCGACTGGCCCGAAGGCACCCGGCTGCTGATCCGCCGGGTACGGTTGGCCCCCGAGCAGGTCTCGGCCGACCCCCGGTCGCGGCGGCGCCGCACCCTGCATCCCGACCAGCGCACTCTGCCGCTCGACGAGCTCGCCGCCGCCGACGCGATCTACGCCTACTCGTTCATCCTCACTGACCTCGACGTGTCCACCCCCGAGCAGGCGGTGGCGGTCGAACACTGGTACCGGCACCGCACCAGCGTGGAGAACGTCTTCCGCGACGGCAAGCACGGCGCCGCGCTGCGTCACCTGCCCTCTGGAAACCGGCAGGTCAACACCGCGTGGATGTGGGGATCGCTGCTCGCAGCCAGCATCGCCGGCTGGCTACACCAGCTCACCGGCACCATCATCGGCCCCGACCTGATCGCCGGCCACGGCACCCGCGACGGCAAGGCCATGATCGCCACCCTGCGCCACCGACTCATCACCATCCCCGCCCGACTGATCCGCCACGCCGGGCAGCTGATCCTGCGGCCGGCCCCCACTGGACACGAGCTGCTCGATCGCATCCTGGCCACCCTGAGGGCACTGCCCAACCCACCCTGACCCGGTAACCGATCCGAACACCCTCCAGCTCAACGTCTTTCGCCGACCCTATCCACGCCCACACGGCCCGGACCCCCAAAACCCAACCCGCCGGACCCGGCGCACACCCGGGCCGCTGGCCTGTGCCCACACGCTGGCACGCACCAGAATCCACGATCAACAGAACCGCTGTCCGGCTGCCCCGCTTACTCGCGGAATCGGGTCAGAGGGGAAACTACTGAGAAAACCTCGCTATGCACGTACCTCAATATTTCACGGTGGCCCGGGTTCTGCTGTGATGGCTGTTGAGATCGCGAGTTGATGGTGGTTCCCGGTTTCCGGGTAGACGGCGGTACCGCGTGTCGTGCGGTGACGCCGGGTTCCTTGGGTGCCGGTGGTGGCTACTCCTTCCTGGGTCGGCTGGATAGTGCCGTGATGGTCAGGGGATCGCGCGGGCGCGGTTGATTGCTTCAGCGAATTCTTGTTTCCAGGGCCATGTTTGGGGGATTCGCAGGATCAGGTGGCGGGATCGTTTTGTCAGGCGGCCCGCGGCGTGCAGCAGCCGGTAGCGCAGTGACCTCCCACGCCGGACGCCCCAAAGCGGAAAGCGTCCGCTCCATCAACCCGATGTCGTTGTCAATCGTCACCGCACTGAACCCACGCGCCCGCCACGACGCCACGAACGCATCGACACACTCACGTTGAAACACAACAGGATCCGCGGGAACACGCTCGACCGGGACAGCGCCACCAGGAATCAGCCGTAGGCCCTCCACACCCACACACCTTCTTCCCGCCTAACGAGTTAAGGCAGCACCTAACATATCGCTACCACGCCTTGAAGATCGATACGACACGCAGAGCGTGCAAAACCCCAGCTAGTGTCCCGCGCCGTTAATTCGTTTCATTAGTCGTTGGATGGACTGGAGGAT
>CAZEHT010000233.1:0-2542 GCA_964511995.1 uncultured Mycobacterium sp.
GCTCGGCGTCATGCCGGCACTGGGCTGCCCGCTGTGGTGAGGATCCCCGCTCTGAGTAGGCATCGGGCTCCGACCAGGCATCATCCCGGGCATCATCGACATGGTCGGCTCGCCCCATTGGCTCAACCAGGACTGCATCTGCTGGATCTCCGGTCCCTGGGCCGTCTTGATCGTGTTGGCCAAATCGACCACACGCGCATCGATTCCCTGCTTGGCAAGCACCGTGTCACTCATCTGGATCGCCTGCTGGTGATGCGGAATCATGTGCCGGGCAAACATGACGTCGGCGTGATTGTGCGGTTGGGTGGCCGACGGTGATGTCGATGCCGGGGTTTGGCGAGCCTGGTCGTTACCGGAGCTGCTGCACCCGGCCAGCACCAGAACGGCCGCCGCAACCACGGCAGTCGACACCGCAAGTGCCTTCCTTTTCATCCTCAGCGTTCCTTCCGTCGTATGACAAGGCGAGCGTTTCGGCAGCCACTGGACTCGAGATCCTGAGCAGTGACGGCAGGCGTAGAAGGCCGGCGAGGACCGCAGTCGCTCGTACCGACACCTCGACCTTTCCCATCGCCGGTATGGCTTACCTAGCCGTTTCATAAAGATTCGATGAAGAAGCTGCCCCGGAATGGCGATCTCGTGTCCGGCGCGGCGCAAGCAGCCACCAGGACCCTGCACAACCGATCGGATCGATAGACGGACACACCTACAAAGCGCTTGTCCGGGAGAACAACACAACAACAACCCCAAATCAATGAGGTGGCATGAGCCCCGCAACAGGTGGTTGTAGTAGGGGTGGTGCGCGCGGGGCAAGGACGTCCGGCTCGGCGGCGGAGCGGCAACGATCCGGCAGTTCCTCGACGCCGACCTCGTCGACCCCTCCATGTGGCGGTCTCCGAGGGGAGATCCGCGCCGGATCGCGACTCTGGGAATTCCCCGACGAGCTGCATCACCGGTTTCACCTCGAGGTCGTGCCCAGTCCAAGCGACGTGACGCACCACCTGTTCTGGCGACGGTGACGCCAGCGGCCAGTGCCGAGACAGGATCTGATCGACGTCATTTCTCTGCAACCGCGATGCGGCCGCGCCGTGGAGGCCCAGGTGACCCACGGGATGCGCGAGTGCTCGGCGAACAGGCTGCCGGGGGATCCGGGCGATACCTGTGCCTGCGGTGTGGTGGAAACCGGTGATCCCGTCCTCGAATGTGCGCGAAGTGCCGCACTCCATCAGGCACACAACGGTTTCGGTGCGTTCGAGACCGTCCCGTTGGTGATGCACCGATTCTGGTGGCCCATCACAACCCCATCCCGCTGCTGAATCAGTTGTTCGAACGCACCACGGAGCGAATCGGCATCGAGTACGAGGACAGCGCCTGACGAAACTCTGATAGCTGCAAGGGCATTACCGCCGTTCACACTGGTGCCCCGAACCGAGTTCCCAGCCCCGGTTGACCAGACCGACCCTGCAGCGAACCATGGGTACACGAGAGGCGTCTGAAAAAGGGGTGATTCGATGAGAATTCGGCTCATCGTGGCTGCGGCGGTTTCGATCCTGGCGACTGCGCTGACCGCCTGCTCGCAGGAAACCACTGGCTCCGGCGATCAAGCACAGACCACATCGTCGGCGGAACCGTCCCGATCGGGGTCTGGATCGCTATGGGTGGCCGACGAGGGCGGGGACAGCCTGACCGTCCTGGACGCGGCCAGCAATGCGGTGCTGACCACCGTGACGGGTATAAAGGGGCCGCATAACGTCCAGGTCGGTCGCGACGGCGCCACCGTGTACGCGGTCAGCGGTGGCACCAACACCGTGGTCGCCATCGACGCGACAACGTACACCGTCGATGCTGTCGCGGCCACCGGATCGGCTCCGGCACACGTGATTGAGGCACCCAACGGGAAGGTGTACGTGACCAATGCCGCCGACGGCACGGTGTCGGTGTACCAGGGTCCCGGATTGGTTCCGGTCGGCAAGATCGACCTCGGAGGGAAGCCGCATGGCCTTCGACCGGCCGCCGCCGGATCGGTGATTGTGGTGGCCAACACCGAGGCCGACAGACTTGATCTGATCGATCCCGGCACAGATCGATCCACTGGCTCGGTACCGGTGGGCGAGGCGCCGGTGCAGGTCGCGGTAACAGCCGACGGCCGTTACGCCTACAGCGGCATCACCGAACCGCCGACTGTGGTGAAAGTCGATCTGGCCTCACGCACGGTCGTAGGCACTGCGCCAGTGCCCACCGCGCCGGTGCAGCTGTACCTAACGCCGGACGAGAAGTCGGTCCTGAGCGCCAACCAGGGAACCCCCGATCAGCCCGGAGACACGCTGTCGGTGATCGATACCGCAGCCATGACTGTCCGCGGCACCGTCACCACCGGGTCAGGGCCACACGGCGTCGTCATCGACGACTCCGGGACTCGGGCGTGGGTCACCAACACCTTCGCCGACACGGTATCGGCGGTGAACGTGGAGAGACTCTCGCCGGCAGCGACAATCCCAGTCGGTAAGAGCCCGAACGGTATTAGCTATTCACCGCGTCCGGCTGC
>CAZEHT010000234.1:0-2524 GCA_964511995.1 uncultured Mycobacterium sp.
GGTCGTCACCGGGCCGCCGCCCGACGTACACCATGAATCGCACGTCGCAGGTGCGCTCGTCGACAGGTGTGACGGCCGGAATGGTCCGATGGTCGATCATGCCCCAACTCTTGGTCACCGAGGCGCCGAGTCCGCCGTTGATCGCCTGGACGCCCGAGTTGACGTCCTCGATCCGCTGGCCGTCGCAGCCCTCGAAGGAGATGGTGAAGTCGACGTAGGAGACGGGTTGGCCGAAGTCGTGACGAGTGAACACGGGGATGATCGGCGTCTTGTGCACGAACTTGAAATGCGCGAAATCAACGCCGTTTTCGAGAACGTACTGGGGATGCAGCTCGAGTCCGGAGCGGTACAGCCGCTGCTGAGGGTAGTAATCGGCCGCAGAGCTGCCGTCGGCGAAACTCGCGAACACATCGGGAACCTCGAAGTACGGCTCGCGCCCATCGATGTCATGCCAAATGTAGACCGACTCGTTGCGCTCGACGGTCGGAAAGGTGCGGATCCGCCGGCCGCGGTTTGGCCGATCCTCGTAGGGAATGCAGGTGTTACGCCCTTCGTGATTCCACTGCCAGCCGTGGAACGGGCATTGCAGCACCTCACCCTGCACGTGCCCGCCGAAACCCAGGTGCGCGCCGAGGTGCTCGCAGTACGCGTCCATCACCGTCAACCGACCCGACCGGGCACGCCAGGCGATCATTTCCCGGTCGAAGTACTTCAGCCGCAGCACATCTCCCACGCCGATCTCGTCCGACCACGCCACTTGAAACCATCCGGTCGGCTTCATCGACAGCGGAGTGGTCGCCATGCACCTACATTCACAGAGGGTTCTGTGATAGTCAAGGATTGACTAGCATGCGGTCAGTGATCGAGTCGGATATGCCCGAGCGGCGCGCCAACCGCCGTGGCCAGGCCACGCGGGAGAGCATGCTCGACGCCGCCCTGCGTTCGCTGGCGTCCGGCAACCCGGCCGCAGCGTCGGCCAACCGGATCGCCAAGCAGATCGGAGCCACCTGGGGCGCGGTCAAGTACCAGTTCGGCGACATCGACGGGCTGTGGGCGGCCGTGTTGCGACACACCGCGGAACGCCGCGGTGATCCGACCGCCGCGCTCGACCCCGACACCCCGCTGCGCCAGCGCGTCGCCACCATCATCGACACCCTCTACGAAGGACTGACCGCCCCCGATTCGCGGGCAATCGAAACGCTGCGGATGTCGCTACCGCGCGATATCGCACAGCTCGAGCGCCTCTACCCGCGCACCGCGGCCGAACTCTCGTCGTGGGGACGGGGCTGGATGGACGCCTGCCAGAAGGCCTTTGCCGGTGTCGACGTGAACCCCGAGAGGATCCGCGAGGTCGCCACGTTCATTCCGGGTGCGATGCGCGGGATCAGCTCCGAACGCCAACTCGGCGGCTACTACGATCTCGACGCCGCCCGTCGTGGTCTGACGAACGCGATCGTCGCCTACCTTCAGGATTCGGGAGTCTCGTCGGCCTCGCCGGTGCCCTCGTCGGCGTGCTCGAGCCCACCGGCCACTTCGCCGGTTCCGGTGTCCTCCGCCCCTGCGGCACCGGTGACGCAGTAGGCCGCCTCCATCAGCATCCAGCCCGACAACTGCACCGACAGATCCTGTTCGGGTACCGCGGCGGAGTTCACCGCTCCCGCTACGAACTGCGCCGGAGCGCCGGAAGTACCCGGCACTTCGGCAGGCCGATCCCAGAACGGACCGAACAGCGGAAGCCCGTTTACGGTCTGCCGACAGTCCCAGGCCGACTGCGCGGATTTGAGGACCAGCGTCGCCGCGGTTTCGCGGGCGGCGGCGTCTTCGGCGGAGTCACCCGGCAGCGTGGTGGCCGCCAGGGCGAGGTATCTCGCGGTGATCCCGGCGAACAGGCCGCCATCCCCACCGCCGGCGCCCCTGATCACGCCGTCGGGCGCCATTTCCCTGCTGATCGCCGCCACCAGGCGCCGCACCCGTTCGCCGTGCCGCTCGTCGGCGGTACGAATCGCCAGCTCAGTCTCCAGCCCGACGACCACGCCCTGGCAGTAGGTGTACTGGGCGCGCACCAGCGAGCCCGCTTTGATCCCGTCGAAGACCAGATGGGTTTCGGGGTCGAGGAGCGTCTCGTCGATCCAGTCGGCCATCTGCTGGGCGCGCCGGAGGCGATCCCCCAAGCGCGTCAGGAAGATGCCCGCAGGCCCGTTGGCCGGGGCGTTGAAGAACTGATCCTGCTTACGCCACGGGATTCCCCCGCCATCCTCGGGAACCCAGGCGTTGACCAGCTGCGCGGACAACGTCCCCAACGCCGAGGGCCGGTCGACGCCGACCAGCCGACCGGCGCGCTCCAGTGCGAGCGCCAGCCACGCCATGTCGTCGTAGTAGTCGTTGGTCCACCCGGTATTTCGCACTTTATGGCCGCGGATCTGACGAACGATGGATTGCACTCGCGTCGGTTGCGGGTCGCGTACCTGGGCGTCCACCAGGCAGTCCAGCAGATGGGCCTGCCACCAGTAGTGCCAGGTCTTGA
>CAZEHT010000235.1:0-1291 GCA_964511995.1 uncultured Mycobacterium sp.
CCCTGTTCAGGCCCCTGTTCAGGCGGCCCTGGTCGATCCCGTGTTGTGCGAGTGTGCCGGAGAACATCGCCGTGTCGGTCATTGAGGATGCGCGGTTGCGCATTGCGGTTCTGGGTTTCGCCGGCCGGCTTCGAATGATCGATGCGGCACAACTGCCGTCGCGAGGACCAGCGGCAACCAAGCCGACAAAAGTGCGCGGGACGTATCTTCAACGTTTGCTGGATCAGTCGTGTATGCTGTTCGAAGAGCCTGCTGACGTTACTACTAGATTAGCTGAGGCTAGCAACCATTGGACGATGCTGCCAGCCGACGGATCGAGGTCTTTGCTGATGGCGACGGTCAACCGCTACCCGGTCGGTGAGGGCAGTGCACAATCCGCGGCGCCCACGCCAATCGCCGTGTTGAGCTGCAACCGACTGGGGCTTCAGGCCAACCCCCCGGCCCCTTCATTCGGAGGGTGGTTTCGGCGCCGCTGATATCGGACGGCGCCGCTGATATCCGGAGTCAGAAGCGCCTGATGCGGTAGATCATCAAGAGGATCGCCGCGACGACCACGCCGATGAGCGTGTACGTGACCGCAGGCTGTCGGGCGACCTCCACCGCCTTGGCTTTGGCGTCGTCGGCGATTCTGCGCGGGTTGGCACGCTCCGTGAGCGAGTCGACATCGTATGCCAACCGCTCGCGGGCCTCGTGAATCTCGGCCTTGATGGTGTCGGGGTCTCGGTCCGCCACGGTTTGCCTCCATCGGGTGCTGACTCTCGGCCTACTACCCTAGTTCAGTGGGTACGCCTTTCGAGGCCCGGTGCTCCAAGGAGGAACGAAAGTTGACCGCAGCCGCTCGCCTCGCCGTGGGGGACGAGGCACCCGCCTTCAGCCTTCCGGATGCCGACGGCAATACCGTCAGCCTTTCCGACTTCGTGGGCCGGAAGGTCATCGTGTACTTCTATCCGGCCGCCTCGACGCCGGGATGCACGAAACAGGCATGCGATTTCCGCGACGACCTGTCCGAACTGCAGAGCGCCGGCCTGGACGTCGTTGGCATCTCACCGGACAAGCCCGAGAAGCTGGCCCGGTTCCGCGACGCTGAGAGCCTCAATTTCCCGCTGCTCTCCGACCCGGATAAAAGGGTGCTGGCGGCATGGGGCGCCTACGGCGAGAAGACCCTGTACGGAAAGACCGTTCAAGGCGTCATCCGCTCGACATTCCTCGTGGACGAGACGGGGAGAATCGCACTATCCCAATACAACGTCAAAGCCACCGGCCACGTCGCCAAGCTTCGCCGCGATCTGGC
>CAZEHT010000235.1:1391-2515 GCA_964511995.1 uncultured Mycobacterium sp.
GTCGCCGGGGGTGACGGTCACCCGGGCGCCCCACGGGGCATGCGACTCCAGATGCGATCGCAGCGCGGCCACGTGGGCGCCGGCGTCGCCGCCGGGAGCCACCCGCAGGCTGACCTTCGCCCGCGCCCGAGGAATCAGGGTGTTCGACGAGGCCGCGATGGACGTCGCGTCGATCCCGATAACGGTGATGGCCGGCTTGGCCCACAACCGCTGGACGACGGGACCGGAACCGATTTCCCGGACGCCGTCGAGCAGACCCGATTCCTCTCGAACGCGTTCGCGAGGATAGTCGACGTCGGCCGCGACGCCCTCGTGCAAACCGGCGACGACGACGTTGCCCTGGTCGTCGTGCAGGCTGGCGAGCAGGCGGACGAGGGCCGAGACCGCGTCGGGCACCACGCCTCCCCACAAGCCCGAATGCAGGCCGTGATCGAGTGTCGCGACCTCGACCACACAGTCGACCAGGCCGCGCAGTGACACCGTCAGCGCGGGGACCTCGGTGCTCCAGTTGTCGGAGTCCGCGATGACGATGACATCGGCCGCCAGCTTGTCCCGGTGGGCAGCCAGCAGCCTGCCCAGGGATGGCGAGCCGGACTCCTCCTCACCCTCCACGAAGACCGTCACACCCACCGGCGGCTTGCCGCCGAACGCCCGCATCGCCGCCAGGTGCGTCGCGATACCCGCCTTGTCGTCGGCACTGCCCCGACCGTAAAGCCGACCGTCACGCTCGGTCGGCTGAAACGGCGGAGACCGCCATCGGCTGTGATCGCCCTCGGGCTGCACATCGTGGTGCGCGTAGAGCATGACCGTGGGCGCGCCCGGCGGCGGGGGGCACCGGGCGATCACCGCCGGGGCACCGCCTTCACTGACGATCTGAACGTCAGGGAAGCCCACAGCGCTGAACAGCTCGGCAACCGCCCGCGCACTGCGATGCACCTCGGCCCGGCGTCCGGGGTCCGCCCAGACCGACTCGATGCGAATCAGGTCTTCCAGATCCGCGCGCACCGAAGGCAGCACGTCGCGCACCCGGGAAGGGAGATCAATCATGCGCTGAGGTTAGCCGGTTGCGCTCACGCCTCCAGGATGGCAACGGCGGCCGCGGTCCCGCCTTCGTGCGTCAGCGA